>JAJZGH010000098.1 GCA_021798635.1 Planctomycetota bacterium | reverse complement strand
CGGGCATGTTCACTGTGTTGGTCGGCGTGGCCGGAGAGGTCGCTGCGGGCGTGGGACTGTTTGCAGTGGCAGGCATGGTGGGTGAAACCGGCGCAGGCACAACCCCGCCGGACCTGCCGGAATTTGCGGAAATCGGCGGCACCGGAGTCGACAGACCGGTTCCTGCGTTGGCAGGGGCTGCGGCACCGCCGGCAGGGGCGCTTGCGCCCGTGCTTGGCGTGGCGGCAGAGGCCACGGCCGCCGGCGTTGATCCGGTCGGCAGGCCCGCCCCTTTGAAACCCGCCGGCATTGTCAGTTCAGGCGTCACATAGGTGCTGCCGGCCGGTGCCGGCGCTATAAACTTCGCCAGAACATAGAATCCCGTACCCTTGGGGGCACGGATTATATCATACTTGGGGGTCTGGCCCGTTACCGAAACGGTCGCGCCCGTGTTCAAGAGATCTACCACCGCATAATTGCTGGCCGGCGTTAATGCACTGGCGGCACGCACATTAACAAAACTGCCCGTCACGGTGCCCGTGGAGCCGTCGGCGCCGAGTTTCACAAATTGCCGGGCAATATAGCAGCGCGCTCCAGCCGGCGCGGCAAACCGGTACCAGCCATTGCGTTCACCGGTAACTTTGATCAGATCACCGCGGGCCAGTTGGCCAATGGCATAATAAGATAACCCCGGCCCACTGCGGATATTCACATGTGTGGCGTTGATCTGGCCCACAAATTGGGTGACACTGACTTTTGATTTTTTCGCATGCTTTTTTGCCCGGCCAGGGGTGGTTGCCCCCGATGGGGCCACCGGCACGGGCACCGTCACCGCGGGTGCCGTTGCGGGTGCCGTTGCCGGCGCACTGGCCGGTGCAGGCGCGGGTGCCGTCGCCGCAACAGTTTCTGCCGCAGTCGTGGTCGGGGCACCGCCGGTTGTGGTAGCCGGCGTGCCCGGCTGTGCAGCAGCGCAAATGGCCGTGGCAAACGCCATGGCAAACGCGAAGCCCGTCGACATAACAATCCCTGTTCGTGCATGGGTATTTACGTGTGGGAACATAAGATGACCTCCTACAGTCCTTTGTGAGGCTCAATATACAGAGTCCCTAACTCCCTTGAAGCTATCATCCACAAGCCTGATCGTCAAGGCTCATGCTTATTTTATGCAGTCCGTGGCCCCAGCGTGTATAGTATTCCGATGGAATCCTCGTAGCTGCGGGAAGATGCAGCGGCACGGTAATAGCGGAGTAAAAACATGCATCGCGTAACAATTTACCTCAAACCCAATTGCCCCATCTGCGATAACGCCTGCAAGGCCATTGAATTATCCCTGCCAAAATCCGTTCCCGTAGTGATGGAAAAAATAGACATCACCGGCAATGCCGAACTCCTTGAGAAATATGCCAAAGCGGTGCCCGTGGTGCTGGTGGATGGGCAGGAACGGTTCCGCGGTCAGGTTGATCCGGAGAAATTGGGAACCTTATTTTATAACGACCCGGGCAATCGCCTGGCGGGGATAGAATAAACCGACCTCCGGCCAAACAGGAGAAAGCTGCAATGAATCCCGTTAACACTATTTTCATCCGCGTGCGCTACGTGGAGTGCGACCCCATGGGGTATTTGCACCATTCTAATTATCTGCCTTATTTTGAAATGGGCCGCACCGAATTATTACGCCAGATGGGCGTCAATTACCGCGATCTGGAAGACCGCGGATTTATTTTTGTCGTGGCCCGAATCAGTGTAAATTTCAAACGCCCTATCCGCTATGATGACCAATTGGAATTGGTCACCCGCGTCCAGCGGCAAACCCGTGCCCGCATAGATCATGTATATGAGCTTTACAACCAGCAGTCACGCCTGCTGCTGACCACTGCGGAAAGCACCATCGCCTGCGTAAACCGCAAGGGCGAACCCACGGCCATCCCCGAGGATCTCGCCGCACTGCGCCCCGGATTAGACCGGGCCTCGGTATAGGGGCCTATCCCGGTAACATGCTGCGCGGGCAACGGTAGTAGAGAGGTACCGCAGGCGTCCCGCCTGCTTTTGTCGTTTTTCCGATGCAGGCAGGCTGCCTGCGTTACCACGGATTGCACCCCATGCTTGATAACCCAATAACCCACGATGTCATTATTCTCGGCGCCGGCGCGGCGGGCATGATGGCGGCAATTTCCTGCGGTGAAGACGCGCTCGCCCGCGGACAAGCCATGCCGCAGATCGCCATTCTGGAAAAAAACCCGCAGCCGGGAATTAAGGTATTGGTTTGCGGCGGCGGGCGTTGTAATTTAACCAATGCCGGCGATATAGATTTTCTCATTACACAATTTGGCCGCAATGGTCGATTTCTTACCCCGGCTCTGCGCACGCTGGATAACGCCGCTCTGCGCAACTGGTTTGCGCAGCGCGGGGTCCCCACGCATGAAGAACATGACGGCAAAATATATCCCGATTCCAATAAGGCCAGTTCTGTGGTCAATGCCATGGTTCACCGAATGCGGGAATTAGCCGTACACATCCATGCGCCATGCACCGCCCAAACAGTCGCATGGAATCCCTCGACCAACGTATTTCACGTCACAACGCACACGGGGCAAATACTTCACAGCCGCTTTCTGCTGATTGCCGTTGGCGGGCAAAGTTACACCCGCATGGGCACCACCGGTGATGGCTATGCTTTCGCCCAGGCTCTGGGCCACGCCATTATCACACCTCGCCCGGCCATCGTGCCGCTGTTGTGCAAACAAACCTGGATCACCGAACTTAAGGGCCTGGCGGTGGCAGACGTAACCATACGCATAGAAGCGCCCGGCCCGCTGCCTCGCTTGGCCACCGGCAAACCACAACCCAGCACCAATGACATGATGTTCACGCACTTTGGATTATCCGGACCGGCGGTGCTGAATATTTCTGAAATCGTCGCCGAACTGCTGGAAAAATTTCCCGAAATTACCTTGCGCGCCGATTTCCTGCGGCACATCAGCCACGAGGAATTGGGACAGGTGTTCCGACAATGGCACACCGCCGAAGGCAGAAAACTGGTGCGCTCCAAACTCGCGGAACTTATTCCACATCGGCTGGCGGATATGTTTTGCCGCCTGACCGAAATAGATTCGCAGCAGGTCTGTGCCAACCTGACGGGCCGGCAGATGCAGGAACTTATTGAGCACCTCAAAGCCACCGCCTTTACCATTTACGCCACGCGCGGCTTTAAGGAAGCCATGGTCACCGCCGGCGGCGTGCGCCTGGATGAAATCAACCCCAACACCATGCAATCACGCATAAATCCCCAGCTATTTCTAGCCGGCGAAGTACTGGACCTCACCGGCCCCAGCGGCGGCTACAACCTCCAACTCGCCTTTTCCACCGGCTACCTCGCGGGCATCCATCTCGCCCGCCTGCTACACGCAAATGCGCAGATTTCTCTCCATCAAGGTTCCACAGTTCCAGCCCAGTCCGCCAACTTCAGCGATCTGATCCGCGCGAACTCGCGAGTATTGTGAGTGACGAGCGTTAAATGGTTGGCAGCAGCCACAGCCGCAATCACTAAGTCGCGCTCGCCGATGGGGTTGCTCCGCAGAGCAAACCTAAACTCGGCATGTTTACAAGCTGCCTCACTGTCAAACGGCAGAATCGTCAAAGGCTCCAAAAACGCATTTACTTGCGTCGTTGCTCTTTCGGCATGGTGGCTTTTCATAGCCCCGAAGTTTAGTTCAGCCTGGGTCATGGCGCTGATGGCCACGTCGTCGGGACTTTCCTGTAGAAGCCGCTCCAAGACCCCCAAGCGTTGCTTGAGAGCGAAAATGCAGATGTCCGTGTCCAGAATATATTTCAAATTGGCTCCCGCTCGGCCGACGCGGGAAGCGCCTTGGGGCGCCTAAAATCAGCCGGCATGTGCGCGAAGCCGGCGGCATATCCCTTCGGCCATTTCCGCTTTAGCGCAGGCTCCAGAATCAGCGTATTGCCGACCCTTTTTACGGTGACCTCTGTTGCCGTGAGGCGAAATGCCTTGGGAAGGCGCACAGCCTGGCTTGGACCACTCCAAAATACCTTCGCTTTGCCCTGCAACATAGTGACACCTCTTCAGCAATATATATACCATATATATCGCGGCTTTACAATCGCTATTTCGCGCACCACTTTCGATCGAGCGGGCGTCGTATGAATTTGTGATATTCCTATAACAATTTTAACATTGTTTTGTGCCGCCCCCGCAGCGGGCGGCCGAAAAAAAATGATTCCACATATAAAGATTTACACATATATCAAGTAGCGCTCTGCATAATGCGTGCGAGCGCCTCGCAGGCCGGAAGCCCATCGTTTATCCGCGAAATCCGCGAAATCCGCGGTCTCTTTCCCTTCAATACTTCGGTGCAGCGATGGTAATGGATCTTGTACGCATCATCGCTGCATTCCCGAACCGGAACCTGACAATTTTATATAGCCGGAGATAGATCTTCCGGCAAAATCACTTTGCCGGGTGACTTTCCGGCCTTCTCCGGCGTTGCAGCACCAGCCCTGCGAATCCCAATGCGAACAGCGCCAGGGGGAAAAAGGTGTCAGGTACCTTTTTAAAACAAAGGTACCTGACACCTTTGTTTTACCTCGCATCCGCCGTGACCCATCGTTAGCTCAATGCGGAAGCGTTGAGTTAGAGGCGGCATACAATTGGATCCCACGACGTTTTCCCCCCGTCGCGACTGGCTTCCCAGCAATGCCAACATGACCGCAGATGTAGTGATCCACAGATTTCACCTTTTTCCTATACAGATTTAGACATATATTAAGCAGCGCAGTGGTAAATGCACAGGCAGGCCCCTGATATGGAATCCGACGTTTATCCGCGACATCCGCGGTCTTTTTCCGCCCAATCTTGAAGCGCACAGCGCGTGCCGGAGTTCCAGTGCCATTACGTCGCCACCGGAACCGGGCAGTCCGCCAGTTGCGCAGAGCCGCGGCCGGGAGTCTGTCCCAGCGGTTTGACGCTTTGACGGGAGGTTGGCCGCACGAAACTGCACCAGAAGCCCGGAATTTTGTACAGGCTTGCCAACAACTCATGCGGACGAATTTCATGCGGCAAAATCAAATCCACCGCCGTCCCCATATCACTGGTGATAACGTCTTTCACGCTTTGATCGGTCATCAGCACGAGCCGCAAATTTTCAAACTGCGGGTTGCTCCGGACTTCCCGCACCAATTCCCGCCACGGCATATCCGTCATGGTATCGCTGAAAATCAAGGCGTCGGCGGCGATTTTCCCGCAATGCTGTGTCCCGGAACCCAGATATTCCAAGGCCGCTTTACCCGTGGGCAAGCCAACGAGTTTGTTATAAATCCGCGATTCCGTGAATGCTTCCACCAGTGTCATTAAATGCCCGACATCTTCTTCCACAATCAGAAAGTTCATAATCTCAAAAGGCGCTAGACTCATTAAATACCGCTCCTTGAAAATTAATGTTGCCTTCGGCTTTTCCTTCCGGGGCAACGTCCCGGAAAAAAGGCCAAAATGGCGCGACTTCCTGCGCATGGCACCAAGTTACGCGGCCATTCCGGTGGCAATGTGAAAATTATCGGCACAATTTTCCAACTTGCTTCAAAAATTGAACCCGCTTAATTTACGTTCATGAAGGAAACGCCCGCATTACGAATTATCATCCTCGGCTCCGGCACGTCCGCCGGCGTTCCTATGATCGGCTGCCACTGCGAAGTGTGCAGCAGCCGGGATCAACGCGATCAACGCACACGCTGCAGCATCTTGGTTTCCTACAACGATAAATCCGTCTTGGTGGACACCACACCGGAACTGCGCCTTCAGGCAGTTGCCAATAAGGTCGACCTGATTCACGCGGTGGTTTTTACCCATGGCCACGCCGATCATATCTTCGGCCTTGATGATGTCCGACGTTACAACACGCTGCTGGGATCACCCCTGCCGGTTTATGCCGCCGAGGTCACCATGCGAACGTTACAAAAGGCTTTCAGCTACGCCTTCACGCGGCCAAGCGAAACCGGCGTTTACCGCCCGGAACTTGAGCCAATCATCATCGACGGTCCGCAAGAAATCTTCGGCGTCACCTGGCAGCCCATAGCCTTGCCGCATGGGCGGGTATCCGTGCTGGGCTTCCGCATCGGAAATTTCGCCTATTGCACCGACTGTGCGGACATTCCTCCCGCATCCCGTGCCCTGCTGCACAACTTGGACACATTAATTATCGACGCCTTGCGCCCCCGGCCCCACCCCACGCACCTCTCCTTTTCCCAAGCCCTGCAGATCATTGATGATCTTAAACCGCGCCGCGCCTATTTCACCCATCTATCCCACGACGTCTGCCACGCCGACATCGAACGCGACCTACCCCCAAATGTCCACGTCGCCTACGACGGGCTGACTCTGGAAATTCTCCCGTAATCGTTGGATGGCGATTACCCGGAACACGTTAATTCACAAGGCAGCGGAGGTAAACGGAGGGGACTTCAGCGATCACGGATCAGGAATTTGGAACTTCCGATCGTTTATGCATTACTCATTATCCATTGACTGTCTTCATTGACTGCCCCCACCCCGTCGCCCGTACTGAATGTACTGCCCAATACGGAACTTACCGCCGAACACTGTTTCCCGCTTCCCCAAATACCGCCTCCCGGTGATACTTCAGCGCCGCTTGATCAGGCTTGAATCGGGTGGGCAAATGCAGCGGCTCGCCCTCCAGTGCAAGGAATGCCTGCTGAAGCAGGGGCGAAAGTATTTGGCGTGCTGTCTTTCGCGATGCGCTGCGCCCTAAATATGAGTGCACCTGCCACGACAATCCACAAATTAGATTGTGTCAAAGCCAAGGCGTTGCAGGTAGGAATAGGTGGAGTCGTAGAACTGAGGCTGGCGCGTTGGGTCGCCGTGATCACCCTCCGGCACAACGATAACCATTCCTTGGCGTGCCCGGGTGAGCAGGACTCGGTAGGCGTTCTTATGGTACGTGCGCCTCTCCTCCTTCCGAATGTGATTCCAGCGGTCGCCACAGAAGGACCAATGGTCCCAGCCGCTATTCGCATGCCTGAAATCGGCGTCCCATGTCACGCACGCCCAGTCCAATTCCAGTCCCTGCACGTGAAACTCGGTCGCGACATCCTCGAGATAGTATGACGACCTTACGTCCGTCTTTCCGTCGAGAAACCAATGTATTGGATCGATCGGTGATCTAACGTCGATTGCATGGGGCTTGAGCCGGAGAGCTTGTGAGGATACGACGATTCCGTACCGCTCAGATCCACGGGCCCTTCCCTTAAGCCATTCCCTTGCCTTTTTCATGCATCGCGTTATCACAATTGGATATGTGGCCGCAACCTGCCGGCGGGTTACGGCGGCAGCCTCCTCTTCGAGGTCGAGCAACTGCCGCACAAGCAGCGAGACGTTTTCCGCCCGGAAGGACCTCATCGATACGGCAAGATGTAGCTCGTCCTTAAAAATAACATTGTCCCGGCCCTTCAATTGGTCCAACGCTTCACCCGCGGCATACTCTTTATCCGTGAGGCGCGAAGACACGTAAATTTGCCAGTGCGGGAATTTTTGCAGGGCGGCATCGATCCATTCTTTTATTCCCGCCTCGCCCGTATTAATCTCCTGTCCTCCGCCAACCAAGCAAACAACTACGGCCCAATCCGGGTGCCGGTCCATACATGAGATAAGAAAATCGGGCTCCGATTGGCAGAAATCGGGGCGACCCTTCTTGCGGCGCATGAAATTTGCGGTTTGTTCAAGATTCCATGCTCTCTGTGCCTCGTCGAACAAAGCGACGTGTTCCCTCGGAGGGCGGTCGGAGTCAGTAAGGCACTCATCGCGGAAGTTATGAACGTTCTGGATGAACATCTTGACTTCGCTGGCGGCCTCGTGCTTCCTGATGGGATGGCCCAGTGCCTTTTGGCGACTTACCTTGTCCCTCGCCAGCGCCTCCCGCAGCACCGCTACAAGCGGGCCATTGCCTGAAAGGAAGACGCTGTATAGGGAATTTTCTTTATCCATGTGCGTTACAGCGATATTAAGCCCCACAAGTGTCTTACCGGAGCCTGGGACACCCGTCAAAAAGCAAATCGCCTTCTGCGACCGGGAGCCTGTGCTGCTAATAATTCTCGAAATACATTCTGATGTAGCCGTCATGTTAACCGCCGCCGCGTCGCTCCTGGATATTTCAGCCACAGAATGCCCGCCGTAGAGGGCCATCGCGGCTTCCACAATGGTGGGCGTGGGGCTGTAGCGGCCTTGCTCCCATATATCCATATCGATGGGTACCCCATCGGAGAATTCTAAAACCCGCTGAATCATTTCCGACAGCATCTGCCAGTTCGTCCGGATTGGCGACAGCAAGCGGTCGCCGGTCAGGCTGGTCGTTATAACGATGTCCGCCGTCTTGGCGCACGTCGCTACGAGTATGGGCGCGATCGCGCAGTGGTGGCTTGGTTCGTGGAAGTTCTTCATGTCCAGCGCGTAATCCCAGACCTGATCGATCCCACTGGCGGTGAACTCCGTCCCACCCACCTTGAACTCCAAGATAAATAATACATGCCCAAGGATGATGACCACGTCAATGCGTTTTCCCATCCGGGGTACGGAGTATTCGAAATAAACACGCCCCCGCTGGCCGACTGTTGCGAGGGCGGATTTGAGAATCTCTATTTCGGCGAGCCAAGCATCACGTTGCGTGGGTTCCAATGGGAAGTTGTTTTTTGATACGATCTCCCCCAGAATCGTGTCCCCCGACGTTGCAAGGAAAGGGATAATGTCGTCTTTGTAAAACTGGCGATCCATTGGAATAAGAACTCCCGACGTAGTGGCGGCTGGATCTCCTCAATTTCGCCGCTGTCCTGAGCAGGCCTACATAAAATTGAGTCTATGGGAGGATACGCAGTTCGGCAAGCTAATGCCTGCTTACGCAACCTTCGCAGTTGGGCACCAAAAAAGGCTTTGATGCTTAAACAGGGGCATAGGTCTGTACCATAACTTCATGGCCAGCTCTGGGGTTTGGTGCACTGCCGCCTCCTCTTTACGCTCACCTGTCACCTATCTCCGTCCGCCAAGGGTGTAGCGGCGGTCGGGTTGGCGGCGAAGGACGCCGGAGATTTCAAGGAAGGTTAGTTCGGCCATGATCACAGCGGGTGGCAGGCCCGCGGAGGCGCAGAGTTCATCCACATCCAGAGATTCGCCGGTGAAGCAGGCGACGATGCGCTTTTGCGGGGCGGTGAGTTCAGCTTGGGGTGATGTACTGGGATCAGAATCAACGGTACCGGCGGACGAATATAAATTGCTCTCGGCGCGTTGCGCTACGCCACTGCGGCCTGGGCGAGGCTTGGGGGCGGCGGCAAGAGCTTCCGGATCAACAGTAGTAATTAAATCACTTTGGCCAATACCGCGCAGAATATCATCCACTGATTCCACCAGAGCGGCGGCTCCGGTTTTTATTAGATGATGGGTGCCGCTACTGGCGATGGAGTCCACGCGCCCGGGCAGGGCAAATACTTCACGGGCGTAATCATCGGCGGCTAACCGGGCGGTGATCAGGGAACCGCTGCGCAAGTTGGCTTCCACCACTAGAATCCCCAGAGACATGCCCGTGATAATGCGGTTGCGGGGTGGAAAATTTTCCGGCAGCGGGGGCGAATCCGGCGGTAATTCACTGATCACGGCTCCGCGGTCTTCCTGCACAATGCGCTCATACAGATCCGCATTTTCCTGCGGATAGCAATGCCCCATCCCGCAGCCCTGCACCACGATGGTGCGCCCGCCGGCACGCAAGGCTCCGGTATGGGCGGCGGTATCAATGCCCCGCGCCCCACCGCTGACCACGGTTACTCCTGCGCCGACCAGACCCGCGGCAAATTTACCGGCTTGCTCGCGGCCATAAAGTGTGCAACGCCGTGAACCGACAATTCCCACCGCCAGCATATCCTCCCGGAGAATTCTTCCGCGGATATACAGCACCGTCGGCGGATCGGGAATGCGGGTCAGGCCGGGCGGCCACTGGGAATGATCAGGGCAGATCACGCCGATATGCCGCTGGTGGCAATCCGCCAGAATGTCATCAACGTTAATGTGTTCGCGGCCGCGGGCGATGGCCTGCGCGCGGCTTTGACCAATGCCCTCCACTTCGGCTAATTGTGCAGGCGAAGCGGATAAAATATTTTCCGGCGTGTGCAGGGCCTCCAGCAAGCGCCGCAGCAGCACCGGGCCGATACCATTACAGAGAGAAAGCGTCAGCCAGGCGGCCAGCCGTTGCGGCGATAGTTCGGCGGATACGGAATCAGAAGCACTCATGCGGTTGAGGCTCCGTGGCGCCGAATATACCCAATGGCCTGCATAATCTGACTTTCCGGAATATCCGTGGCGATGCGGGCTTGGCCGATATGTTGGGATGGCAAAATTAACCGCAGGCGTCCGGAGATTATTTTTTTATCGCTGCCCATGGCCTTGAAAACCGCCGCGGGGTCTGCGATGGGGATGCGTACCGGCAGGCCGATGCGTGTCAGCAGAGACTCCACCGCCAACGCGGAGGCATGCGGGAATTCCCCACGTTCCGCAGCCAGGCGGCAGGCCGCTACCACGCCCAGCGATACGGCTTGGCCATGGGCTAAATTGGCAAAACCCGCCAGCGTTTCCAGGGCATGGCCAAACGTGTGGCCCAGGTTCAGCAGTGCCCGATCACCGCGTTCGAAGGGATCGGCCATGACCACGGCAGCTTTAATTTGGACATTCCACGCCACGAGTTCAGCCAGCGCGGCCGGTTCGCAGGCGAGCACGGCGGATAAATTGTGATCAATAAATTCAAAAAGCCGGGCGTCTTTGATAATGGCATGTTTCACACACTCGGCCAGGCCGCAGTGAATTTCCAGCGGCGGAAGTGTCTTGAACGTTGCGACATCGGTAAAAACCGCGGCGGGCTGATGAAATGCGCCAATGAGATTTTTTCCCATGGCATGATCCACCCCCACTTTTCCCCCCACGCTGGCATCTACGGCGGCCAGAAGCGTGGTGGGCACCTGAATAAATGGCACACCCCGCAGCAGTGTAGAGCCGACAAACCCGGCCAGATCACCGGTTACGCCGCCGCCCAAAGCAATGACGGGGCTGGAGCGTTCCAGCCGGGCGGAAAGCAGCGCATCATAGGCGGCGGCAACGGTGTGGAGCGTTTTATTGGTTTCGCCGGCGGGAAACACAAAAGCGCAAACGCGGTATCCGGCGGACTCTAAAGAAGCCTTCACCGCTGGAAGATAATATATTGCTACGTGATCATCGGTAATCAGTGCACAGGAAGGAGACGGCGCGCATTGTTTTACCCGCTGTCCAAGTTCCGGCAACAGGTGTGAACCCACATGCACAGGATAGGCGATGGCGGAGGAGGGTGGAAGCTGTATATAAATTTCTGACATGGAGGAAGATTTTAGCGGAAAGTCTTCTTTTGTGCCCTGTTGAATGGAGAAATCAGATCAAAAGGGTTCACCGGGAAAAAAAGCCCCGCAGCAAGTCTGCTGCGGGGCGGGGTAAGGATAGGAATTCATTGGATCGTATTATTGGCCAGGCGGCGGGCCGCCTCGGCCGCGCGGGCCGCCGGGTCCACCGGGGCCGCCTGGGCCATGGGGGCCACCTCGCCCCGGAGGTCCGCCGGGGCCATGCGGCCCTTTTTTCAGGGTAATGGTGCCGGCGTCCACCGTTGCGCCGGGTTTCACGACCAGAGGTTTGTTGCTGTGGCCAAAGCCCTCACGGCGTTTCATTGCCATAACGGCATACTTACCTGCCGGAGCGTTGGAAAGGGTAAATGTGCCATCGGCGGCGGTTTTGGTTACTCCCATTGGCAGACTCCTTTTGTCAGGGCCTTGAATAAGCAAGCCGGACCACCCGGTTTGTATTATAGACGGCCGCAAGCCGCGGCATCTGCTGTATTAGTGCACCGCCGGCAGTCGGCGGTTTCAAAATGTGCATCGATGCAACGCGAATACACTACCGATACCTCGGAGAACCGAAGCCCCCGTATTTATCCGCGTTATCCGCGAAATCCGCGGTCTTTTCACCCGCCTTTCAGGTGGCATATCGGCATGGGATTTCGGCTGTGAGCCAGAGGATCATAGTACGCGTCCAAAGGTCGTCCCGTATCACCGACACATTAAATGTGCCGGCTAACATAGGGGTTCTTCGCCGGCGGCGTTGATCGGCGAAATCTGCGGTCATTCGGCCGTGATTGTTAAAAACATTGATTTGTCATAGGCTCTATGTCATGGTTGATACGATTACATTTGATGCCGGGCAGCGATTATTTCTTTTGCGTACTGATCGCAGCTTTTATGCCATGCGCCTATTGGCCGATGGGGAATTGGTACATGTGGGCTTTGGTCCCGCGCAACCGGCGGCCACGGTTGCAGTTCCGTTGGATAATTTGGATCAGTACGAAGAACCGAATTATGTCTGGGAAAAACAGGGACGGCGATGGGAGTATCCGGCTTTTGGCGATGTCACCACGCATGATGTGGCCATCAGGGCGGTTTTTCCGCAGCCCGCGGCGGCTTTGCAACAGGATGAAGCCGCGCATGTGCCGATTCGGGATCTCCGCCTGCGCTATGTCAGCCATGAGATCAGCACATCCGCCGAACCGGGTTTGGCAGCGCAACACGGGCGAAATCCGGCCACGCCTCGGCCGGTGCTGTGCATCACGTTACGTGATATCGGCTACAATTTTGCGGTGCGATTGCATTATCGCATTACGCCTGAACTGGACATATTTGAACGCTGGGTGGAAGTGGAAAATGGCACCGATATGCCGGTGACCCTTGAAGCGTTAGCTTTTGCCACGGTACATTTGCCCACGGATCACTATGAACTGCGGCGGGCCGCGGGCACGTGGGGACGGGAATTTGTTTGCGTCACACAGGAGTTGCATCAGGGTGTAACCGCGCTGCGGCAACTGGGCCTTAATACGGGCCACAATGCCAATCCATCGTTCCTAATTCATCCGAAGGGGCAGGCCGGCCCGGACCACGGCACAACCTATTTCGGCATGATGGCGTTTTCAGGAAATTGGTCGTTGCGGTTTGAAGTGCTGCCGACGGATGCGGTACGGATTCATGGCGGATATGAGGATAGCAATTTTGCTATGACGTTAAATCCATCACAAACGCACCGCACGCCAAACTTTATTTTCGGCGTCGGGGAGGATGGGACAAATGGTGCCAGCCGGCGGCTTCATGCGTGGATGCGCCATTATGTGCTGCCGCGCTCGGCGCACGGGCCGCTGCGGCCGGTGTTGTACAACGGGTGGGAATCGGTTTATTTTGATATGTCGATGGAAAAACAACTGCAATTGGCCCGCACGGCTGCGGCCCTGGGAGTGGAACTGTTCTGTGTGGATGATGGCTGGTTTTCCGGGCGGCGCCACGAACGAGCCGGCCTGGGTGATTGGACGGTGGATCGGTCTATTTTTCCGCAGGGGCTTGCACCGCTGATTACGGAAGTCCGCCGGATGGGAATGCGCTTTGGCTTGTGGGTAGAGCCGGAGATGGTGAATCCGGATTCGCAGTTATATCGCACGCATCCGGACTGGGTGCTGCATTTTCCATCGCGGCCGCGGACACAAATGCGGCATCAACTGATATTGGATTTTGGCCGCAGTGAGGTGGTAGAAGCAGTTTATGCCATGCTGGATGCGCTACTGGCGGAAAATGCCATCACATTTTTCAAATGGGATATGAATCGGTATGTGACGGAAACGGGCAGTGCGGCGGGGCGGGAAATTTGGTATCGCCATGTGCGGGGAGTTTATGATGTTATGGATCGGCTGTTGAAAAAATATCCGCAGTTGGATATTCAATCCTGCTCCGGCGGCGGCGGCCGGGTGGATGCCGGCATTTTGAGCCGTTGTGTGCAGGTGTGGACCAGCGATAATACCGATGCGATGGATCGGGTTTATATTCAGGATGGCTTTTCCCTTTTTTATCCGCCGGGATGTATGGAATCATGGGTGACCCATGAACGCAACCATCAGACCGGGCGGGTCATGGATTTAGATGTGCGCTTTGATGTGGCGATGCGCGGCGTCCTGGGCATCGGCACAAATATTGACGCGCTTCCGGCCCAGGAGCTGGAGAACTACCGGCGAAAAATTGCGTTTTATAAAAAAATTCGGCACATCGTACAGGGTGGAGAAGAGCATCGTCTGGCGGAAGCGCAAAACGGCGGAGCCAGCGTGTGGCAAAGCGTCTCGGCGGATCGACGGGAAAGCGTTTATAGCGTCGTGGTGGTGCAGGCAATGCAGGGGCATCATCTACCCTATTATCGGCTGCGGAATTTGATTCCTGATGCCATCTATCGGCTGACGGATGAATGGGACCATGAACTGGGACGCTTCTCCGGCGGCCAGCTCATGACCCTGGGAATGCCTGGCGATCAACGCCATGGCCACCTCACATGCAGCGTGCGCAGCCGCACGCTGCTGTTGGTGGCAGTCTGATATTAAAGCGATACTCCGGCTGATTGGTAATGGGGTGATCATGGGCCAGCAGGCGCGATGCCGCACGACGGCAAATTTTCCGGGCGAGGCTTAACCAGGCTGGGCCAAGCACGCGGAACGGTGTTTGTTTTCCGTGGCGGGGTTCTTGCAGAGAATTCCACCACCGGCATAGCCGCCGGCTTTATGAGGTTTTAGGGCACCGGCACGGGCAGGACAATAGGCCGGCCCGCGAGCAAAACTTTTCGTCAAGATGTTGTCGCCCGGATTTGCCTTTTGGGTGCAATAAGTGTACAAAGACTTATGACCTCTGCCTTGTTCGTGCTAGAGCGGCCTAATGCTTCGGACCGATGAGCATTGTACAGGACCCCGGGTGTCGGAACGATGGACAAGCCTGGTCGCGATTTATCGCGACAGTTGTGGAAGTCTTGAGCCGATACGTTGTGCTGGTCCGCCCTTGTAACAAGGGTTCGAATCTCTCCCGCTCTCACGGCATCATGGTGGAGGTCTTTTTATTGGTATAATGCGGCCATGCGCGATGTTTCTTTACCCATTCATGGACGCGGTGCGGATGGTAATCCGGCTAACCGATTTGAAGCGGCGCACTATGAAACACATCCGGATGCCGATGAACTGGCCTTTACGAATGTTCGCACCGAACTGATTGCGGATCACAGCAAATCCATTATTTCAGAAAATGACAGTCCGGATATCGGATTTCGGTTCAGTCTCAACCCGTACCGCGGTTGCGAGCATGGCTGCATTTACTGCTATGCGCGACCCACGCATGAAACACTGGGGTATTCCGCCGGGCTGGATTTTGAAAGTAAGATTCTGGTGAAACACAACGCCCCGGAATTGCTGCGGCAAAAGCTGATGCACAAAAGCTGGCGGGGAGAACTTATTTCCATGGCCAGCGTTACCGATTGTTATCAGCCGGTTGAGCGCACCCTGCGCATCACGCGCGGTTGTCTGGAAGTATTTGCGGAGTTTAGAAATCCGGTTTCCATCATCACAAAAAATCATCTTATCACGCGTGATATTGATCTGCTGGCTGAATTGGCGGCCCATCAGGCGGCGGCTGTATTTATTTCCGTTACCACGCTGCAATCGGACCTTATGGCAATCATGGAGCCGCGCACCAGTTCACCGCAGCGACGACTGGCCGCGATAACGGCCTTATCCGCGGCGGGTATCCCAACGGGCGTACTGGTAGCACCTGTGATACCGGGCTTAACGGATGAAGAGATCCCGAATATTCTCAAAGCCGCGGCAGCCGCTGGGGCGACTTTTGCGGGGTATACACCCTTGCGATTGCCATATGCAGTCAAGGATTTATTCCAAACGTGGCTCCAGCAGCATAAGCCGGACCGAGCGGCAAAAATTCTTAACCGCATCCGATCCATGCGGGACGGTAAACTCAACGATTCCAATTTTGCCACGCGCATGAAGGGCGAAGGAGTTTTTGCCGATCAGATTGAAGCCCTCTTTGAACTTTCCGCCCGGCGGGCGGGATTAAAAACTCATTATCCCGCCATGTCCTCCACCTCATTTCGCCGCCCCGGCAGCCAGCTCG
>JAJZGH010000358.1 GCA_021798635.1 Planctomycetota bacterium | reverse complement strand
GGGCCGGGGTATGTATCATTTTGTATAGCTAAAGGGGTTTTTCCAATGCCAATGGTGGTAAAAGTTCGGCGGTGGGGCAACAGTCTGGGGCTTCGATTGCCTAAATCATTTACCGTAGCCCACACGATTGTGGACGGTACTACGGTTCGCATTGATGGTCTTCAGGTCGTGCATGCTCAGCCGCGCCGCCGCAGCCGCCACAAGCTCAAAGATGTGCTGCAAAATTATACCAAGCTGCCACAACAACTGGATTTTCCGCCGGTGGGCAGGGAAATTCTGTGAGGCATAACACCTATTTTCCAAAACGCGGTGACTTCATCCACTTCCGGGCTTCCCCGTCGGCGGGACATGAGACCGCCGTCGCACATTTCGCACTGGTCCTTAGCCCGCTGGCTTATCAGAAAAAAACCGGAATGGCAATCGCGTTAATCGGCACAAGCAAATTCAAACCCGAATCGCATCCACGTTATGGAAATACAAAAGTGATTCCGTCCGGATTTATTCCTCCGACATGTAATAATCCCAGCGGAGCAGGAATCCTGTTTTGTGATGCGGTTCGCCAGATCGACTGGCGGGCACGATCCGCCGCCTATGCCGGCAAAGCATCCCCGGAGTTTGTTGAGGATGCGTTGGATCGGCTGCTGGCGGTGATGGAAGATGATGGTGGGTAATGGATAAGTCTGTCCTGTCCGATGCCCTGCGCGGTATGGCGGAATCGCCGGTTATTGCGCGTATGGTTGATGAACTGTCCCGCAACCGCTACGTCGGTGCTACGGGGCAATGGGGGTCCTGCGCTTTGGCGGCCGCGGCTGCGATACAGGCGCACATGCAACGCAGTGTGCTGATTGTCACAGCGCACCTGGATGATGCCGATGATGCGATTGATCAACTGGAATTTTTCCGACCGGGTTGCACGGCGCGTCTCTTTCCGGCATTCGAAGTGCTGCCCGGTGAATCCAGCATTTCCCATGAACTGATCGCGGAACGCCTGGCTCTGCTGGCGGATCTTGGCTCGGGCAAAACTGCGGATTTTTACGTTGCGCCCATTCAGGCGTTAATGCAGCCATGCCCCAATCCTGACCTGCTGGCCAAGCAACTGATTTCCCTGGTGCCGGGCGGAAAAATGGATCGCGATGGGCTGGTTCAATGGCTATCGGGAAATGGATATTCCCGCTTGGAAGCTGTTGAAAATCCGGGCGATTTTTCCGTGCGCGGCGATATTCTGGATGTCTGGGCTGCGGGACGCCAGCAACCGGCCCGCCTTGATTTTTTCGGCGATCAAATTGAACGTATTCACAGTTTTGATCCTGAAACGCTGGGGCCGACGGATCCTATCGAACTTCTGCGTATCAGCGCTTTGGAAAAGCAGGCCACCTGGCCGAAGGATCAGACGGTCAATTTTATTTCGGCGTTGCCGGAGGAAACGGTTATCTGGCTGATTGAGCCGCAGGAAATCCAGGAGCAGGGCCGCAGTTACATGGATCGTCTGCCGGATGGCCGGGGCATTTATCCGGCGGAGGCGATTTTTCGTCTGGCGCAGAATTTTGCGTGGGCGCAAATAAGGCAGTTTGGTCGTGATGATCGCACCACCATTGATCTGCCGTGTCGCTCGGTGGAACAATTTGATACAGAACCAGATGCGGCACTGGCTGAATTGGCAGCCCTGGCTGCGGATAATCAGGTGTTTGTCGTGTGCCAGAATCCTTCCGAGCGCACGCGATTAACCGATCTGATCCATGTCAAACATCCTGAAGTGCTGGATAAAATTTCCATTCCCGTAGGTGATCTGGCGGTGGGCTTTCGCTGGCAGCTTACCGGTGTAACGGAAAAAAAGACCGGTGCGGATCATACACCCACCGATCAGCAGCACTGGCTGATTATGGTGGCACACCATGAATTGTTTCATCGGTATCATCAGCGGCGACGCCTGCGGGCCATTCAGGGTGCCCGACCGATTGATCACTTTCTTGATTTGCAGGCAGGTGATTATGTGGTGCATGTGAATCATGGCATTGCGCAGTTTACCGCCATGACCACGTTGGCGCGCGATGGTCGGCAAGCGGAATACATGACGCTGGTATTTGCCCGCGAGGCGGTGCTGCATGTACCGATCACGCAGATTCATCTGGTGCAGAAATATGTCGGCGGCGCACAAGGCCGGCCGCCACTGTCTGTATTAGGCGGCACAAGCTGGAATAAACAAAAGGAAAAGGCTTCGGAAGCGGTTGAGAAAATGGCGGCCGACATGCTGGAAGTGCAGGCGGCCAGGGAGGAATTTCCGGGCTTTGCCTACAGTGCGGACACCACCGATATGAAGGAATTTGAAAATTCATTCGCGTTTCAAGCCACGGAAGATCAGTTGCGCTGCATCGCGGAAATCAAGGAAGATTTGCAAAAAAAACGGCCCATGGATCGCCTGTTATGCGGGGACGTGGGCTACGGCAAAACGGAGTTGGCGATCCGCAGCGCGTTTAAAGTCTGTGAAGGCGGCAAACAGGTTGCCGTGCTGGCTCCCACCACCGTGCTGGTGGAACAGCATGAAGAGACTTTTCGTCAGCGTATGGCGGGGTATCCCTTTATTGTTGAAAGCGTATCGCGTTTTAAAACCGCCAGCCAGATCCATGACATTCTGGATCGCACACGCAAAGGCAAGGTGGATGTGCTGATCGGCACGCATCGGTTGATCAGCAAAGATGTGCAGTTCGCCGATCTGGGGCTGGTGGTTATTGATGAAGAGCAGCGCTTCGGGGTGGAAAATAAAGAACGCTTGAAAAAATTGCGGCTGACCGTCGATGTCCTGACCATGACCGCGACACCCATTCCCCGCACGCTGCACATGAGCCTGCTGGGCATACGGGATATTTCTAATCTCTCCACACCGCCGCGTGATCGGCGCAGCGTCGTGACGGAGGTAATGGGATGGGAAAGTGCCAGAATCAAACAGGCGCTGGAGCGCGAGCTGGCACGCGACGGGCAGATTTATTTTGTGCATAACCGCGTATGGAACATTGAATCTGTGGCGGACAAAATACGGCGGCTGGTACCCAATGCCCGGATCGTCATTGGGCATGGCCAAATGCCGGACCATGAACTTGAACAGGTCATGCACACGTTTGTAAAGCGGGAAGCGGATATTCTGGTTTCCACAACCATTATTGAAAGCGGACTGGACATTCCCACGGCCAATACTATTTTCATTCATGAGGCGGAAAATTTTGGATTAAGCGATCTGCACCAGTTGCGGGGCCGCGTGGGCCGCTCGCGACACCGCGCCTATTGTTACCTGGTAATCAGCGAAAATAAAGCGTTAAGCGAATCGGCGGCGAAGCGGCTCAAAGCGATGGAGGAATACGCCTCACTGGGTGCGGGGTTCAAAATCGCCTTGCGCGATCTGGAAATTCGTGGCGCAGGAAATCTGCTGGGTGATGAGCAGTCCGGCCATATTGCCGCGGTGGGGTATGAACTCTATTGCCAGTTGCTGGAAGAAGCGGTCAAACGGGTGAAAAACCAACCCATTGACCGGCCACCGGAGGTCAACATTGACATCGGTATTTCCGGAAGTTTTCCGCGCACGTATATCATGGCGGAAAAGCAGCGCATGGAACTATACCGCCGCTTGTCGCGGTGTCATTCAATGGAGATTATCGAAGCCTTGCGGAAAGATATTATCGATGCGTTCGGCCCATTGCCCAAAGCCGCGGAAACACTTTTCCAGCTCACCGAATTGCGCGTGCTGGCCGCCGCCTGGACAATC
>JAJZGH010000357.1 GCA_021798635.1 Planctomycetota bacterium | reverse complement strand
ATGATGTGACCTACTCGTTAGGGGACGGGCTGCGGCCCGGCGGCTGTGCTGACGCTACCGATGCCGCCCAATTGGCGGAATTGCAAACGCTGGGTGAACTGGTGCATCGGGCACGGGCGGCGGGGGTGCAGGTGATGGTGGAAGGTCCCGGTCATGTGCCGATGGATCAGATCGCCATGAATATGCAGATCCAGCAGCGGGTATGTGATGATGCGCCTTTTTATGTGCTTGGACCGCTGACCACGGATGTATTTCCCGGCTACGACCATATCACCAGCGCCATTGGTGCCACGGAAGCAGCGCGAGCCGGTGCGGCCATGCTCTGCTACGTTACGCCGAAGGAACATGTGGGCCTGCCTAAAGCGCAGGATGTAAAAGCGGGTTGCATCGCCTATAAAATCGCAGCCCACGCCGGCGATCTGGCCCGTGGCATTACGGGCGCCCGGCAATGGGATGATGATATGTCCAAAGCGCGGGCGGCTCTGAATTGGCCGAAGATGTTTGAACTGGCATTCGACGGCGACACCGCCCGGGCTTTACATGATGAAGATCTGGAAGTGGACACCGATTTTTGCGCCATGTGCGGTCACGACTGGTGCTCCATGCGAATCAGCAAGGAAATCCAGGAATTCGCCAGCGGCAAGGACGCGGATTTTGAACCGGCAAAAAAATCGACACAGTCCGCCGGTGTGTCAGCGGAAGGTGCGGAACTGCTCAAGCAGCGCGGCGTATTAACGCAGGAACAAATTCACGCGCTGGCGCATAAAGGCAAAAAAGCGGTGTGTCACAGCGATATTGTGCCCGACGCCCATGATGCCCAGCTTGTGCAGATTGAATCGCTGAAATAGCGGAAAACGGGCGATCAATGAGTGACGAAATATGAACAAGAACCTCGCAAAGAAACGAGGGAAGAACACGGGCGATGCAATCATCCGCGTACCACACAGGGCGTATGGTCAACTGGTCTCGGATATTTCCGTTCTCCTGGAGCAGGCCCGTCGCGGTGCGGCCCGGTCGGTCAACGCCATCCTGACGGCGACGTACTGGGAAATCGGTCAGCGAATCGTGGAGCATGAGCAAGGCGGGAAGTCCAAGGCGGGGTATGGGGACGAACTGCTCATTCAACTGAGTACAGATTTGGCGGCCCAACATGGGAGGGGCTTTTCGTCCCGCAATCTGCGTCAGATGCGCACATTCTACCTGGACTGGGAGATTTGGCAGACACCGTCTGCCAAATTCGAGGCGAGGGCGAAATGCCCGGCGCTGTCGGGCGAATCCGGGGGTGCGATTCCGCCGACACCGTCCGCAATATTGCCCCCACCATCGGCAACATCCGCCTTCATGGCCATCGCCGCGGCCTTCCCGCTTTCGTGGTCACACTATGTGCGTTTGATGGCGGTGGATAAACTGCATGCGCGCCTCTTTTACGAAAGCGAGGCGATCCGTGGCGGGTGGTCGGTGCGGCAACTGGACCGGCAGATTAGCACCCAATTCTTCGAGCGTACGGCACAATCGAAAACCCCGGCCGCCTTGCTGGCGCGGGGTCAGCATGGCCGACCGGAAGACGCGGTGTCTTTGGAAGACGAGGTACGCAGCCCCTATCTGCTGGAGTTTCTGAACCTCAAGGACGAGTATAGCGAGAGCGAATTGGAGGAGGCCCTGGTGCGCCACCTGGGAGCCTGTCCGAGTAATGGCCGGGATTGCGATGGGCCTGAAATGTCCCGTATGCGCGGCGGAGGATCGAGCCGACTCTTAATAATGAGTCTGCGAGATCCGACAACAAAGCAGGCGGGGCATTTCAGGCCCACCCCGCGGGGCGGTGTGCTTTTTGGCCTCCCTCTGCGGCGCGGCTCCTCGGAGTACCATCTGTGTCAGGTACGCCATCGTCGCCGCTTCTTGATGGTGGCCAAAAATCACGCCGTCGCAACCCGGCGATTACTCGGACAGGCTCCTAGAGGGGTTCCTGCTGGAGCTTGGGGCGGGGTTCACATTCGTCGCCCGGCAGAAGCGGATTCGCGTGGGCACTGAATGGTATCGCATCGACCTGCTGCTGTTCCATCGGAGGCTGCGCTGCCTGGTGGTGATCGACCTGAAAATCGGCAAGTTCACCCATGCAGATGCAGGCCAGATGAACCTTTATCTGAACTACCTGCGGGAACACATGACTGAGCCGGGCGAAAACGAGCCGGTGGGTCTGATTCTGTGCAGTGCCAAGGACGACGCCGTCGCTCACTACGCTATGGGCGGGATCAAGGCAAAGGTGTTCGCTTCCCAGTACCTGGCCGTGTTGCCGGATACGGAAACGCTACGACAAGAGATTCTCAAGACGCAGCATGCCTTGGAAACGCGGACGGCGATAAGAGTAAAAGAACATTGATGGGCAAGCTTGGAAACCCCTTGGAAGCCGCAAGACGAGGTCGCGAGGCTGCGGGGATAATCGGCGCTCAGGCGTCGCGGGGGCGCTATACGCCTTTGGTCAGGAAGCCTCCGTCGACGACGATGGTTTCGCCGGTGGTGAAGCTGGCGGAATCGCTGATGAGATAGATGGCCGCGCCGACCAGTTCTTCGGCTGAACCAAAACGGGCCATGGGGGTATGGGCTTTAACCCAGGCACCGCGCGGTGTGCCTTCGAGGATTTTGCGATTCAGATCGGTGGGGAAAAATCCGGGAGCGATGCCATTGACGCGGATGCCCAGGGGTGCCCATTCGTTGGCCAGTCCGCGGGTTAAACCCATCACGCCGGTTTTGCTGGAGGCGTAGGCGATCACTTCCGTCAAACTCATAAATGAACTGATGCTGGCGATATTGATAATGGAGCCGCGAACGGATTTGGCGTCCGGGCTCTGGTCCTTCATAATTTTTCCGGCGGCCTGATTGACAATAAAACTGCCGATGAGGTTGATGCGGATAATTCGCTCAAACTCCTCGACCGACATTTCCAGGGCGGGTTGTTTTTTATGCGCACCGGCGGCGCTGACAACCGCATCCAGGCGGCCAAATTTTGCGGCGGCTTGTTTTAACGCAGCATCAACGGCGACAGCGTCTGTGACATTTAGAGCAATAGCATCATGACCGGGGCCGATGGCGGAGAGTTCCTTCTGCATGGCCTGGACTTTGTCAGGATTGCTGGATGCGGCGATAACCTTGGCACCGGCCTGAGCGTACCCCAAGGCAATGGCTTTGCCCAGGCCGCTGGTGCCGCCTGTTACCAGGCAAACTTTTCCACTGATGTCTAAAATAGAATGCGTCATGGTTTCTCCACGGGTTTAAGATTTTTACGATCAAATGCCACACCCGCTTCGCGGGCGATGTGTTCCAAGGCGTCAATTTCCGCGGCGGTGAAAATAAGGCCGCCAAGTTTTTCCGAGCGCTGCGCGGCGCGTGCCTCCGGCTCCCCCGGCAGCAGGGTTGTTTCATTGCCATGCCCGCGGATATCCGCCAGGACAGCTTTAATATTCTCCTGCTGCGAGCGGTTACAGGCAAACGATTCGCCGCTGATGGCGTCGGCGCGAATACACTGGAAAAAAAAGCAGGGTGTGCGTTTTTCCTCCTGGGGGCCGGTGCTCCAGCGGCTGCGTAATGTGGGCAGAGAGCCGCCGATATACGCAGCCAGTAATTCATCAATTAAGGACAAGCCATAACCTTTATGTTCACCAAAGGGAAACAGGGCTGCGGCCTTATTGGGGTCCTGGGTAGGATTGCCGTCTTTATCCACCGCCCAGCCTCGGCCAAGCTCTTTGCCTTCACGCGAGAACTGCTGCACGCGGCCCATC
>JAJZGH010000097.1 GCA_021798635.1 Planctomycetota bacterium | reverse complement strand
GCGACCAAGGCAGCGGTGATAGGATATAAAATATCCAGTGTGGCAAATCCATGCACATGCCAACGCGGATAGACCATTAAAATCGGGTGCGGCCAGAACAGCATGCGCGCGTAAAACCAGGTATCCTTACCCGCAATAACCAGATGCTGGAATACCGAAAAATGATAAGCCCTGCCGTGCGCCCCGGCACCGTAACGCTCGCGCCATGCCGCCATCCAGCCCGCACCGGCGGTAATGATAAACCATGGAATGCAAGCCAGAAGATGCTTGCGGGTAATGCGCCCGAGTTTCCACCATGTCAATACCAGTATCGCCGCCGGCAGCGCACAGACAAATGTTTTTGCACACACGGCCAGAAAATAAAACAATATCGCCAGACCATAGAATTTCCAGTCGTACACCGGTTCTGTGGATTCCAGTACATCATCCGGACGGTCCAGTCCGGCAAAGCGTATCCACGCCCACACCGCAGCGAGCACCGCTATTGCGGAGATCAGATTCTTCTGCTCCACCACCCACGCGACAGATTCGACAACCACGGGATTGATTGCAAAAATCGCGGCTGCCAACCACGCCGCGCGTAGCCGCAGGCGCAGCAGAACACGCCATAGCATCAGGGCACAAATGACTTGCAGAAGAATGCTTACGGCGTGATACCCGAACGTGTTACCTCCCCACAGGTGATACTCCAGGAAATAGACCGTTACCGATAACGGGTAATATTGCAGAAAAGTCATCGGATCAAACCAGATCACCGCCATATCCCGCCAATGATGCATGGTGGGATTATTTAAAATCCAGTAGGCGTCATCCCATATAAACCCGGCAGCATGTAACGGATAGTAAACCACCAGACATAAAACCAATATTCCCAAGGCTGGAAAAATCACGCTCCCGGCAAATTTCGACCGTAGCCCAGGCCGCCCGGATGCCGGTTGAGAATCCGCATTCCGCAAATCAGGTTTCGGGTCATTGTTCCCCGGTGGATTCTTTGATGGTTGTAAATCTTCCGCCATGGCACACAATCTAACCCCAACAGCGCAAAATTTCATCCCCGCCCGAAACATTCCAAAAAATCCGCCACCAATTTCAGACAGACGCCTCGTCGCTCAATGCGGCAGCGTTGAGTTCGTGGCGGAATCTGGTTTGATCACACGATACGCTCCGCCTCGTCACAGTTGGTGTGGTGAGCTGCCGAATCCGATTGCGGATAATTTCTGCGACCGCATTTCCCATCGGACCGTGGCGCAAATCATTTCGCTATTGCTTACCGCTCAACACCGATCGGAACTGATAATTTCCTGATTCCAGCATATAAATGGCTCGGCCATTAACATACGCCACGAACTTAATCCAAGGCTTATCGCTGATCTTGTGGCCATTAAGTGTGACGGTGTTTGCGGCGGCGGCGGGAATGTCCACGGTCGCAAAGCTGTTGGCCGGCACTTGTACGTGCCAGCGGAACGTACCGTTGGACGCAATTTTCCAGTTGCTGATAATTTTGCCGTAAGGCGAACGGTGCCAGGTATTTACATAGGTCAGGCCTTTTAAAAAGTGTGGTTTCATCATAATGTGCTCAAAGCCGGGGCCGCCGGTGTCGCTTTGAATGCCGCCGACATATTGAAACAACCAGGTGAGCATATCGCCAATGAACATGACATGATCCTGTGAATTCATGGCAGGGTTTGCGGTATTGCCATTCCAGAGTTCCCAGATGGTGGTGGCACCATGTTTCACCATGTAGCCCCAGCCGGGATACGTGGTCTGGTTAAGCATTTTCCAGGCCAGATTCGCCTGATCGTTGCGGGCCATGACGTTAAATATCCATTGCATGCCGATAACGCCGACACCCACGTGATCAGCCTGTCGGGCGTGCATTCGCCACAGTAGACGCTTCATAACACGTGCCCGCCGGCTTTGCGGCACAATCCCGGCAGCCAGCGGTAACACGCAGGCGGTATCTGAGCCGTTGCCATAGTAACCGCCCCGGGCATTCCATAACTGCTTATTAAAGCCCACGTATAGTTTATGCGCTTCAGCCAGCCAAGGTTTTTGTCCCGCGGAATTGTGCAGCACCTTGGCATACAGGGCCATAAGTTGCAGGTCTTTGTACAGCGTTGCTGTCGCCAGCAGCGGACCCGGTGTGGCACGGTTGGGGTCTCGGGAGTGAATATTGTGACCCGAGCGCGGCGGGGAACACCAGTCGCCATACGTGTCTTGTTTGCTGATTCCGTCGTGTACCTTGGCCAACTGATAATTGATCCATTTGCGCATCGCGGCATAGTGATCGCGAATGGGAGAAATCTGTCCATATTGCAGATATAAGGTGCCCGGCAGGTAGATAAATGTGCTGGGCCAGGTAACATCTTTGGTATACACGGACCAGTACGGCGGATTGACATCCGATACATCGCCGCTGGGGCGTTGCGCATCCTGCATGTCCCAAAGCCATTTGTCATGGAACCGCTGGGTATTAAACAGGAATGATTCACTGCGCGACTCCATGCCGCGATCGCCCATCCAGCCCTGGCGTTCATCGCGTTGCGGGCAGTCGGTGGGAATGGAGCGGTAGTTGTTCTGGATGCCCCAGCGGGCATTATGAACAATCTGATTCACCAATTTATCTGAACAGGCAAATCCGCCGGTTACCGGCAATGCGTCATGAACTTCCTGCCCTTCCAGCGTGGTAAGCGTGGGCGTGCCGGGATAGCCGATAAGCTCTACAAAGCGAAATCCATGATACGTAAATATGGGATGCCAGGTGATTGGGCCTTTACCGTTAAGAATGACCGTATCGGTCTGCCTGGCGGTTCGCAGGTTTGCCACATACAGGTGAATGCGGCCTTTCCCGGCGGTGTTTAAGTCCACGGTTTGCTGTCCATTACGCACGAGGCTTTCTCCATGGCGTAACATTACCCTGGTTCCGGCAGGGCCATTGGGGATATGAATCCGGCACCAGCCAACCATGTTCTGCCCCATATCGAACATCCACTTGCCGGGGGCAATTTCTGATACTTTAACGGGGTGAAGGATCTGGGTAACACGGATCGGCTGTTGAAATTCCGCTACCAGACGACCGCCGGGCGAGTGCAGCACATGGGCGTTTTTCCAGCCTTTGGCGGCAAAGCCAACTTTGTTCCAGCCCGGCATTCGCATGGCGACATTATACGTTTCGCCATTGTATTCATTGTTCATGCGAATAGGACCTGCATCATTGATCTTCCAATGCGGATTGCTGGTAATAATAGATGTAGTGCCATCTTGATATGTGATATGCAGCATGAGCATCATACGTGGGGAAATGTGGATGGTGTATCCCCTCATGCCGTACATCCGGCCATCGCCCAGAATGACGCCCAGCGTATTATTTCCGCGTCGCAGCAATTTTGTGACATTGCGCGCGACATAATAACAACGCTTCGGATACCAGCTTAAAGCCGGAGAAAGTTGCGTATCGCTGGTGCGTTTCCCATTGATATACATGCGTCCCAAGCCCAGGCCGCTGAAATAGGCCACGGCCCGCTTCACCGGCTTGGCAATGTTGAATTGATCGCGCAGATAAATCGCGGGTAACGGGTGTTTGACGCCCATTTTGGGAGTCGGCTTCCAACCGATCCATTGCGCCCCGTGCCACTGACGAGCCGTTAAGAGTCCTTCCTGCCACTGAGCGGTTAAACTCCAATGACTGGCTTGTCCAGCCTGATTCCACACCCGCACTTTCCAGAAGCAGCGCTGCCGCGCGACTAGCGCTAAACCGGCGTAATGGATATTGATTGAGTGCCCCGACATGACCTTGCCGGAATTCCAGATATTGCCCCGGTTCTGCGCCAGAAGCTGCGGCGAGGATGCCACGAGAATTTCATAAGCACTTTGAAACTCTCCGCGACCTTCCCACGGCAGCACCCAACCCAGGCGAGGATGCACAGAATTGATCGCCAACGGATTTTTCCGCAACTGCGTTTGCACGTGCGCCGGTGCTGCGGTGGCATCCAATTGCGCGGGCGTACCGCCTTGCATTGCACACCCCCCCGCCACCAATACCGCCAGTACTATCGCACCGACTGCAAAATAGTGAGAATTCGCCGAACCGATTTTCCAGAGCCGTAAAGCCGCCAGTTTCTTCATTTTTTTCTCCAGCAAAACAAACGACGCTCAAAGCGCCTTCGGTTGAACCGCCGGAGAGATAAGATAGCGGTTAGCGCAGTGTTCCACAATCGCAAGATTACCGGCATTGCCAATGGCTCGATGTGAGCCAGTCAGGCAGTGCGACTTTTGCTTTTTCTACGCGACCGAGACGGCTTTTTAGACAGCATAATTTCAACAATCTTGCCATCACGCACCACCACCAACGGCGTACCGGTAGCGCGCGCAATCTCCCGCGCCCGCAGGCCTGCCCGCCGCAACGCGGCCATAGAGCCGCGAACCAGGGAATTGTTGGTCGATAGGGGGCCAGTCATCTGTTTTCTCCAGTTTCCACCAACCTAAGCGATTCTCCGCTATTATCGTATAATACCCAGCTATTCACAATG
Source organism: Planctomycetota bacterium (assembly GCA_021798635.1). Next base: position 11,658 of record JAJZGH010000097.1, on the reverse strand, counting down.
AATTTATATACTATGTGAAAGTTGTCTAATCCCGCCTTGAAACGTCGGCGGACGACTGCCTCCGGAACATCGTGGCCGCCCTGCGTTACCCGGGATGCCACCCGGGCCACAGCCACATCGGCGGACGGAAGTGCCAGGAAAATCAACCTGACATAATAGCCGGCGCTCCGCCATTGCGGAATATGGCGTGAATAACTCAATCCCGCAAGCGTAGTTTCCAATCCAAAGCTCTCTCCGGCATGCACATTCGCCGTTATTTGGTCGAGCATAATCCTGCCGGCCTGCAAAGCCTTTAATTCAGGCGCAAAGGGAGACAGGCCCGCCGCGATCAAATCCGCGTTAACAAAAAGGCGACATTCCGCCTCATCGGGAAGAAACTCCCGAGCAAATGTCGTCTTGCCCGCTCCGTTTGGCCCTGCAATAATTAAAATCTGCTTTTTCAAACCCGTAATTCCGTCACCAACACTGGACCACTTTACCTGATCCGAAACAATCCGTCATTCCGCAAGAGAGCGGTGAAGTTCGCGGAACTGCCGACGATCTGATCCGAGTCGCTAATAAGCTCTCCGGGGCGGTTTGCCCGGGGCCCATGCTGGCCGCCAATCCCATCCACGTTGGTGGATGGTTTTGAGCCGCCCCGCCACGGCCCACTCATCGTGGCCTGCGATGTTTAAACTTGAATACACCTCTGCGTGGTGCCCTGCACCCGGCGAGAGGAATATACCGGCTCAGCTTGCATAGGGCTTTACATCGGTGGTCCAATCTGGTGCCGGCGACTGATGTCGATATTTTTATCATACAACAGAGCCACCGGCTCGGTGCCGGAGCCGGCCGCCGCCACGCCCAATTAGGGCAGACTGCGTTGAGCCCTTTTTCAGGCGCACGGATCGCAGAAGCCTGTCCCCCAGCTACCCCCGGTGGCAACGATCGCTTTTCTTTCAGATCCATACTGGGAAGACTGAGGGCTTACCTGTTCCAGTATCGGGCACCATACACCGCGTGTTCGCCGAGTTCTTCTTCGATGCGCAGGAGCTGGTTGTATTTGGCCACGCGATCGGAACGGGCCGGGGCACCGGTTTTGATCTGGCCGCAATTTGTGGCAACTGCAATATCGGCGATGGTGGAATCCTCGGTTTCACCGCTGCGGTGGCTTAATACCGCGCTGTAACCGTTACGCATGGCGGTATTCACAGCCTCCAGTGTTTCGGTGAGCGTGCCGATCTGATTCACTTTCACCAGGATGCTGTTTCCCACACCCAGTTCAATACCCTTTTTCAGGAATTTCGGATTGGTCACGAAAATATCATCGCCGACCAGTTGGATTTTTTTGCCCAGTTTATCAGTGAGTGTTTTCCAGCCGTCCCAGTCACCCTCCGCCAGGCCGTCTTCCAGGGAGCGAATGGGATATTGATCGGCCCAGCGGGACCAGATGCCGATCATATCATCGGCAGACATGTAGTTATTTGGATCACTCTTAAAGAGTTTGTATTTTTTCTTACTGTGATCCCACAATTCGCTGGCGGCGGGGTCCAGGGCGATAAATACATCTTTACCAAGTTTATAACCCGACGCCTTGACCGCTTCGGCAATGACTTCCAGCGCTTCATCATTGGATTTCAGACTCGGGGCAAATCCCCCTTCATCACCCACTGCGGTGCTTAGACCTTTTTTGTGCAAGACCTTTTTCAGGGTGTGATAAATTTCCGTGCCCATACGCAGAGCATGCGCGAAATTTTTGGCACCCCAGGGTTGAATCATGAATTCCTGGAAGTCCACGTTGTTGTCCGCGTGCTTGCCGCCGTTGAGGATGTTCATCATCGGCACGGGCAGGACGTTGGCGAACGTGCCGCCGATATAACGATACAACGGCAGACCGCAGGCGGCGGCACCGGCTTTGGCCACAGCCAGCGATACGCCAAGAATAGCGTTGGCACCCAGTGTCGCTTTGGTGGGCGTGCCATCAAGATCAATCATCAGGCGATCAATGTGTTCCTGATCGCGGGGATCAAGGTCAATAAGTTCGGCGGCAATTTTGGTGTTCACATTTTCAACCGCTTTGGAAGTGCCTTTGCCGCCATAACGCTTGGCATCACCATCGCGCAATTCAACAGCTTCGTTCTCTCCGGTGGACGCACCGCTGGGCACCGCTGCGCGCCCCAGTGTGCCGTCATTTAAAATAACATCCACTTCAACCGTGGGGTTACCGCGGGAATCAAGAATTTCACGGGCGTGGACATGTTCAATACACAAATTCATTTTAAAGCTCCAAGTACGGTCAAACCTTATCCGGCGGCACCACGGCCAAAACCGGGAAACCATTAAATTAGCACACTTTTGCATTTTTGGCCAAGGGTGAACGGACGTGTGTCAAAAAAAGTCCGCATGCGCGACTACAACCGGGGACCGTGAGCATTATTTTTCCAGGCTACCTGCGGGAGGAAAGTACGATAACCACCTGCCGAATCTGCTGCACATCCGTGCGGGGAGTAATGTGCAGGCTCCAGCGCAGGCTGGTGCGGGAGGATTGATGCACGGTTTTAATAACGCCAATGACGGCACCCGCCACCGCCTGTGGCCATTCGGTATCATTCAGCAGCACCAGATCGCCGGGCTTCGGGGCTATGGCATGAATGGATTGATCCAGCTCGCACCGTAAAAGGCCCGCCCCGGCCCCTTCAATCAGGGCTTGCGGCGCAATGCTGACCAAGCCGGCATGCACCGGACGGCTGATGGCCCCGATTTCCTTCATTCGCGGATCCGTCAGCAGCCGGACAGAACACGTCTCCGGCCCGACATGCGCCACTCGGCCAATCACCGCCCGATTGGCCAGGACAGCATCTCCCGGGCGAATGGCTTTATCATCACGCCAGCCCTGATCCAGCGTACATTCATCACCGTGGCCGGTGGAAAATCCGTCAATCGCGGCAGCTCTTAGCCGCTGGACGGATAACCCGGGGAAACGCTGATGGATCAGACGGGTTTCGCGCAGGAGCTTTTCCAAATCGCTGATTCGCGTTACCAGCATGGCGATTTCGTTTTCATACCGCACGCGCAGTGACTTAACGCGGCTGCTGGAATTCTGGTGAGGATGCAGGAACCGATTCACCCCGGTTTGCAGACCGGTAAACACGGAAGAAAATGGGGCAACAAAGGTTTTCACAGCGTCTGCTGCGGCCCCGCGCGGCCGATTGACGACTTGCGGATGCCGCGCGCCGATCATCACGGTAGCCAGTGCAGCGAGATTAAGTATCCAGAACCACTTTCGCGGGGTCATTTTCATCATGCCTTCTTCCGGAAAGCATACCACGCCGGGCGGCTAAAACATCATGCAGCCCGTATCGTGGCGCGGTGTACAGCCCCGACAGCGAATCACATATCGTCGACGTCTGATTCCAAGGCTTCCTTAAGCTCTTCAAGATTCTCCAACAGTACATTGGTACCGCGTGCCACGCAGGTCAACGGATCTTCAGCCACGCGCACGGGCAGGCCGGTCGCCTGGGAGATAACTTTGTCAATACCCCTTAGCAGGCTGCCGCCGCCGGCCATGGTAATACCCGTCTCAACCAGATCAGCGGCCAATTCCGGTTCCGCCCGTTCGAGCGTATGCGTGACGGCATCGATGATCTTGCCAATTGGCTCCAGCAGAGCTTCGCGTATTTCTTCACTGGTGATAATACATTTGCGGGGCAGGCCGCTGATCATATCACGTCCGCGAACCTCCATGGTGGTTTCCGGCCCCACAGCGCTGGCCGACCCAAGCTCAATTTTGATGCGTTCAGAAAACTGTTCGCCAATCATGAGGTTGTAGGTTTTTTTCATGTGATTAACAATGGCTTCATCAAAATTATCGCCCGCTGTACGGATGGATTCCGAGACGGCCATATCGCCAAGGCTGATGATTGCAACTTCCGTGGTGCCCCCGCCAATATCCACAATCATGCTGGCGGTTGGTTCACGGATGGGCAAGCCTGCACCAATAGCGGAAGCCATGGGTTCGCTGACCAGATAAACGCGGCGGGCCTCGGCCTGCAATGCGGAATGAAATACGGCCTGCTTTTCAACAGCGGTAATACCTGAAGGTATGGCGATCACAACGCGCGGACGCACAAAGCGGCGTCGGCCATGAACGCGGCGGATAAAATAAGTCAGCATGGCTTCGGTGATTTCAAAATCACTGATGACGCCATCTTTCAGCGGGCGCACGGCGGTAATATTTCCCGGGGTTTTCCCGAGCATCTCTTTGGCAACCAGCCCCACCGCGTTGCCGTTGTGCAAGACGATGTTGGTGCCTTTTTTTACCGCAACTACCGAAGGCTCGTTAAGGACAATACCCTGTCCACGCACACATACCAGCGTGTTGCATGTACCGAGGTCTATGCCCATATCGAGGGAAAACCAACCCAACATTGAATCAAAAAACACGCCAAAGCGCTCCGCGACAGAACCCTGAACTTACCGGTGATGGCGAACGCGGCATCCCCGTGTGTTGCCGAACACGGCTATCCCCGCCCCCTACCGGCCTGATCACAGGATACCACATTATCGGAGTTACGGGTATGGGCCGAGAATGGTGATCCGGATTTATCACACGCTGTCTGCGTCGGCACCGGACTGATTCCAAACTGACTTAAGTGAGCTTCCGGCATACCGACACCTTACATGGCGGTAAAAAATTAGAAACCGATCATGGTCTTATATTCAATGGCAATGTAAATCAAGGAACCTAAGGTTGCGAGAAAAGCAATAATGGCCAATGCGGAATATATATTGGGCTGCGGCCGAACAGTTATTCGGGTGGGCGGGTTTACACGTGACATGACAACTCCCGGCAAATCACAAAATTCAACTCTCAAGAGCATGGCTTCAGACCTATTTGAAGGAAGCACCTGCCCGTGGTAACCGCAGCTTTTTACGAGCCAGCGGGATAACAGCTAAAGGCCTCAAGCGCCTTTGGCCCTTTATAAGCGATCCTCATATCCCTGGTCCGCTCATGACCATTTCGTTCGGCGTAATGGTAGTACCGGGAGCCTGCAGTGAAACAACGCCCACGGATTCCGTAGCATCAGCTTTTTGCACCACGACATCACCGATATACCGGCCATTGGAATAAATGGTCAGGCGGGTGCCTTTGGCCACCCCGTCCCTTGTGCCAAGCGAGGCACTGACATACGTATGGCCGTTGTAACTGGCAACCTTCATGACCGTACCATTCACTTGTACGGACGTGGGAACGCCGGCCACTGCATTGGATAGCGCGCCGGATGTCGGGCTGGAGGATCGGGCGGCAACTTCCATCTTGGACATCTGCCGATGCAGCGAAGCCACACTTTCCTGGAGAACCTGTATGGTCTGCCGGGCGACATTGCGTTCATTGGTCAATTCCGTAATGCGGCGACCGAGTTCAGCATTCTGATTCACATAAGTCAGGAGTTTCGGACGCATGGTATTGAGAATTGAATTCTGCCCGGCCACCTGCTTATTCAAAGAGCTGACCGTGCTGGTCAAATCTGTGATGCTGGTCTGCAACTGGCTTTTGGCCACCCGCAGCTGCGCGATGGTTGTCTGGTCATCGGCGAGCTTGGACTGCACATCCAGAATGGTGTTGTTCAAACGGCCGGCTTTTTCCGCCCCGGCCTGAAGCGCGGCCGTTAGCTGGGTTTGCAAGTTGGTGTTAGCCTGCTGCAACTGACTGGTCATCGCCTGAGCTACAATCTGCGCTTTTTGCGATGTCGCCACCTGACCGCGATAATTCTGCTGCTTATCAGCAAACAGAATGACCAGAACCGACAGCACCAGTGCCAGGACAAGCTGCAAGAGCACAAACGTTTTTGTTAGAGTATTCAAGAGGGCCTCCTGTGGGTAAACAAATCCAAATCAGACCACGTCAACTTCATGCCAAAGCAAAGATTTTACTCTGACTATCTCCCGCCGCAATTCCAGAAGTTTAATAGCCGGCGGCAACCTGTCAAGGAAAAAAGGAATATTCCGATGTTTTCAGGCATTATTTTTTTGCTCACAGAGTCCCCGCACATCGGAAAACCGGCGACTCCAACATTCATTTCCCCGTTTAACCATGCGGCTTACACGCTCCCAAACCTCTCGGTTCTGTGCCGTCAACCCTGCCGGAGCGCTTGGACCCAAATAAAAGCAGGATTTGTTCAACGACCAAAAAAATCGACGCTTCGGGCGATGGCGGACCGCAATTCGCTGCGCGGAATGATGCGATCGATAAACCCCTTGGCCAGGAGAAACTCGGCTCGTTGGAATCCTTCCGGCAATTCCATGCGAATGGTATTGGCGATCGTGCGCGGGCCGGCAAAGCCGATCATCGCTTTGGGTTCTGAAAAAATCAGATCGCCCAGCATCGCAAAGCTCGCGGTAACTCCACCGGTGGTGGGGTCGGCCAGGACACTGACAAATAAGCCGCCATGGCGGTGGTGCCGGGCCAGAGCCGCCGATGTTTTGGCCATCTGCATAAGACTGATGGTGCTTTCCTGCATGCGCGCCCCACCCGAACAGGAGATGATGACCACGGGCAGATGTTCCGCAGTAGCGCGTTCCACTGCGCGGGTAATTTTTTCACCTACGACCGCGCCCATGGAACCAGCCAGAAATGTAAAATCCATCGCCGCGGCAATAATGGGACGGCCTTTAACAAACGCCCGTCCGGTCAGCACGGCATCTTTGGAGCCGGTAAGTTTCTGGGCTTCAAGCAATTGCTGCCGATACGCTTTTTTAGCGGAGAAACCCAATTGATCGGTGGGGGCGAGTTGCCCATCCATTTCCTCAAAGGAGCCATGATCAGCAAGCATGGCAATGCGCTGGCGTGCTGATACACGGAAGTGATGCTTGCAGCCGGGGCAGGAATGGAAGTTTTCTTCCATTTCCTTCCGATAAATCATTTGATTGCATCCGGGGCACGCCAGCCACAGCCCCTCAGGCACATTAGCGTGCTTGCGGGCGGGGGCGAAATTTACTGAAGCATTTACGTGTGTTGATGTCTGTTGCAACATTGTCACCTGTGTCATGTTGTTTTCCTTTTGCCATCCGTTGCCGTTCACGCATTGCCCATCCTTGCAGTATGTCACTGCCGACAATGCCCGATAACCACGTACCCCGCCTTGGTGGTATTCATTAATCAGCTATCATAAGACCCGGCCCGCCTCAAGGCAACGCTTTTTTTCCTTTCAGAAAGCCTGATGATGATAAATCCATCTTATATTTCACTTTTTTAACGGTTCCTTTGTTCCAAAGCCACAAAATGCCACAATATTACCTTTTTACGAATTTGAAAATATTTTTATCGGACGTTTCGGCACGGTTTTTTTGTGGAGACATGGCACCTGCTTTCCCGTAAATGGGAAAGTAACGTTATTGTTATGGCCATGGTAAAAACCATCGCATCACGGTTTCGCCTTGGGGTCTTCAGCATCCTGCTGGCGTTGGTATGGATGCTGGTGTGCTTCGCAACGGCTGTGGCGCTGCTTTACACGGGATGGGAAAACAGCGAGATTGCCAAGACGACCCTGCGATCGCACCTGCTGGCCCAATCATTGCTCTCACGCCCTGCCCCATCAAAAAATCATTTCAGCGGTTATACGCTTTGGGCCAAACAGACACTTCCCCTGATACTTGAGCATCAGAGTTCCTATAAAAAAGTTGCGTACGTTCTGATATGGAAAAGCGATGGAACCGTTGTGTTTCTCGCGCCTCAACGTCATGGGGCTTGGTCACTTGAAACCTCCTTTCTTGGCCACACGCTTGATCCAACACATTGGCCCACGCCTGCTGGTCAAGGCCTGACGGTACGAACCATCCGCAGAGCACCCTGGAGAACTGACCAACGCACATATATAGATACACAAATTCCTCTGAATTGGCCCGGCACGCGGGCGATTCTCAGCGTGGGTTATGCGTCGGCCAGCTTTCAGACCGGATTTTTCCGCGATCTCCAACACATTATCGTACTGCTGGCGCTGGGAGTTGTTTTAGCAGGCCTGATCCTGGGAGTTTCGGCAATATGGATCACGCGGCGTCTGGAAAAAAGCCGCGCCCATTACGCCCGAACCCTTCTGGCACGCACCAGTTTGCTAAGTGAACGCGGCATGTTGGCATCGGTGCTGGCGCATGAAGTGCGATCACCGCTGACCGCCCTGCGATTTAATCTGCATTTCATGCGAAGCCTGCTGGACGAGGCCAATCATGATCCGACACGCTACGCTGAACTTCTGCATTCCTGCGAACGCGAGGTGCGACGACTGGATTTGATGCTGGATGATTTTCTTACCCGCACGCAAATTGTCGGCGACGCACGGGCCAGTTCCTTGAATGCTGTGGTGACTGAAGCCCTGGATTTTCTCCGGCCGGCCCTGACCCATCAGGATATTCGTATTATCACTCACCTGGATCCAGCTGATCCGCATGTGTCCATCAGTTCCGATGAATTGCGCCAGGTGCTGTTGAATTTGTGCACCAACGCCCAGGAAGCCATGCTGCGGTCAGGAACGCTGGTTGTATCAACGGTTGCTGAACCGGACGATGCAATTCTTCTGGTGCGTGACAGCGGCACGGGCATGCCCCCGGACGTGCAGCAACGCTTATTTGATCCGTTTTTCACAACCAAACCGCGCGGCAGCGGACTGGGGCTGACGCTGGTGCGGCGGGTGGTTACCGGTGCGGGCGGCGGGGTATTTTTTGAAAGTGAACCGCAACGCGGAACCACGTTTCGCATTGTGCTGCCCCGTGCACTTCCCGCCGCGGTTGCCGGCCGGCGCACTTATGATGATTTTAAGGATATGACGTCGTTGCGCTCCACGCTGGGTATACCAGTGGTACAATCTCCGCAGTCAGAAAAGGGATCACAGGATGATGGAAAACCATCCCCGGCGACGCGGCCGGATATTACTGGCGGAAGATGATCAGAGCGTGCTGGACGCTTTGGCCATGGTACTTACGCACGCCGGTTATGACGTGCTGACCGCACGCACGGGCCGTGAAGCGCTGCTGATGTTAAGCACCGATATTCATTTGTTAATTTCTGATTTGTGGATGCCGCAGATGGATGGCCTGGCGTTGCTGGATGAGGCGCATCGGGCGGTACCGGCCATGCCGACGGTCATCATTACGGGTAATGCCACCGTGCCCAGTGCCGTGCGCGCCATGAAGCTGGGAGCCTTTGATTACCTCACCAAGCCCTTTGCTCCGCCCGACCTGCTGGATGTGGTGGAGCGGGCGCTGGAACACGGGCGCATGAGCAAGGATTTAAAGGTTCTGGCCGGCCAAACCAGCGAAACCGAAATTGAAACCCTTATTGGCCGCTCGCCGGCCATGCTGGATATTGCACAGAACATTCGGCGCGTGGCACCTTTTAAAAGTACGGTGCTGGTAGAAGGTGAAAGCGGAACCGGCAAGGAGTTGGTCGTGCGGGCGATTCATCAATTAAGCCCGCGCAAGGATCGGGCCTTTGTAGCATTTAACTGTGCTGCAGTGCCCGCCAATCTGGTGGAAAGTGAACTGTTCGGACATGAGCGCGGCGCCTTTACCGGAGCCGATGCCCGAACAAGCGGATATTTTGAAGCGGCTGACGGCGGAACGCTGTTTATTGATGAAGTGGGGGAACTGGAGCTATCGGTTCAAAGCAAACTTCTGCGGGCCTTGGAATCCGGCAAGGTTATGCCGGTAGGTTCCACGCGGGAAAAAGCGGTGGATGTGCGCGTGCTGGCGGCCACCAATACCAATCTGGCGAAAGCGATGGAGGAAAAGCGATTTCGCGCAGATTTGTTTTATCGGCTCAATGTGGTGCGCATCGAACTGCCTCCGTTGAGGAAACGCCCCGAAGATATTGCTTTGCTGACCGCCTCGCTGGTGGGGCATCTGGCGCGGGAACATCATGTGACAGAGCCGGCTATTGAGCCATCAATGATCGCGGCGATGCAGCGCTACAGTTGGCCGGGCAATGTGCGGGAACTTCGCAACGCGCTGGAAAGTTTGCTGGTTTTGCAGCAAAAAAATGTTCTTACGGAAGCGGATTTGCCGCACTATATTCGCCATCCCGATACCCAGCGCGGTAACCCCGGCCTGGATTTGGACCGCGCCGAACGTGACGCCATCGAACAGGCGCTGCGTCGGCACAATGGTGATCGCCCCGCCGCCGCCGACGCTTTGCGTATCAGTGTGCGAACGCTGTACCGCAAGATGGCGCGTTACGGCTTAAATTGAAAGAATGTTTTATTTTTCCGCGCCCGCCATTGCCATCGGGGCCGGCTTGGCCTTGGCCGCTACTTCGTGTGGCCACGGCGGAGCTTGTTGCAGCACATCTTCCCACAGGGGCCGCAGGACTTCCGCCACCGACCAGGCCTGGGCAAAGCACCCACGCGGGGTGTGGGGTAAATCGCCATCGGCAATTTCGCTGATGCTGCCTAGACCCGCCTGTGTGAGATGCCCGGCAAACGGCTTAAGAAATCCCCACGCGGCCGCCCGACTTTGCGGCGTATTACCCAGAGTCTTTATGTAGCCGGTGACAAATGGCCCCATCAGCCATGGCCAGACTGTCCCCTGATGATAAGCATGATCACGGGCGTTCTGATCGCCGGCGTAGCGCCCCTGATAGCCCGCACTGCCCGGTGCCAGCGTGCGCAGGCCCATGGGCGTTAAGAGTTTACCTTGCACCACATTGAGAATACATCTGGACTTACTGCTGTCCAACATGCCAAACGGTAATCCCAGACTGATAATCTGATTCGGGCGGATCGACGCATCGCCGTAACCATCATCCGTGATAACATCAAACAGGCAACCGGCGGCGGGGTTCCAGAAGCGCGCGCCAAACGCCGCCTGAACTTTCACCGCCAGGGCCGCAAGTTCAGTGGCCCGAGTGGAATGAACCGCCAATTGGGCGACAGTTTCCATAATTTTCAGGGCATTAAACCAGAGGGCATTAATTTCAACGGGCTTTCCGTAACGCGGGGTGACCACATCGTTGCCGATTTTTGCGTCCATCCAGGTGAGCTGCACCCCCGGTTCGCCCGCCCTGATCAGTCCGTCGGAATCCATGCGGATGCCGTAGCGTGTGCCGGCGCGATAGCAATCAATAATTTGATTCAGCGGTGCATACAGGTAATCCCGCAACAGCGCATGATCGCCGGAGTATCGCCAATATTGGTAGGCAGCATGAATAAACCACAGCGATGCATCCACCGTGTTGTAATCCGGATGATCTGATTCGTCCGGAAAGCGATTGGGCACCAGCCCATCGCGGATATGGTCCGCAAAAGTCACCAGAATGCTTTTCGCCACATCAAAGCGACCCGTAACTAAGGACAGGCCCGCCAGACTGATAAACGTATCGCGGCCCCAGTCTTCAAACCAGGGATACCCCGCAATGACTGACATTTTTCCCGTTGCGTTTTTTTCACCCGCCCGACTGACCACAAATTGATCCGCCGCCACAGCCAGCTTTTGTGTTAGTTGCGCCGGTTCTGACGTGTCGGTGATCTTGAGTACCAGGGACTCTGTACGTTTAGCGACATTGGCGAAGATGACATCTTGTTCAGAAAAAGCCACCGGGCGCGTGGCGCAGATTAATCCCACGCTTCGGCCGGGCGTGAGCGTAAATTCCAGAGCACCGGGTGTCCAAAGATCGTCGCGATCCGGATATCC
>JAJZGH010000356.1 GCA_021798635.1 Planctomycetota bacterium | reverse complement strand
TCCCGGTCAAACACGCCCACCAACGCATCAATGCCGGGAACTTCATCTAATAATTTGGCGCGTTGGCGTTGCACCAGACACCCCGCCACAACAACTCTCTTGCCACGGCCTCTTTTCAGCGCTTTATTTTTTTCAGTCAATGCTTCATGGATAACTTCCAGCGCCTCGGTTTTGCTGGCTTCCAGAAACCCGCAAGTGTTAATGACAATCGCATCAGCCGCGGCGTGATCATCCGTAATCGATATGCCGTCGGCGGCCAATAACCCGAGCATCCGCTCACTATCAATGAGATTTTTGGGGCAACCCAAAGAAACCAGCGCCACCCGCCGCACCGCCGGCGACTCTGCCGTTTTGCTTGTCTTGGATTTTATATTTTTTCGTCCAGCCATATTACCAACACATTATCCATCATCATGAAAAAGGCCCAATTCAGGAGCGTTGAGAATAGCAGAAATCAAGGGGTAAAACCAGCAGCCTGCGCCCTACCATGGCCGCGGCCCGCCGATCAAGCCAACACCGGACAGCCACCCCGCGTGTTCATCCTGCATCGCGTTTCGCATCCAACCAAGACACATGCCCTTAGCTCAATGCGGCAGCGTTGAGTTAAACGCGGAAATGGAATCCCATGACACCAAGCGCCCAGGTCCGTCGCGGTTGGCGCAGCCACGTGAAGGGTGATAGAAGCTATTTGGGACCCTATCCCCAGCCTGTCGAACACCGCTTTTTACGATCCCAGCCTTTGCAAATACTCGACCACCAGTCGCACACCAAAACCACTGGCATGATCCCCAATCCACCAGCGATCGTCTTTTTTGGGGTGCGCTACGCCGGCAATATCCAGATGGGCCCAGGGCACACCATCGGCCACAAATTCCTGAAGAAACATACCGCCCTGTATAGGATGGGCTTCTCGGGCACCGCTATTGACCATATCCGCATGAGGACTATCCAGCAGTTTACGATACGCCTGGTCCAGGGGCAGCCGCCACAGACGCTCACCCGTGCTATTACCCGCTGCAATCAGTTGTGCGGCCAATCCGTCATCATCGGCCATCAGCCCGGCAAATACAGAACCCAGGGCAATAACCACGCCGCCGGTAAGCGTGGACATTTCAATGAGCGCGCCGGGCTTGTATTTTTCACAGGCATAGGCGATGGCATCCGCAAGAATCAGCCGCCCTTCGGCATCGGTGTTGGTGACCTCAACTGTTTTACCGTTGTACATGTGAAGGATGTCGCCGGGACGATACGCCTGGGAGTCCAGCGTATTTTCCGCAGTGGGAATCAGGCCAACGACGCGATGGGGCAATTGCAATTGGGCCGCGGCCTGCATAATGCCCAGCACCGCCATGCCGCCGCATTTATCATACTTCATATTTCCCATATCGGCCGCCGGTTTAATGGAAATCCCGCCGGTATCAAACGTTACGGCCTTTCCCACCACCGCCACCGTTTTGCCGGCGTTGCTTTTTATACCGCGCGGCAGATATTCCAAAATCAACAGGGCGGGCGGTGACGCACTACCAGCACCGACGGCGCACAACCCCCCCATGCCCATTTTCTGCGCCGTTGCGGCATCAATAACCGAAAATTTGAGTCTATTGGCAGCCGCGATATTGCGGGCTATGCCGGTAAGGGTACTGGGCGTAAGGACATTACCAGGATGGCAAGCCACCGTACGCGCCAAATTAGTAGCGGCAGCTATCACGGACTTTTCCGCCAAGACACTTTGCACAGTTTTCGCGGAATTTTGATCCGGGCAGATGATCGAAAGCGTTAGCGGCTTGGACTTACCAGGATCTTCCAGCGGCGGTGGCGATTTTTTTTCGGTTTTATACGCCGTAAAACTAAAATCCCCCAAAGAGTACCCCTCCGCGAAGGCTCCGGCCAAGATAGGCCAATTCGCACGTTCAAGCCCGGCGGCGTGAAAAGTCGCCGAGTTAATTTTAATTTTACGCAAATGGCGAGCCAACAGCGATCCGGCCCAGCGAATCTGGTCAGTATTAATTTTTTCGGGTTTCCCCATGCCCAGAAGAATCAGGCGCTCCGCCGGACCGATGCCGCTGGCCTGCATAAGCGTTCCGACCTTACCTTCAAAGCCATGAAGTTCGACGGCCTTGCCGATCGCGGCGGCCACATCTTCCGGCAAATCGTCCGAAGAAAATCGCTGTTTTGAAGATTCAAAAATGGGGACAACCAGTGCCGCACATTTCCATGCCCCCGTCGACAGGACATGGAAAACGGGGGGCTTTCCAGGAGAAATAGTTACGTTTTCCAAACGCTGGGATTTTACCATGATGTTTTCCTTATCATTAAATTTTGCAGCAATGTTTTTGATTTATGCACTCGAAATTATGTCGGCGTTATTTACGGCCGGGTCCCTGCAGGCGAGAACGAGGGAGCCGGTTCGCCGGGCCACAGAACGCTGGAGTGGCTGGTCGGAGCGGTCGCCGGAAATATCTGTTGCGCGTACCAGTGGATCAGAGGATTTCCGATAAACAGCGCTAGAATGGCCGCCATACTAAGCCACGGACCGTACGGCAAAATATTTGGCTTCCCCTGAAATTTAAGTACAATCGCCCAACCCAGCCCCAGAATCGGTGCCAGAAAAAATACCACAATGACCGCCGGCACACCCACGACTGCCCCAATGGCCGCCATTAAGGGGGCATCCGCAGCCCCCATGGCCACGCGGCCGAAAATCAGCGTTCCAATAATTCTGACCACCCAGATCATCCCCCCACCCACCAGCAATCCCAGGAGAACTCCCAATAATCTTTCTAACCACGGCGCGGCTGGCAGCGCGATCGGAATTACCAACGCTAAAATTGCCAGGCACAGCGGCGGCAGAAGAAATAAAATTTCTTTGCTGATTTCCCGGCGGGCGTTAACATCGGCGGATTCCTCAAGCACAAGCTGCGAATCATCCGGTGCCAACACCGGGCGCGGCAATACGCCAATGAGAAAAGCCAGAATGCCGCCAATCATCGTTACCAATGCCGCCGCTGTCGCGGACCAGAACCCCCACGCCAGCAATACAATCAGGGCAATCACACAACCAGCGGTAATCTGCGGCCACGATTTTTTCAGCGTCGGTGGCGGAATCAGCGGCAAAGGGACATCCTCGGCGTTACCTGCAGGGCCTTGGGGTGTCGAAAAACTGCGGGGCAGAATCTTAAGCAAAACGAAGGCGTTGGATAGCAGCAGTCCCACAGTACCGCCAAGTGCCAATTTTCCCCCGATGGATGCCGGTGCCGCCGATGGCAACAGGTCTGGTGCACCAAACGCACACGACGCCAACGCCACCGCCATGACCAGATACGGCAACCGCAGCGGTATAATAAAAAAATCCGCATCAATGGCCGAAGCTGCCAGGAGACAGGAAACAAATATCAGGTATAAAATCAGGGCTACCGCGCCACTGTGGAAATCCGGCGTGGGGCCGTGGTTCCAGTGGGCATCAAAAAAACCGAGATAAAGCGAAAGATATATCAGGCCGGTGCCCAATTCCACCAGCGGGTACCGCGCGGAAATCGGGGCTTGGCATGAACTGCATTTTCCCCGCAGCATCAGCCAGCCCAACACCGGAATATTGCGATACCAGGCGATGGCATTGTGACACATCGGGCAGTGGGAAGGCGGCCAGCTTAGGGTCAACGGCGCAGTGCGGTTTTTAAAGGTGACAATGGTTCCGTGCGCCGGCAGTCGCCAAATCACCACATTGAGGAAACTGCCGACGCAGCATCCGAGAAAAAAAAGAAATCCGGACATGAGCCAAAGTGGAAAT
>JAJZGH010000001.1 GCA_021798635.1 Planctomycetota bacterium | reverse complement strand
GCGGTAATACATCCGGTGCCAGCGGAATACGATCGCGAATCCAAGGCGTATCCGCACAGGCTTGCAGTGAGCAGGGATTCACATTTCCCGAAGCCACCTCCGGTGCCCCGGTATCAAAGAAGGTGGTATAGAATAGCGCGTCACAATAATTAAGCATATTGCCGCCCGTATCGTTGCCGCCTGGATTTGGCCGGACGCCGCAGTCCGCAAATATCAATGTGCTCGCCGGGTCTTTGACTCCGTCGAGCTTACAGTTCAGCGGGTGCGTGAGGCCTGCGGCCACAGTACCGCCAGCCGCAACTTCATAATATGCACCAGGATTACAGGCCCCGGCATAAGGGTTACCGCCATTGTAGGTCACACCGGTTATGTCAGCATTAATTCCGTATGAAACGGGGTAATAACCTTCAAATGTTCCGGGATAACCTGCCGGAGCGGGGCCGCCTGATGTACCTCCGAGGTTGCTGACATTGTTAAATAACTGATAGCCCGGATATGCGTCGTTAAGGGTTGGATCACTGGGGCACAGAAACACCTTGGCACCCGTTCCATTCTCACCAAAGTTAAGAAATGTCTGGTTTTCCTGGCCGCCGAGATATGGCACCAGTGCACTGGCCCAATCCTTCAGCACTGGGGTAGTTAGGGGCGTATAGTTCGTCTGGCCCTTGGCTGGCGGCGTATTATACCGGTACGCAAAAATTGTACGATCAGCATCCGGCATGTTGGTGTATTGCAGGACTGAACTATCGGAAGTTGTCTGCACGATTCCGTTGTGCGATCCGGCGAACATATTTTCCGCCAATCCGATCTGCCGCACGTTGGACAGACATACTACCGAGTCGGCCAATTGCTTGGCTCTCGCCAGCGCCGGCAGAAGCAGCGCGATCAGCAGCGCGATAATGCTGATGACCACCAGCAGTTCAATAAGGGTAAAGCCTTTTCTCCGGTTCATAATGAACCTCCTTCTAAAATATCAGGCCACCTGCGGACACACTGTCCGATAGTCATTGCGGCGACGCCGCCGCATCAATATCAATGGCAGACCACCCAGCAGCAGAAAACCCGCCGCAGGCTCAGGCACCGGTGAAGCCGCCAGAAGCGCGGCCAAATTGGTTGTGCCGGTGTATTGCTGCAACAGATTATCATAGGCGGTCATGGTTTGACTGTTCGCATTTTCCTGCTGCAAGGTCTGGCCAAATAAAATCAGATCCCGGGTGTTAATCACACCGGTTCCCAGATAATCGGCCGCCGGATTGAATTCGGTATTGTTACTGGCCAGCAATGCGGCAAAGGTATTAACATCCGCGACGTTATATAAACCGTTAAAATTCAGATCTCCCAGCCCCTGGCCATAAATGGTGGAGGTGGAAAGGCCCGCAAAGCGTTGGATGTTATACGTGCCGTCGGGTTTGTAGGTTACGACCGTCGCGACATGATTTCCGCTGGTTAACCCTTGGGCTTCCATGGTCCACTGATTGGTATCGGTCTGCGTGGCCTGATTGGAACTGCTGATCATGGAAAGAATCTGGTTATTGGTAAGCGCCGAGCCGAGATCAAATAGCACATGGATATTGTTGGCCAGACCATCCACTGACTGCACGACCAGATTACGATTCTGATTCACGCCATGGGTTACGGGATTGAAACTCATCACCTGCGAGACGGGGGCGGAAGTGTCAACATAGATGGTTTGGGTCCAGTCGGTATAGACCGGCGGTGCGTCAGTGCCTGTGCGATGGCGAAAGGCGATGACTTCGATGTTGTCATACCCCTGCGGCAAGGCGCTGGTATTAATGGTTTCGGAGTACAAACCGGTACCCCCGCCGACCAGCGGGCTGGCGTTTTGGAATTCCAGATACCCATAGCCAATGCTATTGGGCGTGGTGCTGACAAAGCTTTGGTTGTTGAGGGCCAAACCGCTGTTAATTTTGAATATCGCGTTATCGCCACCGGCGTTGGGATCATAAAGATTCTGGTTTCCCAGCAGATACACGTTCTGGGTTTGCAGTTGAATCTGGAATTGGGATCCTTTTACTACGGCCACATTGGTAACGGTATTGCTGCCATTATCCGCAACGATGTTGGGATCACTTGAGGAAGGAGCTGTGCCGGGAATTTGGCCGGCGGCATTGGTGATGGTCATGGTCCCGATGGGCGTGGCCGGGCCGTAGATCAGATCCCCCTGCCCGGTGAATTTCCCGGCGGAGTTGGTGTTGTTGGAAAATGTCACATTGACCGTGCCATTGGAGTTGACCTGCAAAACCTGGGGCAGGCCATTGGCCGCAGCGTTGCCGGTTAATTCTACCAGATACGGCACATTGGCCGGATTAAAGGACGTTTGCAAAGTGGTGGAAAAATTGCCGCCTCCGGTTTGGTTATTCAGTAACACCAGGGCGGAATCCTGACGTTCAAAGGCGTAATTGTTTTGACTTAAATAGCGTTGAATCACATTGCCGGTGCTGTATCGGTTGCGCAAATCCACCAGGCCGCTGGTCTGATTGACATGCGTGACGGTCATCGTCTGGCTGGGGGCGCTGTAGGTGGCCAGGGAATTATTGGCCATCTGGTTGCCGTACACACCGCCGAGAGCATCCTCGCGGCCGTTCTGCGGAAAACTTTGCGTACCGTTGTCATACGCGGTCTGGTTTCCGTTGTAGTACACAATCGCTTGGCCCGGCATCATAAGTTCGTATGCATAAGCAACATTACTTAGATATGGCGCACCGTTATCCTGACTTTGCACAAAGCTCACGCCGCCGTTGTTGACCAGCGACGAAGCATTGACAATCGCGTTCCAGTTATTGGTCAGGCCGTCACCGGTGAGGTTGTTCTGCATGGCAAAAAACAGGGGAAAATTCAGGGCGTTCATATTAGCTGCGGGGTCAATGGGGCTGCCGGCACCTTGCGGGATGTTGCTGTCATAATATTCGCCGAAGGAATAAATCTGTTCCTGCTGGCCATTAAGATACGTGTGCGTGCTGGCCTGCGTAACCGCCTGATTAAAGTACGGAAGAATAGTGGAGTATTCCATATTCTTAACCGCATCGAGGCGGAAGCCATCCACACCCAGCGTCTGGATCATCCACTGCACGTTGTTCATCAGATAGCCCGTGTCATTCTGCAACGTGGGTGAACCGCCTTGCGGATTGGCGGTATTAAATGAATTTACCAAGATGCCGCTCTGGCCGGTATCCGGATTGGTGATGCTTTGGGTGTTGTAACCGAGCTGCGGATAAAACTGCTGATTGGCCGGCATGGGCACATTGGCCAGACGGCCAAAAGCGGGGGTTGTTCCGCCGGGAATATTATTGGGATTTCCCCCAGTGGTGGGCAGGCGAATATATTGATAATTCTCGTTAAAGTTAATGTTGATCAGGCCGGACAACTGAGCGGTTTGCGTGCCGGTATCGCTGGGATTATTAAAATCTCCATAGGAGCTGCTGGAATTGGTTAACACAAATCCCGGATAGCCGCCGGCCTGAGCGAATGTATTTCCATTGCCATCCGCGGTGCCCCATTGGGAAAAGCCATTGTGTCCAAGGGAGTAATCAATATAGATATACCCCCCCATTTGATGCACCGCACTGACGAGATTTTGATAGCCGCTGATGGTGCCATAGGCGGTCGGGTCATTGGCGGAGCCGAGATCAAAACGGTTATAGACGTCATAGCCCACCGATGCGTTGCCGGAGTCGGCCCGCGTGGGCGGCGGCGTGAGCACCGATCCATAGCCGGCTCCGAAAACATCAGACATACGGTTGGTTATGGTTTGCCAGGTACCGCCAAAATAATCCAGAATCGCGGGAGCCGCATAGGCACTGCTCTGGGCGTGCACCGCCGGGGCCATTGCGACTATTCCGACACACGCCACAGCAGAGATCATTGCTGCGCCAAACCGAGTCCGGGAAGGACGGGCACCATTGTCCCGGGCGTGGCCGCCACTTGGCAACACAGCGTGGCGGCAAGCCAGTGATTTTTCGCCCTGCCCACCTGCCAGATGTTTTTCAGGATGTGCGGTCACTGTCGACATATTGTTTCTCTCTCCAGCCGGGGGTTAAGGGCAAGCGATTTCCGCCGCAACAAGGGCAACGCCAACAAGGCGCAGCCCAAAAGAGCTAACGTGGCGGGTTCCGGAACGGGGTCAGTCACTTGCAAATTATTAAAATATGCATTCTGTGCGCTACTGCCGAGATTGTCATTAAAGAGCATAAGTTGATTGATTGAATCCGTGTTCAACGCCAGTCCGGCAAAAGTTTCCGCTTTGCCCTGCGCTGTGCCTAACGGCGTGATGGTAAGGGATGCAGTTGCCGGGCCGGTAAGATTGACGGAAATAGTTAGCCCGTTGCCGTTGTTCTGGGAACTACTGCCGTCATGCGTGGATTTTATGGCCGTAGCAAAGGAATTGGAAAATCCGGGAGAAGTTGCAGTGTAACCGCCATAGCTGACGCTGTAATAGCTGCCGGATGCGAAAGCCGCCACTTCCAAAATCGGCGTGGCATAGCCGCTGGCGGAGTTGTAACTTTGGAGTTGAAAGCCTTCGGCCCCTTGTGTGCCGATGGCATCCGTGGCCATGTTGATGGAAAAAGTCGCCCCCGACTGCAATGAATAATTAAAACTGCGGTAAGCTGTTGGAATCGCCGGATCTGATCCCGTGCCATTTTGCGACCAGAGCGTCCAGGCTACGCCACTGGTGTTGATATTCGGGGTGGCGGCGGTGCCGAAAATATTCGCTGCTGATTCAGTATCGAATCCCCATGTCGCATTTTGCCCCACGCCGGAACCGGTTGGGCCTTGATACCAGGGGCCGAATCCAGTGCCACCATTACTGTTATTGTTCCACGTGCCGCTGGCGTACGCCGGGTTGGCGGCATTATCGGATAAGCTCACGGCGGCGGCCACGCCGCCGTGAGCTGTCACCCATCCGACCATTCCCGCGACAGCCGCGCCGGACAAGAGGCGAGGCCATCGGGGGTGGTGTTGGACAGAACTTATTCGTTTGGCCGCCATACATAAATCTCCGAAACTCATAAGCCCTGCCACAGGGGTATTGGAAAAAATCCAGAACAAACCTTTGCCGGTCACTTTATGCCGGATTCAACGCGATCATTGCATCGCAAAAACACTGCGCCTTGAGGATTTTTGATTTGAGATCTCTGATTTACAAGCCAGCGATGCAGTGTTAAATCATCGATCTCAAATCGCGAATCACAACGTCGTTGTCAGGCTGACCGCCGCCGGCGAACCAACAGCAAACCGGCCCCCGCCGCCAGGAACAAGCCGATGGTAGCCGGCTCAGGAACTGCGGCAATCTGGAGGCTGTTGAAGTAACCGTTTTGCGCGGTGGCCTGATCAAAGAGATCAGCGCCATTGATGGTTCCGTTGACTGTTCCGGTATACGTTGCCAACACAGCCGGCGTAGCACCCACGGATGAAAGCGTAAGCGTGTACGCGCCAGCGTTGCCCAACGCGAAGGATGCGTTGATCCCCGCACCGATCTGGGCCTCGTTGATGGCGTTGCTGCCAGTGCTAAGCACAGTTGTGGTTCCGCCGGCATCGGTGATATTTGTTTCCAGAGCGTAACCGGCTGAATTGGTCACGCCATTGAGGGTTTCCCCTGGCCCAAGCTCGGTGAAGCTGACCGTAAAGACGGCATTAGGATTAGTGTATGACCCCGCATTGTAGGAACTTGTCCCGACTGTCATTGTTGTCGTGCCGGAAGTAACGGTTGCGGCGCTACCACTTTGCAGGCTAAACCCGATCGCGGGTAAGCCATTGCTATGATATGTCGCCGGCGTGCCATAGACATCCGAGCCAACGCTGTCGCTTTCCAATGCGACACTGAATGCCTGACCTGACGCGAGTGCGGAAGTAAACGGCCGGAACAAATCCACGCGCGGGGTAGCAGCTGCGGTTCCGGTGTTGGCGTACACGCCCCAAGAATTACCGCTGGTAGCGATCGGCTTGCTGCTTGTGTCTGAGTACTCGCCGGCGTACGGCGGGGAGTTGCTATCACTGGCCAAGAGGGTCCAACTGCCAAAACCGTAACCGCCAGTGGCTCCAGTGGTAATCGCCCCTCCAGTGGTGCTATTGGCGCCGCTGGCATTGTCTGCGGCAATTGCCGCTGCGTTTACATTCGAGCCCGCCAGTCCGAATGCTGTTATTCCTGCAGCCATACCCAACAGTGCGGCCCAGGACCGATGAGATGTGATACCAACCATGAGACTCTCCTTGTAAATAAAGAATTTGTGTAGCGAACTCTGCTACCTTGAGTATAGTTTAACCGGTTAAATTGGTTTGTCAAGTAAACTCTCATTATTTTTTTCCAGCCCGACTGATCCTATAAACAGCCAGTTATTTAGCACTTTTTAACGCTTGAACCGCTTTACTATTGTATTTAACAATCCTGCTGGAGGTTGCCATATCTTGCGGAAAGGCCGAAAACGGCGGTGTGGCGCAGGCTTGACCAATAACACCCCATGCTCCAGGGCTTTGGGGTGTCATCAGTAAACAAATCGCGGTTGCCAAACCAGTTATGCAGTAATGCCATTGCGGTTCGATCAAGATGCGATAAAATTTCATCGGTCGTGTCCAGAATATCAAATGGCAAATTAATTAACTGCGGAGAAGCTTGTCATGGCTGGACGTACCACAGAGGATTGCTCACGGCGGGATCTACTTCTTGGTGCCGTGACATTGGCCACGGCACCCAAGCGGCCGGCTTCCGGGCGCAGGATCACGTCAAAACTTGATCGCAAAGCCTTGGTCACCCGGCATAACTTTCAATACAATCAACTGGATGGGGTTTTCCAACTCGGTAATGGCGGTGCCGTGTTTAATTGTGATGCCACCGGATTGCAAACCTTTGCCGGTAACATCATGACGGACTGGGGTTGGAATTGGTCGCCGATGCCGGCCGGTTATACGCGGGCGGATGTCCCGATTACCGGCACGTACGAGCGCGGCCGCCTTACAGGCCCGCAAATCTGGCCGGCCGCGGAAAACGCACTATACCACTGGATGCGGGAGAATCCGCATCGCATGAATCTGGGGCGACTGCGGATGGTACATGCCGACGGCGCACCGCTGAAGCCGGAAGATATCTCAGGGATTGATAGACATATTGACATCTTTACTGGTAAACAACGTGCGGTATTCCGGTTGCACCAGCAACGCGTCGTAGTCGAAAGCCTTTGCGACGCGGAAGCCGATAGACTGGCTGTGCGGATAACATCTTCCGCCCTGGCTACCGGGCGTTTCTGGATCATCCTGGACTTTCCTTATCCGGATCGCACCCAGGGGCCTTGGGTTGGAGATTTTCATGCCACGGGAAAACATCAGACGCTGGTCGTGCGACGCGCGGACAATTGGGTGCATTTGCAGCGCGTCGCGGATTCGTCACGTTATGGCGTTATGTTCACCGGAAAACATGCGGCCATTTATCCCGATACACTTCCTCACACGTGGCGGCTTGTTCCGCTGACGGGCCAGAACACAATTGAATTGACCTGCCGGTTCGCCCCCGATTCCGTGAATTTGGCACAGGGGCACCAGAGCTTTCCGGAAACGGAAAAGGCCGCGGCCAATCATTGGGAACGGTTTTGGAACAGTGGCGGAGCCATTGATCTTTCCGGCAGCAGTAACCCTGCGGCACCGGAACTCGAACGGCGGATTGTGCTGGCGCAATATCAGATGGCTGTGCAGGAAGCCGGGGATATGCCTGGCGCGGAAATCGGTTTAATGGGGCTGGATCAATGGAGCAGTCAGGCTAACATGGAAATGGCGGTCTGGCATATCGGACATTATGCGTTGTGGAACCGCTGGCCATTAGCGATGCGCGAGTTGGCTTTCTATTGGCGGATCAAGCCGGTAGCGCGGGCGCTGGCCAGGCAATTGAATTATCACGGCGTCAAATGGCCCAAGCGCACCGGCCCCGGCGGGCGGAATGTCCCGTGGTTTGGAGATAATATTCTGGCTTGGCAGCAGCCGCATCCGATCTTTTTTGCCGAATTGCATTACCGTCAGTCCCCGACCTCCGGAACGCTTAAGCTATGGCGTGATATTATTTTTTCCACCGCGGATTACGTGGCCAGCTTTCCAACATGGAACCGCACGCTGAAGCGTTACGATCTTACGCCTGTTATGCCGGCGTGTGAACATGGCGTTACCAGCAACAGTATTTATGAATTGGCCTATTGGCGGTTCGCATTAACTACCGCTCAAACATGGAGGCACCGCATGGGATTACCCCCGGACGCCCGTTGGGCGCATGTCCTGAAACATTTGGCCCCCCTGCCTATGGATCAGGGCGTTTATGTGATTTCCGAGCAGTGGGCCAAAGCGACCTACACGACCATACGCAGTAATCATCCCGATATGATCGGAGTTTACGGCATGTTACCGCGGATTGCCGGGGTGGACCCCGCAACAGCTCATGCAACGGTATTGAAAACCTGGAAATCCTGGGACTGGGCGGGTAATCATGAATATGGATGGGATTTGCCATGGATGGCCATGGCGGCGGCGCGGGTTGGTGAACCGCGGATTGCGATTGCGGCCCTGACCGCAAAAGTTCACGGCAATCATTTTGATATTCGCGGCATCAACACCGGCGGTCCATGCCCCTATATTCCGGGAGACGGCGCTTTACTTTATGCAGCGGCATTTCTGGCCGCAGGTTGGGACGGCGGTCCGCAACACAATGCCCCAGGTTTCCCCCAGGACGGCTCCTGGAACGTCCGGCACGAAGGCCTGAACAAGGCGATTTAATAAATAAAAGGTACCTGACACCTTTTTTTAGGAAAAGGTGTCAGGTACCTTTGTTTCGGGCGGCGTTAACGCGGATTGGCCGGGGGCAGGGTCTGCATCACGGGGGCGGGGGCATTGGTCCATGCAATGCGCTTGACGTTTTGACAGAGAATGGCGGGCCGGGCGTCGGGGTTTTCGAGTTGAAAGCGGACATTGTTCAGTACCAGATCATCGGCGTGCCGGGCGTACATGCCATAAGCCGGCAGATATAAGCCGAAGAGGAAAAAGTCCGGGAAGGCGGTGATTTTTTCAGGCACCTGTATTTTTGCGGCGCCCGCCGGTGCACCGCCGGAAAGAGTAATGGAAATATTTTCCAGCAGAACGTGGCCGACATCATAGTTGGGAATACCCGTAATAAATATTCCAGTGGGAAATAGCAATCGCCCCTGATTGGAGGCCTGCGCGGTGACATTACGAATGACGATATTGTTGATGCTGCCCACATTCCGGGGGTCTTGCCCCGGATGAAATGTGGAAAGCCGGCCGCCAAGGCGGATGAATATAGGCATGTCCACATTTCTCATTTGGATATTGTCGAATCGAACATTGCTGATATGGGCACCATCCACGGATAAAATTTTAATTCCGCCCAGGCGGGTGTCATACTCGTAACAGTCCTTGACATGAATATCGCGCATCGTACCCATGGTTTCACTGCCAAATTTTACCGCCGCGCACTGGCTGCTTAAACGGCAATGATCCACTCGAATATGTGAACAACTGGTGGGTGTGGTGGTTTTAAGACAAATGCAGTCATCCTCGGAATTAATATCGCAATGCGTGATATGCACCAGTTCGCTGGAATCCACATCAATGCCGTCATTGTTGTAATTAGCATGGTTCCAGATATGTACATGATCCACGAGAATCTGCCGACAACGGTACAAATTCAGGCCCCATGCGGCCGACTGTTCAAGCGTCACATCGCGCACGGTTATTCCGTTGCAATGCGCCAGGCGGATTAAAAAAGGCCGATTGCCGCGGAAGCCTACGCCGTCACCATTGATGGCACCGGTACCCTCAATTCCGATATTATCGGCGTGATTTGCGCCGATAAGACAGTAGCCAAAGGCCTGCCCGTCGCCGTCAATAAAAGGATCAACGGTATGGTAGTTTTTAATATTCGGAGAACCGAATATCTCCGAGCCGGTTTGCAGGTCCAGTGTCACGTTACTTTTTAATTGCAGTGTTCCACACAAATACGTTCCGGCGGGAAACACCACTTTTCCGCCGCCATAGCGGCTGCATGTGTCGATAGCCCGCTGAATTGCGGCTGTATCCAAGGTTACAGCGTTACCGGCGGCTCCGAAGTTCTTGACATTATATTGACCATCAGCGGAGCGGGAATCCGCATTGTGGTCAAAGTGACGAAACAGGCCGATCGCTGCGAAAAGCACCACCGCGCCAAGCAAAATTCGAATACTCCAGTTCAAAATGCGGTCGATGCTGGTCTTGGGCATGGCGGCAAAATACCTCTGATAAAACATTATTTCCCCGCGGGGATTGCACCATCCAGGCCATGATGCGGGCTGGGCGTGGGCAGCGTGACATCAATGGGCTTGAATGTGCCGGCACTTGAAACCGCAATATCCCCTAGCGCCGGAAGATATTGCCACGGATTGGTAATTTGATTTGCCGGGCCGCGCCATCGCGTCATCACCTTGCCGAGATTACTGACCTTCTGCCAGCCGGCGTAATAGCGTTCAAAATACCATACAGCCACGCGAAAAATAATTGATCCCTGATGGCCAGAATAAAATGAATGGCTGCGAATCTGTTCTACCACCAGTGTGGCATGGTTATGATCGCCCGCAATCCAAAGGGGACGGTTGTAATTGGTAAAGCGGGGAATTTTTTCAATGAAATTGACAATTTGTTTTAGATCGCCGGGGGTCATCGGAGGGCCGGGTTCAACCGGGCGGTAATAATTCATATTCACGCCTTCCCAGCGGGCCTTGGCGGTAAAAACAATCAGGTCATAACGGTGACCTGGAATAATGCCCGGAATACGAAATGTTCCGGCGGAATTAAATTTTCCTGGAAACACCCAGGCGGTGGGTTTATTGGTGCTTAATGCCAGCACGTTCGCTCGGTTACGCTCAACGGCTTCGATACGGATGATGCGGTGCGAGGATCTGATGCGCCCGGTCAGGGTGATGGAAGCTTTCGCCATAACCGCCGGGGCGGACACGGGCAAAAGCAGGGCGCAGGCACAAGCAAAGATGCACAAGTTTAGCATTCGCAGGGCCACGGTTCACCCAATTGTTTGCGGCATAAATTCAAATTTTCAACTGGAGCGGCGGGTTCGCTCAATCCAGCCGGTATCCACACGAGATTCCCGAAAATCCTGGGAATTCATAATAAAGCGGTGCAGCGGGATGGTCGTCTTAACGGGTCCGGCGCGGAATTCATCCAGTGCCCGGCGCATGGTGGCGATGGCCTGATCACGTGTGGGCCGATGCACGATCAATTTGCCGATCATACTGTCATAGTTCGGTCCGATGCGATACCCCTGATACGCGTGGGTATCCAGGCGCACGCCCGGGCCACCCGGCGGGGCGAATTCCTCCAGCAATCCCGGAGAGGGCGCGAAGTTGCGATCCGGGTCCTCGGCGTTAATTCGGCATTCAATGGAGGCCCCATTGATGCGAATATCTTTCTGGGAAATATCGAGCTTTTCTCCCGCGGCGATGCGCAACTGCCACTGGATTAAATCCTGCCCGGTCACGGATTCCGTCACCGGGTGCTCCACTTGAATGCGGGTATTCACTTCCAGAAAATAAAACTTTTTCTGCTTGTCCATGACAAATTCAACCGTTGCGGCTGAGTAATAGCCAGCGGCTTTGGCCAGGCGAACGGCACTTTCACAGAGTTCCTGGCGGGTATCTTCATCAATAACCGGACAAGGTGATTCTTCGACCAGTTTCTGATGCCGCCGTTGAATGGAGCAGTCGCGTTCAAAGAGGTGCACGACGTTGCCATGTTTATCGCCAAGAATCTGCACTTCCACATGGCGCGGTTCTTCATGGTATTTTTCAATGAAGACCGTGGCATCCTTAAAAGCGGCCTCGGCTTCAGCCCGGGCCGCATTCAGCGAGCTTTTAAGAGTGATTTCATTGTGCGCCACGCGCATGCCCCTGCCACCCCCGCCGGCGGAGGCTTTAATGATGACCGGATAGCCGATTTTCTTGGCCACGTCCACCGCTTCTTTTTCTGTTTGAATCGGGCCGTCGCTACCGGGGGTCAGGGGGACTTTGCATTGCTTGGCTAAATCTTTCGACGCCAATTTGGAACCCAGCATCTTCATGGATTCAACTGACGGGCCGATGAATTCAATTTTGCAACTGCGGCAAACATCCGCGAAGTGGGCATTTTCTGATAAAAACCCAAAGCCCGGGTGAATCGCCTGCACATCAGCAACTTCCGCGGCGGAAATAATGCGGGGAATATTGAGATAACTTTCCCCCGCCGCCGCCGGCCCGATACAGATCGCCTGGTCCGCAAGTTTCAGGTAGGCGGCATCGCGATCAGCTTCGGAGTAAACCGCCACGACCTCAACCCCTAATTCCCGGCAGGCCCGGATAATGCGCAAAGCAATTTCGCCGCGATTGGCAACAAGAATTCTGGAAAACATATCTTCCTCTACGATGCCCAGCCAGGGAATTTACCGGCTTTTTACCATGAACAGCGGTTGATTGAATTCGACCACCTGACCATTCTGCACCAGCATTTTAGTTACGACACCACTGACTTCGGCGCGGATTTCGTTAAATACCTTCATGGCTTCAATGATGCAGACAACGCTTTCTTTACCGACCGTTGACCCGATTTTTACAAACGGTTCCGAGTCCGGATTGGCCGCGGTATAAAAAGTGCCAACCATAGGGGATTTGATGGCGACAAGACCTTCGTCCACCGGCGGCTCCGCGGCAGGGGCAGGGGCGGCGTTGGCCCCTTGCGGTGCCATCATGGGCTGCTGGGCCATCATCGGTGCGCCGGGCACGGGCACGCCGACAGGAGCAAAATCTCGCTTCAGGCGGATTTTAGATTTATCTTCCACCAGCTCTATTTCCGTCAGGCCGTGATCAGACATGAGCTTAATAAGGTCTTTGACACGCTTATTGTCGGTAAACGTTTCCTTGGTCGCCATAATAATTGATTCTCCGAAAGCCACCCGCCGCACAACACGTGGGTTATAGCCAAGCCGAATTCAAAGTTTTAGGAAGGCTGCTTAACACGCGGCAGCCTGTCTGAGTAACCAGTATATCGTCCTCAATCCGCACACCGCCAACACCTGGAAGATAAATTCCCGGCTCGACGGTGACAATCATACCCGGTTTCAGAATAACATCACCGCGTTGGGAAAGCGAGACCTGCTCATGAATATCCCGCCCCACCCCGTGGCCCAGGCTGTGGCCGAAGCATTTGCCATAACCCGCCTTGGTAATAATGTCGCGGGCTATTTTATCAATTTTTTTTCCGGGTGCATCGGGTTTAATGGCGGCGATCGCGGATTGCTGCGCCTCGAGTACAATCTGATAAATTTCCCGGATTTTTCGCGGTGGTTCGCCCATGAAAATCATGCGTGTGAGATCAGATCGGTAGCCGTTGTATAAGGCACCCCAGTCCACCAGCAGCGCCGAGTTATTCTGCATTTTTACCGCGCCGGGGCGATAATGGGGCAGACTTCCGTTGGCTGCGGCAGCAACAATCGGATCAAAACTGGCGTTGGAGGCCCCGCGACGCCGCATTTCATAAACCAACAGTCCGGCAATTTCATTTTCCGTCTGCCCCGCCTTCAGATGGGCTTTCATCGCTTCAAAGCTGTGCTCAGCAATGGTAACCGCCTGTTCGATCAAGGCGATTTCATGGCTATCTTTAATGTTGCGCAGCTTGACCAGTATTTCCAGCACCGCCTTCAGGCGAATGCCTGCCGGAACAGTGAATTCCTTAATGGCCGCCTGTTGCCGCAGCGACACGCTTTCTTCCTGTACCGCCAAGGTGCGAATTTTACATTTTTTGCAGATTTTGATTAATTCCTCCGACAGCCGCTTTTTTCGCATGATCGCGTGAACCCACGGACATTCGCGGGCGATTTGTTCGGCATATCGAAAATCGCTGATCAACCACACCTGATCAGCCGTCAGTAACGCCCAGGAGTCATCCCCTTCAAAGCCTGTCAGCCAACTTACATCAGGAAAATACGTTACAAGCAGGGCATCGGCTTTGGGCTTTTTTAATTCAGCGCGCGCCGCCTGCCAGCGTTGTAAAATATAATCCGGAGGTTGTGGGACAGCTTCAGACATTCAGGCTTCTCCATAAGCAAAGCATGAAGTATACCCGCAGATTGAACTTGGCACATCTTATTGCGGCCCAACAGAGCAGATGGGCATTTAGCCGACAAGGTTGGGATTATGATATAAAATACGGCCATCGTCGGCGCTGATGGAATCGGCGATGCGAATTGCCTGGGAGAATTATGGCGACAATCGGCCCTGTTGATATGCTGGTAATCGGCGGTTACTTCGCACTGGTTGTGATTACCGGGCTGTTGATGAGCCGCCGGGCGGCGCAAGGGATGGAGAGTTATTTTCTTGCGGGGCGATCATTGTCATGGGTGCTGCTGGGAATTTCCGGCATGGCGCTGTGGTTTGATCTGACCGGCACCATGCTCATTACATCTTTTTTATACATGCTGGGGCCGCGGGGGTTGTTTATTGAATTTCGCGGCGGCGCGGTGCTGGTGCTGGCGTTTATGCTGGCGTTTACCGGCAAGTGGCATCGGAGATCGCAGTGCCTGACGGCCGCACAATGGTACACTTTCCGCTTCGGCGAGGGGCGAGCGGCGGAACTGGTGCGGTTCTTGACCGCCGTGATGGGGATTGTTTTAGCCATTGGTATGCTGGCTTATCTGGTGCGTGGGGCCAGTCTTTTTCTGGGCATGTTTTCACCGTTTTCACCCCTGCTTACTACCGCGGTAGTTATTGCCGTGGCGACGCTTTATACGATGTTCTCAGGATATTACGGTGTCGTGGTAACCAACGTGATTCACGGCGTGGTGCTGATTGCGGCGTGCATTACAGTGGCGGTCATTGCCTGGCACAGCTTTGCTAATGTTGCAATACTTTCTCAAACCGCACATTGGGTAACCGGCAATTCGCAGTGGACTAGTTCCGCTCCCTCTTGGCAAGTTCACACGCCACCGGGATATGGCCCCTACCATTATCTGATATTTATTGTATCTTTTTATCTGTTACGAAATGTCATCGGGGGTCTGGGCAGCGGGGCCGAGCAACGCTACTTTGCCGCCCGCAGTGACCGGGATTGCGGATTACTATCTTTGCTGCAGGCCCTCACGCTGATGTTCCGCTGGCCGATGATGATCGGCTACGCCATTTTGGGGATTCTGCTGGTCCATCACATGTATCCGAACACGGCTTTTGTGCACAGGGCGTCCGTGCTGATTCACCATTATTATCCACAAACTACCCCGGCGTTCTGGCAGGATCTGCTGGGGCGCATCGGACATGATCCGCAACGCTACCCCGCCGGACTCATTGCCGGACTGCGGCACATTCTAGGAAATCATTGGCAGTCCCGCTTGCCGCTGGTTGGCTATACCGGCACGGTGGATCCGGAACTCATTCTTCCGGCAGTGCTCAAGTCCATCATGGCTCCGGGCATACAGGATTTACTGCTTATTGCGATGCTGGCAACCATGATGACCTCCTTGACCGGGCAGGTAAATACCGCAACAGCGTTACTGGTCAATGATCTATACAAGAATTTTCTCCGACGCAACGCGAAAAGTCGGGAGCTGATTTTTACAGCTTATGCCGGAACGCTGATCATCGTGGGAATTGGTTTTGTCATGGGGGTTGAGGCGGAAAGTATTAACAACCTGTGGGGTTGGATTATCATGGGACTAACGGCCGGAACCTTGGGCCCCATGGTACTGCGGCTTTACTGGTGGCGCTGCAATGCGTGGGGTGTGGCGGCGGGAACATTTGCAGGCGGATCAGCGGCGATTGTACAACGATTTTCCGCTCCTGACCTGCTGGAATGGAAGCAGTTTGTCATCATGACGGGCATATCTTTCCTTGCAACCATTGTGGTATCGCTGCTGACCGCTCCGACACCGACGTCGGTAACGGAACAATTTTACCGAGTCACCCGGCCATTCGGGTTCTGGGGGCCGGTGCGGGGAATATTTTCCATTGAAGAACAGAAAGCTCTGGCAGTAGAGCACCGCAATGATATTCTCACAGTGCCCTTCGCGCTGTTGTGGCAGGTCACCTTGTTTCTGCTGCCGATGCAGTTGGTGATGAAGGATTACCGTTCATTCTGGCTCACGCTGCCGCTGTTTATCGTTGGAGTTGCCGGGATGTATATATTCTGGTGGCGGAAACTACCGGTGGCAAATACGGACACCGCCCAAACGGCGGTCCAGGGCGTGTCGGGCTAATGGTCGGTATAGCAAGGATATTCCCATGAAAGCTGCGGGCACGCGGCAGTAATGGCTGGGACGATTGGGTTTGAAATGTAGCCCGGGCATTTGTCCGAAGGACGGGCCGCGATGGCTCCGCACGACGGGATGTCAGGAAATATTGACACATCTGCGCGGCAATTACCCGGTGGCTCGGAATTCTTGCCGGTGGGCTTGCAGCCATAGTTGCCAGGGGCCGGAGTGTTGGGGAAATTTCTGGCCGGTTTGAAAGGTCAGATCATCCCAGGCGGCCTGAACGATTGCGACGTTGCTGTCATCAAGCGCGTTAATGAGGGTTTCAATAACCAATCGCGTTTTGTAGGGCTTGAGGGCTTCAGCGGCGTAAATGCGCACCTGCGCATTAGAATCATGATGTAGCCGGGTAATCAAATCCGGGATCAATATCGGATTGTGTACATACGTGGCCGCCATAACTGCGCACAGACGCACAAACTGCGAAGGATCAGTCAAACCGCGTTGCAAATCAGGTGCTACCGAGGGCTGCCCGGAAGTACCTAATGCCAGCAACGCCTGCCCACGCACCAGCGGTGAGGGGGAATTTTCCGCCAGGCGATAGGCATCCATATATGGTTTTTCATGGCCCCATTTCTGCCGGGACATCCAGGCAATCGCGGCACGCTGGGTGTCGGGATTTTCAGTGGCAAAGAGATTTCGGGCTTGCGTAACGACGGAATGGCCCCCCTGCATACGCTTCATCCAGTTCTGCACCAGAGAATTAAAATTTTGCGGATCGTTATTGCCGGAGGAGCAGCCTGCCAGCAGCATCGGCAACGTCGCGACGGCGGCGACAATGCCGCCGATGACACATAAGCGATACGAAACGCGAACTACTTTTCGATAGTGGCTGATCATTTTTCCGTTACCGCCGTTTCAAGCATTTCAGGGTCCACCCATACCGGCTGGGCAATCGACCTGCCCAGAAACCGATTGGCCAGGCTTTCAAATCTCTGGCCCTGATCTGTCACATAACAAGTCAGGTTACTGCCATCGGGCGCACCGGGATGCAGTGCGCCCATTGTATGAAGCTTTTCCCGAACGACCAAGGCAGTCTGGTCTGCTGAATCAACCAACGTTGTCAAAGGCCCAATCAGACGGCTGATCGTTTTGGCATAAATGGGATAATGTGTGCAACCAAGGATCAACGCCGGCGGATTTAATGATTTCAGAGGTGCCAGATATTCCGCCAGCACCGCCTGCACCACGGGGCTGTCTTCCGCACGGCCCTCCTCAATCATGGGCACCAGCAA
The DNA here is from genome assembly GCA_021798635.1 of Planctomycetota bacterium. The sequence goes on along the minus strand of JAJZGH010000001.1, from coordinate 40,436 downwards.
CGGACAGGCCCGCCCGACCAGATGCAGGGCTGAATCTCGCCGACTGACCGCCATCACATACGCTCTACTGGCAATCGTGGCTTCCGTGGCTAGCAGGCCTATGGCGCAGTCACCGGTGGGCCGCTGCTTTCGTGCAAGGCGCACCGCCGCTTCGGCCCCCGGCTCCAGTACGCCGATAACGGGTACGGAAAATTCATTTTGCAGCTCGGGCAGGGCGGTGGCGCTAACGGTGTTACAGGCAACAACCAGAAGCTTAGGATTCATCTGCATGAGAAACCGCAGACATTGGCGGGCAAATTGCAGCACGGTGCGGGGAGATTTTGTGCCATAAGGCAACCGGGCCGAATCACCAAAATAAATCAAGGATTCAGCGGGTAAATGCCGGTGCAATGCCTGTACAACGGTCAGGCCACCAAGCCCCGAATCAAAAACGCCAATAGGGCTGGTAGCATCGCCGATGCAGCCTGATTGTTTTTCCATTTTTTCCAAGGTCATTGATTCCTATGACTACCACGCCTGTCAGCGCGGCATTGCCAGATCGCCGTCCGCTGGAATATTCATCCATTTAGTTTACCGCAGGCCGGCGCGGATGCACAGAGCAGAGTTGAAGTTTATGCAGCCTTCCACTGATGGAGCAGATTTGTCACATCCTCAGGACTGCCGGCACCGGCGTAAAGGTTTCCCTGGACCAGATCGCAACCCAATCGGCGGACAACTACATCCTGATCCTGTGTTTCCACACCGCCGGCGGTGACTTGTATACCAAGGCGATGGGTGAGGTCAGTAAGGCCCGAGAGCAAATCCATATCGGCGGTAGAGTGCGGCAAACCCGTAATAAATCGGCGATCAAATTTGACTTGACTAATAAGCAGTTGGCGCAAACACGCCAGCCCCCCGCTGCCGCCGACGAAATCATCAAGGGTCAATCCGACACCCATTTTCCTTATATTCCGCAGAATCGGCTGGGCATCGGCTTGGAGGAGGCCGGTTTCAGTGATTTCAAGATAAAGATTTTGTGGTTCCATACCGCTGGAAACCAACATGCTTTCCACAGCCGATATGAGATTCTGATCGGAACACTGAAATGGGGAAACATTAAACGCCAAGCGCAAATGTATTCCTTGCCGCCGCCAATGAGCCATTTGTTCTCCGGCATTTTGCAGCAGCACCGGTCCAAGCTTTCGCATAAATCCGCTGCGTTCCGCAACGGGGAGAAATTCAGCGGGGACCAGCAGCCCCAATTCCGGATGCCGCCATCGCAACAGGGCTTCCACAGCCACAGGCTTAAGCGTTTGCGCGTCCAGTAATGGTTGATAATGAAACTCAAATTCTTTGGCCTGCAGGGCGTGTTGCAACCCACCCCGCAGGCGTGCCTCGCGCGTAATCTGGTCGGTCAGTGCCGAATTGTGGAAAGCCAGTTTACGCCCCCCTTCCCGCTTGGCACGGTACATGGCCTGATCCGCGGCCTCCAGCAGGGCTTCCGGGGATTTTCCATTGCGCGGATACATCGCCGCACCGATGCTCACGCCGACATACACTACGGAACCATCGGCCACAATGGGTTGCCGCATAGCTTCGATCAGGCGGTGCGCCAATTCCGCAGGATCACTTTCATTAGAAACCGCGGGAATGAAAACGGCAAATTCATCGCCGCCGATGCGCGCGATCATGTCACCGGTGCGGGCGCTTTGCTTGAAGCGTTGTGCTACTTCGCACAGCACATGATCTCCGGCAGAATGCCCCAGGCGGTCATTCACCGGCTTGAAGCCGTCAAGATCTAAAAACAGCACGGCTGCCTTACCATCTACCCGCTGGGCCTGCGCCAATCCATAGGTTAGCCAATTCATAAACATGCCGCGGTTGGGCAAAGTCGTTAAAGGGTCGTTGTGGGCGTTGTGGGCGAGATGATCCGTCATTTTTTTACTGCGGCGTACGACGCGGACAACACGCCAATACATTCCCAACAATGTCACCAGCAGGGCAACGATGAAGCCCCCTGCCGCGATCTGGGTCATTCGTAATCGACGCTCTACGAGCACGTGCTCATAAACCGCCGCACGATGATATTGGTTTCTGGTGCTGGAAAGCTCGGCGCTCAGCATATCCATCAATTGCTTACCCACATTGGTACGCACGATATTGGCGGCAGCGCTGAAGCCATGCTTAGTGCGAACATGAATTGTCTGATCAATTTCCGCAATTTTCCGGGCCGCCAAAGTTCGCATCGTCGCAATCAGGTTGGCGTTGGCGGGAGTTGCCGGTAAAAGCCGGCCAAGCCGCCGGATGCGCTGGTCAATCGAGACACTGCCGCGATGGTAAGGCTCCAGATAGCTCAAATTTCCGGTAATCACGTATCCGCGTTGGCCGGTTTCAATATTCTGTAAGCCGATAAGAATGGAATCCGCGGATTCAATAATTGCGTCCGCATGGCGTTCGCGCTGCTGTGCCGCCAACGTGCGTGCATCCTGACGAATGACCAATATTCCCAGAGCGATAACCGCCAGAATCAGAAGCATGCCCCAGAAAACCGTTTCCACCTTCGGAACGGGCAGCTTCATACGCCGAAAAACAATCGCCGTTCGCATAAAGCCAATAACCTTCCGATTCACTTTACGCTTCACAAAGGTGGAAGCGTTTCGCCCACAATCTCCCGGCGGTCCATCCGTGGTATTAATTCAGAACAATCCATTCGCGTCTGAATGCTCTATTGTGCCAACGCTCCGGCGATAATTCAATTGCCCGATGCACGGATTTTACGTAACCGATAATCCCGGCCATACCTGATCAGGGCGGCCGCAAGCGGTCATGCCTTGACTTCAGGAGTTAAAGAGAAAATGGGCGATATCGCCATCCTGGAAAATGTAGGTTTTTCCTTCTGATCGAAGCTTGCCGGCGGCGCGAATGGCGGCTTCATTTTTATGGGTCAGTAAATCGGTGATGTTGTAAATTTCCGCCCGGATAAAACCTTTTTCAAAGTCGCTGTGAATCACGCCGGCCGCTTGGGGAGCGGTGGCTCCAATGGGAATCGTCCACGCTCGGATTTCCTTGGGGCCGGCGGTGAAATAGCTTTGCAAGCCCAGGAGTTTGTAGGCCTCATGGGCGACGGTCTCCAAGGCGGGTTCCGTCATGCCTAAATCAGCGAGCATGGCGGCGCGATCTTCCGCGGTAAGTTCGGCGAGTTCCGCTTCCAGTTTAGCGCATACCGGCACCACGACGGAGCCTTCAGATTCCGCCCGGCGGCGCACCACTTGCACCAGCGGCCCCTGGCCGTGTGGATCAGATTCATCCACATTGGCAATATACAACACCCGCTTGGCGGTAATCGGGCCGAGATTATGGATAATTTTCCAGTCGTCGGGTTTCCACGGAGCCAGCGATCTTAAAGGCTTACCAAGTTTAAGCGCCTCAACGAGTTTTTCGATAACCTCCACAGATGCGACAGCTTCTTTATCACCTGCGCGGGCGTTGCGGCGCTGCTTATCAACGGTTTTTTCAAGGCTTTCCAAGTCCGCCAGCATCAGCTCGGTTTCCACGGTTTCAATGTCGCGCTGCGGATCAACTTTTCCATCCACGTGCATGACATCGCCATCAGAAAAGCAGCGCACAACATGCAGGATGGCGTCCACTTCCCGAATATGCGAAAGAAATTTATTACCCAATCCTTCTCCGGTGCTGGCCCCCTTCACCAGACCCGCAATATCCACAACCTTCAGAAGCGCGGGTACCGTTTTCTCCGTTTCGATAAGCTGCCGGATTTGTTCCAGTCGCCGATCCGGCACCGCGACGACCCCCACATTGGGTTCAATGGTGGCAAACGGATAATTGGCGGCCAGAGCGCCGGCATTGGTTAAAGCATTAAACAACGTCGATTTTCCGACGTTTGGCAATCCGACAATTCCAACTTCCATGATGTTTCCTGTACCAACTTGTCAACTCAAAGCCGTCGCGGCACGGCGCATCGTTTCCCGCCGTATTTCAACGGCGAGCTTTTCCCGTGCGGAAGTTATAGCAGGTTTGCCGCCGCGTGTCGCATGAGCACTGCGGCTTATGCGTAGCGTACCAGCAGGGTCTTAAGCTCGCAAAATTCCTCAATGGCAAAACGCACTCCTTCGCGCCCCAGTCCGGATTGCTTGACACCCCCGTACGGCATGGCATCAATACGTACCGTCGGCACGTCATTTATAATCACGCCCCCGACCTCCAGTGTTTCAAACGCTTGCCGGGCCTTGAATAAATCTCGGGTAAATATTCCCACATGAATCCCCAGTGAGGATTGATTCACTTTTGTCAGTACCTGCGAAAAATCGTCATATTCTTCTATAATCGCCACGGGGGCGAACGCTTCTTCGCAGGCCAGATGGGCATTGGGCGGCACGTGGGTTAAAAGTGTCGGCAGGTAATAGGCTCCGTCGCGACGGCCGCCGCATAATACTTTTGCGCCCCCATCCACCGCCTGCCGCACCCACTGATCTACACGCTCGGCGGCGGCCTGGTCGATCATGCAGGAAACATCGGTGCTTTCATCCAGCGGCGCACCAACGCACAGGGCAGAGGTTTTCTCAACGAGTTGTTGAGTGGCCTGGGTTGCAATGCGTTGATGCAAAAATATTCTCTGCACGCTGATGCAGCTTTGCCCCGCATATCCAAATGCCGCCGGCACAATGCGGGAAACCGCCTCGGTGATATCCACCTCCGGCTCAACGACCACAGCGCTATTGGATCCCAGTTCCAGCAGAATGCGCTTGCCAACTGCCTTGCTCTGCAATTCCCAGCCGACTTTGACGGATCCAGTAAATGATACAATTCGCACGCGCGGATCTTGAACCATGGCCGACACATGCTGCACGTCGCACGGCAGAATACTCCACGAGCCATGCGGCAAATCCGCCGACTTCAGCAGTTCGCCCAGCAGCAACGCCGTCAGCGGGGTACGATCAGAGGGCTTTAATAAAAAGGGACAACCACAGGCCAGCGCCGGTGCCACTTTATGGGCTACAAGATTTAAAGGAAAATTAAACGGAGTAATAAATACCGCCGGCCCCGCCGCTACTCGTTCAACCACGCAGTAATATCCCTCGGAACGCTCATCAATATCCACGGGTAGCTGCACGCCGCTGATGCGCGTTGATTCCTCCATGGCCAGGCGGAAAGTTGTCAGCGCTCTGGCCACTTCCGCCCGGGCGGTCTTAATGGGTTTACCGGCTTCTTGGGCGATGAGCCTGGAAAATTCTTCGGCCCGATCGAGTAAACCGGTATAAACAACCTCACAGTTTTTTCGCCGCTGTATGGCGCTAAGTTTTCGCAATTTCGGCATGACATCAGTCATGGCGGCAAGGGCGTGCTGAATTGCCGCGGCATCCGCATACGCTACTTCCGCCAGAACGCTGCCGTCGTGCAGAGATTTAACCGTGCGCGCGGTGTCGCGGAATTCAGGATTTCCGCAGAGATAATATGGCTTTCGGGGTGCTGTCATTCCTGTATTGTAGCAGTGAACCGGAGGTAATCCATAATTGAAATGAGGCGGGCCATGGCGGCGAACTGCTGCAAACAATCAGAGACCTTATAACGCCGTGCTGCGATTGTTTGAGGCGGTGCGGCCCATGAAAAGGCGTTTCGCTTCTCCGATAAGATAAAACGAACCGGTTACCGCGACCAGGTCCTCACGGGAAATAGCGCGGGCGGCAATGTCCATGGCATCGGCAAAGGTTTCCGCCGCCTGGGCCATTTTTCCAAAGCGATCAACGTAACGGGCGGAAAGCTCGTCGGGGCTGGCACTTTTAGGATTGTTGTGCGACCGCGTGAAAATAACTTTATCAGCCCCCAGCGATACCTGCTCCAACATGCCGTCAATGTCTTTATCACAATTGCAGCCAAAGATAACAACCATGCTGTCATAGGGAATATATTGGCTGATTCCGCGGAATAACGCTTTAACCGACGCGGCATTGTGTGCGCCATCTATAATCACGCGCGGATCATGCCAAACCGTTTCGATGCGGCCCGGCAAATCGACATCCTGGAGTCCGGCCACGGCCTTGGCGTCGCTGAACTGCAGTCCGCGGGCCTTGAGTTTATCCAGTATGGCCAGCGCCAAACCGCAGTTGACGGCCTGATGCTCCCCAATTAAGGGCACGGTCAAATGCTCAAAATGCGACCGCACAGTGGTTAAAGATACGCGCACATGCGGGCCTACGGGGCGTGTAACTTCAAAGCGATGGCTGAATTCAATATCCGTTCCGACAAATTCCAGCGGCGCATGCACCTGTTGGGCAACGCGGCTAAGTGTGGCTGCGACTTCCGGCTCCTGAAGGCAGGAAAGAGCTGGCACATCTTTCTTGAAAATTCCCGCTTTTTCTTCAGCAATTTTAGTTAAGGAATTTCCCAACACCGCCATGTGATCGTAACTTATATGGGTAATTGCCGTGACTTCCGGAGTGATCACATTGGTGGAATCCAAGCGTCCGCCCAGGCCGGTTTCAATCACCGCAATATCTACGTGTTCATCAGCAAAATGCGCAAAACCCATAGCCGTGAGAATTTCAAAGAATGTCGGCTTATTGGATCCCAGCTTTTTAACCGCCAACTCGACGCGCTTCATCAGCGCTACGAATTGATCCTCGCTGATATGCTGCCCATTGACGCATATCCGCTCACGCAAATTCAACAAGTGAGGGCTGGTATATAAACCAACTTTGAAGCCGGCACTGCGCAACATTGCAGCAACCATGTGGCAGGTGCTGCCCTTTCCTTTGGTTCCGGCGATGTGGACGGTCTTGTACGCCTGCTGTGGATTACCCAGTGCCTCAAGAAATTGCCTCATGCGATCAAGGTTAAATGTCGTGGTGTTATATCGGACCACACGCATGCGCTCGTAGTCGGTGTGGCTCATGAGAAAATCGATGGCTTTGGCGTAAGCTTTATTTTCTGGTGGCAATACCGGGGCCACCTTCACCACAACCGGGGGATTTTTGCGATGGGATGACTTTTTCCCAACCGGAACAACGAAGCTATGACGCTTCACTTTACCGCGAGATGCTTTCTCACGTTTGCGCTTGGCAGGAGACACCGATAACTTGCGTTTTTTCGCGGTAATCATATGGCTCAAATATACCTAAAAAAACGCAAATTTACAAGCATCGCAACAGAAATGCATATTTCCGTTAATTTATTTTAACTTTGCGATTTTTTAATCGCTTTTTACGTATTTTTAATTTGCCAGCCAGAATCCCCAGGCCCCCGCGACGCTTTATGATCAGGCGCTCAGTTTCCAAATTTTTTCACAAATAAGAATTAAATGGAGTTTCCATTGGCTCACGGTGGAGGCAGTCAGCCTACCGCGGCGGCAAAATTCACAAGGAGTTTCTGTGCACTTCCAGATATGTTAAAGACCTCCCGCCAAACGGGAGATTATTTTTCCGCCTTCGACAACTTGGCCGCACGCCGTGATGTTTTCCGCGGCTTGCGGTGATTTAATTCCACGGGAAGTTGGGGCTGCGCGATTTTTTCGCCGCTGACTCGGGGCGCCACGCCCATCCGGGTTCCCTCCGGACTCATCCGCCGGGCAGGATTCACTCCGGAAAAAGTGGGTGTTGGCGGCTCCCAGCACCGGCCCTCTTCAGCTTGGACAATGATATCGCAAGCTTCGGCAGGATCATCAGTCAGGCGAAATAGCTTAAGATCTTCGGTGCCGATAGTGTGAAATTTATTGCGCATGGTTTTCTTTAACCAGTCAATCAATCCCTGCCAGTAGTCTCTACCTATCAGGACCACCGGGCGCGGATCAATTTTAAGCGTCTGGATCAGCGTGAGTGTTTCAAAACATTCATCCATGGTGCCGTAGCCGCCGGGGAAGCAGACCACGGCGTGGGAATATTTGATAAACATCGTCTTGCGTACGAAAAAATAGTGGTGGTTCAAAGTAATGGTCTGATAGGGGTTAGCGCGTTGTTCATGCGGCAAACTGATGTTAAGCCCCACCGAAACTCCACCCGCGTCGTGCGCCCCGGAGTTCGCGGCCTCCATGATTCCCGGTCCGCCGCCCGTAATGACCGCAAATTTTTTTCGCGCCAGCATCGCGCCAAAGAGTCGGGCTTTCTTGTAATAGGGATCTTTGCGCGGCGTTCGCGCTGATCCGAAAATGGTCACCGCCGGCCCGATGTTAGCCAAGGCATCAAAGCCTTCCACGAATTCAGCCATGATCCGAAACACCCGCCACATGTCCCGCGTGGTTAAATCATTATGTGCTGAGGACTCATGATCGTAGAGCACCGGCTCCTCCGTTCAAATACTGGCAGAGCCTGCTTCCAGAAGCCGCACGGACCACGTTTTTAAACACGCTCTGCGGTCACAATGCTTATATCGGTAGAAATGCCGACAGCCAAGAATTTTTAGTACCCATAACTGGGGCGCACGGAATTAAAGCGTCCTTAAAACAGCGGAAGGGATCACCGTGGCTGCTGCCGTGCCCAGGTGCCTGTCCGAGTTTATTTATTTATCATCACTATCGGCATCGCCGCCTTCCACTGAAGCCTCCGCATCTTCCTCAGTAGCCTCAGATCCAGCCGGTGCGCCAGGGGGAATGACACCCAGCGTAGCCAAAATCGATCCATCCAGGAAACCTTCAAGTTTTCGTGAGCGGACCGGATGTTGCAATTTGCGCAGGGCCTTGGCTTCTACCTGACGGACGCGTTCGCGTGTCACTTTGAATATCCGCCCGACTTCTTCCAGCGTATAGGTGTAGCCGTCCCCAATACCATAGCGCAGTTTAATAATTTCACGCTCCCGGTATGTCAGGGTTTTCAGGACCTGATCAATACGTTCGCGCAACATTTCCTGCGTGGCGGTTTCCACGGGATTTTCCGCCGCCTCGTCTTCAATAAAGTCGCCAAAATAAGAATCCTCAGATTCACCGACCGGCCGATCCAGCGATATCGGGTGCCGGGCGATTTTCAGGACGCGCCGGCATTCGGTTACCGGCATTTTGGCTTCCTTTGAAATTTCTTCAATGGTTGGCTCCCGGCCCAGGTCTTGGAGCAGCTTTTTGCTGATATTCCGCAACTTGGACATGGTTTCAATCATGTGTACCGGAATACGGATGGTACGGGCATGATCCGCGATGGCACGGGTAATCGCCTGACGAATCCACCAGGTGGCGTAGGTACTGAATTTGTAACCGCGTCGATATTCATATTTGTCAACGGCCCGCATCAGACCGGTGTTGCCTTCCTGGATAATATCCAGAAAGGACAAGCCGCGGTTCCGGTATTTCTTCGCGATCGATACCACCAATCGAAGGTTGCCGCCGGAAAGTTTACGTTTGGCGTCTTCGTATTCATTAAATACCAACTGAATACTCTGGCAGCGCCGTTGCAGTGCCTCAGCGTCTTCCAGTACCAGATCCATCAGGCCCATGTATTCATCGGTCATGGCTTGCCGATCATCTTCAGAAAGCCGAGCAGTTTTGCTGCGCAGTTCCAGATGCAGTTCCGTCAGCTTGGTGCTGATGGACTGGAGTTTTTTCATCAGCGGAATAACTTTGCTCGTGCGGAGCGAAAGCTCTTCCAGCAGCGTGACAGCTTTGCGACGCCGATTACGCATCCGGCGGCGGATTTCCTCTTTGATGGATTCCGTAGAGGACGCCTCCTGGATTTTATCCCATTCATCACGATTCTGAACCAGAATTTTGCGTATGGTGCCGAGATTCTGGGGAATGCGTTTGCTGATGGTTCCCTTGGCATCAACTTCAGCGGTGGAAATACGCATGGTGCGGTCGAAAGGTAGTTCACCAGACTCTACCTGCGCCAGGATGTCTACCGCACTTTGAATGCAGTAATCGCTCTCGAGCACCTTGCGGCGGAAGGCCATGCGGGTTAACTCGATCTTCTTGGCCAGACGGATTTCCTCATCCCGTGTCAGAAGCGGAATTTCACCCATCTGAGTCAGATACATTCGCACGGGGTCGTCAATGCGCTTGGAGCCAACCTCGGCAACCTCATCTTCATCCTTGATGGAGTTGATTTCTTCCTCGGCCTCGCGCATCAGCGATTCGTCGGGATCATCCGCGGCAGGGGCGGCAATGTGTTTATTTCCCTCCGCTTCATCAAGCAGTTCCACACCCATTTCATCAAAGCGTTGCATCAGCGCATCAAGACGGTCGGGGGCAATGGCATCATCCGGCAAAAGTTCATTAAGCTCTTCGTAGGTTAGATAACCTTGCGATTTTCCTTTTTCTATTAGCAATTGAATATTAGCACTGGCGTTGGCCAATGGAACCGTGCTGACCGCAGCGGGCGGTTGTACCTGCGAATGGGTGACGTGACTCACAAAGTTCTCCTGAACGTCCAATACAGATGGACGGAGCATCCCAATTAAGTCTTCATCGAATTACAATTAACTCAAGAAGCCAATAACATTATCAATATTTCCACGATACGTCTTTCCATACGCACCATGTCATTCATCGGACCAACAACCCATTATGCGGCAGAATAAAACTCGCAATTAAGCCCGGTGCATCATTCTGGTCCGGTTCTCTGAATTTTCACCTTCCGCGATGAAAATCCGTCGGAGTCCGCGACTCCCTTCATCAAGGGGTAGCCAAATCCGAACCAATCATTTTAGCATCGGTACGCCGTGGATGCCAATAGAATTATACAAATAACCTGATTTAATTCCGGTGGGAGTGGTTAAAAGCAATGAATGCAAACACCATGCCACAGCTCCCCTAAACCGGCAATCAGTATTGAATTTTCCGCATATCAACAGCCAAGATGAAAGAGCGTAATAATTGTCGATGTCGACGAATGGCCGCAAATCACGTTTTGGCTCCGGCGGCATGACGGTCGGTAAGCACGGCCAGAAGAGCCAGATATCCATCAACCAGAAATCCCTCGTAACCGTAACACTTGCCGCTCCAGGTTTTCCAGTCCCGCGTCATTCCATCGGCGCCTTTGCCGGAAAATGATCCATCTTTGAAACTCTCCAGCATGGGGTAGAGAATATTTCTGGCTTCCACTGTTAAGCCCGTGCGGAAAAGGGCTTCGACGGTAAAATAACTGAAGCAGGCAGTAGCGCCGCCGTTTTCGTAGATTTGAAATCCCTTCGCCCCGCCTCCACCAAAACGGCGGGGACTGCGAAAGTAATCTTCGACCGGTACGGGTATCAGATTGCCCGGCAGTCCAAGCCGAAAGTTGGAGTATCCGGCGACCTTTATTTTCTTAAGCAGTTGTTTCATGACGGCGCGAGCTTCGCTGTCATCCAGAAGGCCGAAACATACCGCAACGGAATTGACAAAGAGGAACTGATAATCATGCAATTCTCCGTCGGCACTTTTCCATCCAGCCAGCAGGCCCGTCTGCGGATTGATGAAGGTGTGATAATAAACGCTGCGGAGTTTACGGGCGCTGGTATGGAAGAAATCCGCCCTTGAGGTGCGGCCGATATGATCCGACACATGCGCCAGCATGGCACAGGCGCGATAGGCCAGAGCATTGGCATAGGCGTCCTCATGACCAAACCCGATGGTGTCCCACCAGTTGCTGGGACGGTAGGGATGACCCGTCGAGTAGCAGCCATGGTTGCCGCTCATGGGGTATTTGATCAGACCATTATGATTGGTGTCCGATTGCATCATTTTACGTCCCCATCCGTCGAGCACGGCAAAACGCCTGCGGGCCCATCGCCAGTCTCCCGATGAGGATATATAGGTACAGGCCGCAATAATTAGTGAAGGCAGAGAATCCAGCGCGTCGAATGGAGATCGCCAGATGCCGGTCTTGGCACCGTCATAATTGGCTCCATATCCGACCATGCCGTAGGCCACCATACCGTCACAATAACGGTCAAGTGTATCGCGGAGAATATCCAGGGCGGTCAATCCGCGAGCCAGCGGCGGGCATTGAGCCGCCACCATCGCGTACTCATACACGGTAAAGGCGCAAGTGTCACTGGAGGCGTTGTTCGCCAGCGCCCGCAAACGCGGGTTGATCTGAAAAATATTCAAAAAGTTTCGGCGAAAACCGTCAAAACGAGGATCTTTTTCTATCCCCGGAAGGTGCGGATATATGGAGGTGACCTCTAGCGTGTAGTCAATCGTGTTGCGGTGTGCGGATGCGACGGGGAATATGATTTTAACATATTGCTGGTCGTCCACCCAGCGCAGAGCATCATAGCCCAGACCGGCCTTGGGCATGCTGCATGTGAGGCTCGCAGTTCCCATATCCGGCATATGCAAAAGGCAGGGACAAAGCATTTCCTGAGGCGATTTCTTCATGCGGCCAAGCAAGGTGACGTGATTGATGTACTGATCAAACTTCAGCGTCAGCGGGTCGGGCTGAATTCCCGGCTCGACGGTACAGCGGATTCTCATGCCGCGCGGTTGAAAATCAAACCGCCAGCCCGCGTTAGTTATCTGGCCATGTCGCACCAGGCGATAAGTTACAGAATGCAACGTCTTTACGACATGCCACGTCTGCCGATCTGCGGCAGCAGGAACGGGGATGATGGGATTGACCGGCTTACCGCCGTGGCCCAGAGAATCAAAACTCATGGCCGTAATTTCCGGGCCCGTTGCCGAAAGGGCCACCCGGTAAAATGGCGTTTTAAATACGTAGTCATTCGATGGCCCCGCCGCTTCGGAGGTCCAGCCCTTTTCAGGTCCGAACATAAGTCCGGCTGCAACTGGAAAGCCAAACTTTATAAAATCCCGACGTTTCAGCATCATTCACTCCTGAAAAAGACCGGAACAGATTGCGCCGGTGCGACTGTATTGATTGCGGGTTATTTTACAGGCCTGAATTCGCAAGCCATTAGAGCCGCATTGCGTCGGGGTCGATGCCCTGTTCCCGGCACCACTCCAGATAGGCCTGCGGCACAATTTCGCTGGGCTTTATTTCGCTACGACCGCCCCAGAAAACATTGGTATAGGAAACGGGAATTCCAACGGAAGCCAAATGCGCATCCATCGCAGCCTTATGCGCCAGGAGCAGGTTTTTATCTTTGCCGTGGGCCACGCCCATGATATTAACATTTCCAAATTCTGTCCCGCCTTCTCGCCAGTAGGCATGGGTCATAATATGGAACCGCCCCACCTGCTGGCCGGCATCAATTTCTCTGCCAAGGGGAACGGCCCAGTGGAATAACGCGTTGTATTGCGTGACTTTTTCTCCGGTGGCCAAGGGCTTGACATGTTCCAGAAAGGTTGAAAAGCGGCCAATTACGCCCAGCGAATGCAACTGCTCTGCAACGGTGTAAAACTCTTCCAAGCTTACACCCGCCTGGGTGGCCCGAGCCTCCCATATATTCTCAACCAATTCCTCCGGGGAAAACTCGCGTTTTAGAGCGGTGAGCACCTGCCATTGCAGATCAGAAAGCTCCACGGTTTTCGTTTCCAGCACTTCAGCGAGAACATCTGATTTACTGCCCGGCTGCATACCGCGGCGCCGCACGTGCCCCACGCCCAGCGCAAATAACCGTTTGGCCGGCATAATCTTGAACGCCCCCGCCCCAATTGCTTTCATTAAAAAATTGCAATGTTTTTCCAGCGAAAAGCCCTGCGGTACTTTCAGCGTCGTCCACAGACGATATTTGGAACCGGTGGTTTCGCCGTCGGTGGAACGAATCACCACATGCCCGGAAAACGGATCTTTTTCAAACAGATAATCGAAGCCGGAACTTAAATTAGCCGCCGGTATTTCCCACGCCACTAACGCTCCTGCAGCCAAATTAGTAGCCAGGAGCGTCTGGCGCACCCGGCGGATCACGCCGGCGCGTAACAGCGCAGCGATGCGCTCAACAACCTGTTGAACGGGAATGCCGGAAAGCCTTGCGATTTCGCCCAATGGATTGCGGTGAAAACCCTGAATGCGATCTTCCGATACTGAGAGTATCGCCGCATTGACAGGGTCGCCAAGTTCCAATGGACACGATTGATGTTGCAGTTGCGTGGTTGTCATAAATGGCATTTTAGGAGTTTTAAGTCCACAATCAAGCGGTCCGGTTGGGGCAGTCGGCTTGAGGTGATTCATCCAACGGGCAGTTCAACTAATACTTTGAGCCGTCGTGCCGTGTATGAATCATCGGCTTGGCCACAGAATCAGCGGTCAGATCCCCATCCTGGGCTATGCCAATAAACAACTCATGATCGGAGTGATAGTTCACGCGGGCAAAATATCGGCAATGCACAAACCCGCAGGCTTCAGGCAGGACGATCCCCCCGTCCGGCAATTTGTGGTGCCTCACCTCGGCCAATGCCGCGTCTCCCGTCAGGGCTTGGCGGGCGTATTTGCGCAACAGTCCTTTATCCCCGGCGGAACATATATTGAGGGTAAAAAAGCCCGATTTTTCAATACGGGTACCGATCTCCCGGTCTTTGTGAATCGCCACGCCAATGCACAGGGGCTCAAAACTTAACTGCTGGACAAATGACACCAGCATGGCCGATAACTGCGGGCCTTCACCTGTCACAAGAATAAATAACCCACTGGGGATCTTGCCTACAGCCCGCAAAAGTGGAAGAACCGGTTCAACCGTACTGTCAATAATCACAGATAACTCCGAATTAACATCTCCAATCGATTATAGTGCTTTCCCGCCGGAGTGTCCCGTGTTGGCGCGAGGTCGGTTTTCAGGGAACCTTCTCCAGCGCAACAAGCATCCGAAATGCCAGCCACGGTGCCAGCGGCGAGAGAAGATTTTCCAACACGCGCACAGCGGGCACCGCCATCATCGGCAGGAGTACGGGTTTGGAAAAGCCCCCGGATAAGGGATAGGCTATCATACTGTGAACTTTACGCTCGCGGATGACCAAATTGGGAAATCGGCGGCTAAATTTCTCAGCATAACGAAAAAACAGCAGCGTCGGAATTGCCTGATTCGCATCGAAGGCACCGCTGCCCGCAAATGCCGCCGGATCAACGCCCGACACATCCCCCGGCTCGCGGAAAATCTTTGCCCGCATATCGACAGGCTCGGGATGCGAAAGCTTATATAGTACATGTGAGAGGGGAGAAATAAATGGTTCAACCATCACCAGGCGGCCACCGGGAGATAAAATGCGGATTGCTTCGGAGAAAAAAGACAGCGGATATGCAATATGGTGCAGCACATCCTGCATAACCAGATTATCCACGCTACCATCGGCAAACGGCAGGTGCAAAGCATTGGCTGCCAAATCAATATGGCGCGTCGGCACCAGATCGGTGACGATCATTTCCGGATAAAACGCTTTGAAGTGTCCAGCCCCCCCGCCAATTTCCACCACCACGCCATGCGGTTTTCCGCCCTCCACCGATCGCCGTACAAACTGCTCCGCCATGGACTGGAAATAACCGTGATACACCAGCCGCAGCAATGGGCGAGTCTGCCACGCTTTCGCCCGTGCATCTAGTACATCTTGTTCGGGCATAGCTGCAGGATTACCTGATGGTTGATGCGGCATACGCGCCCTTCAAGAGTTCACGTGGCAACGGCGGGCTGTCTGGATAGCGGCCCGTCCGAGGATTTTTTTCCTGTCAGCGCGAATCAGAATCCGACTTTCATATCAAATCCTTCGGCTTTAATTTGCTTTACCAAGCCATGGAGACTATCCACTGTTCCTTTAATGCGGCGCGTGAGTTGCAGCAGCGAATTATACAGACGGGGGTCTTTCACCAGTCGCCCCGCTGTGCCGTGCCCCTGCGCAATGGATTCGGTGATCGCATTCACATTTGACAGCACGTCTGTGAGCTTAACACTTAACACAATAATCTTTTGCTGGGCGGTTTTCGCCACGGTATCGATATCGGTGGCCGTCGTGCCAGCCTTGGCGATAACCCCGTTAAAGCCGGCTACGGTTGAGGACAATTGCTTGAGAACGCCCTTTAACTCGCTGGAAGAGACTGCAACATTAGCCAGAATTTCCCGCACTTGACCGCGGAGCTTCCCGCTGCCGACCAAGGCGTTGATTGAATTAACCGTAACGTTCAATCGTTGAATTAAAGCACTGATATTATTCATATCTGAGGTATTGGCTTGCGAACCATCTGCCTGCGCTTTGGTTAGCGCAACTGGTTTAAGCAGGGCGTGCAGATCGTCGGCAACGCGGTCCAGTTTGCTGCTAAGCACCCCAAACTGTGATTTCAACGAAGAAAAATCTTTCACCACGGAACTTGGAATCAGGCTCGAAGATGCCACTTTGGCTTTCAGTTGTGCACTGCCGTCCATCGGGAGCATTTTAGTATCGGCCCTTCCGGAAACGTAGAGCGAGACGTATGCAGCGCCGATGGTTTTAGAACCGATCTGGGCTACAGTATTGTCCGGCAAATGAACGGTGCGGTATATACCGATAATAATGGTCGCTGTTTGCATATCCGGCGTTAAAGCCACGCTCTGAACCGTACCCACGGTAACGCCGTTAAAGGATACGAGATCCCCATACACCAGACCATCCGCACTGGGCGCAAGCAGCGTGACATCATAGGGCGCGTTAGGCCCAAAACCCGGCACGCGACCGAGCAAAAATGCACCCCACGTAATAAGAACTAATGCCCCGATAATGGTCAATCCGACAATCGTATTTCGCAATTTTTCATTCATACCTGAATTTTTCCGTCACGCCTTCAACGACGGGGATTCTATACGCTTATTAACCCGCTGTCTCGCCAATGCTCCCCCCCCCAAGGTTTTTTGAGGATACTTACGATAGAAATCAATCGGCGTGATCGGTCCGCCCATCACGGCTTTTCGGCTTTTCCCTGGCGCGCTGTATTAAGCTGCTCCAGGGAATCAACTGCGCCACATCCAGGAGAATATTGGTGATGATCGGCTCGGCCATATCCCGCAACCCGGCACGATGCGAATCCCGTGCGTCCCTCGCCGCGTGGGCCACCGGTGCGGCACCCGCCGAAGACTGACGTGGCACCGCTCCGCCGGAAGATTGGTTTCCATGTGCATGATTCGCATGGCGATTAAATAATTGAGACCCAATCAGCCGCATGAACCCCCAGCGGGGCGATTTGATACCGGCGGCCAGTGTACCCAAAGTGGCGGCAATACCGATGGCCGGTCCGATGTGCCGTCGTAATACGCTCACCGGGGAATATTGTTTTTTTAAGTATTCCGAGAGATGCGCGGCGTCGTCGCCGATTTCCTGAAGCACCGCATTGCGGCGCTGCTCCAACTCAGCTAACTTGCCATCAATACTCATGATCAGGAGCCTCCAATTTTATCCGATGGGTTGGACCTATCGGCGATGCCGCTATGCCCTGATTTCATCGGACGGGAAGCCAGATAAACCGCCCCTCCAGCCAGCACCAGATGCGTGACGGCAAAAACAAAAAATACCCAGACTGTCGGGATGAGCCGCTCGATTGTCTGGAATACGGCAATTTCCATAAAAACCAATCCCGCAGCGGCCAGCATAATTCCCGCCGCCACGAGACATGCCCGCACCGCGGCATCGCGCATAGCCGCCAAGAGCTTCAGAGTAATAATCTGCGCTTCAAGTTCTATAACATCCAGGAATGCGCGAAGGATCCGGCTGCCGTAGGCTGTCCCAACGCCCGCAGCCGACGGCTGCACAGGCTCTGTCGTGTGATCTTCCGCGGTATTCACAGCCATGACAGCAACTCCTAAAGGTAACCCAACTCGCCCGCGTGCCTGATGGCAGTATACCGTACTATTCGGGAGCTTGTTGCAAGGTTAATCGCGCCGGCGGAGCAACAATCCCAACAGCAAGCCAGCCCCCGCGGCAATGGCTACCGCCTTTACCGGATTACGCCGGACCAGAGTAATCATCGCGGCCTGCGAATCCGCCGCCTGTTCCTTCAGCAGACTGGCTTTGTCATGGACCCAGTCAGAGGCTTGGGATTTTATATCGCCAACCTGATCTTTCGCGGTCTTACTGACCTCGCCGGCCAGATCAGCCACTGCGGTTTTCGCCACCACGTATTTTTTTCTCAGTGTCTCAGCGTGAGCGCTTGGGGTGGTGACATCATCATTGTTTGGCAGGGTTGTAAGTATATCAGTCATAATAAGACTCCTGAAAATAGATGGCTCGAAAAAGCGGACAGTTTACACAACTGTCGCACTTGAGTGTATCACACCACTACTCACTGATTATTCACCTCCGAAACACGAAAATCAAGCACAAAAACGCACGAATTCATGCGTGCGGGTCGTTAGCTCAGTAGCTGTGCGCGTCCAATTTGGTTTTGTGGCGGAATATCCAATACACGTAGGCCGTGTACGTGATAACAATCGGCATGCCGATAATCGCAATAATCAGCATAATACGCAATGTATATTGGGAAGAAGAGGCGGAATAAATGGTGAGACTATAGGCTGGTTTGTTGGTGGCGTAGAGCAAATTCGGAAACAGACCAATCGATAGGGTTGCCAAAAGCAGTGCAATGGCCGCGGAACTGGAGATAAAGGCCAAAAAATCTTTTTTCAGTGAAATTTCTCGAGGTATATTGGCAACTGCCAGCATCATCAGTAACGGCACAATAAACCACGCCGGGTGGGCACGAAACGGATCAGCCAGGCGCGGGTAATAAATCAGGGTCACCATGGTGGTGGAAATGGCGCACATAATAAAGAAAATAATTGAATTATTCACCCACAGACGCACGCGATCATGCAAGGCCCCTTCCGTCTTCATGACCAGGTAAATTGATCCGTGCATAAGAAACAGCGCTACAGTCGTTACCGCAATCATCAGGGCGTACGGATTCAGGAGCGTGAGAAAATTTCCAGCAAACGTTCCGGCGGCATTGAGCGGCACTCCACGCGCGATGTTCCCGACAAATGCTCCCAACAGCAGCGCGGCCAACAGGCTGCCGAGAAAAAAACAGCCGTCCCAAAAGCTCCGCCACCAGCGCATCGGCTCCTTACTGCGAAACTCAATTGACACCGCCCGGAAGATCAGCGCCATTAACAGCATCATAAACACGAGATAAAAACCGGAGAACACGGTGGCATACATATCCTTAAACGCCGCGAACATTGCCCCGCCCCCGGTAACCAGCCACACTTCATTGCCATCCCACACTGGTCCGATGCTGTTAAGCAGGAGGCGGCGGTCCTGATCGTCTTTAACCAGCAGGTGCAGCATTCCTACGCCGAAATCAAATCCGTCCAGAATCGCATATCCCGTAAACAGCACGCCGAGAAGAATAAACCATGTGATTTGCAGAACCATAATAAATCCTATCGGAAAACGGAATTCCACAAGTTGTTAAAGCAAGGCTTACGCATCCATCCGACCATGCTGCGGCAATGGCTGCCCGTCTGACAGATGCAGCGGGGTGTCGTCCGGACCATGCTGAATTTTCCGGTTCAGCATGAAGACAAACAAGGCGAAAAGCAACGCATACAAAATGCCGAACATGATGATACTGCCCAGCACATCACCGGCCGGCAAACCGGGTGAAACGCCCTGACTGGTCCGCAGAATTCCATAGACGATCCAGGGCTGACGCCCGACCTCGGCAGAGAACCAGCCAAGTTCATTGGCGGCCAAGGGCGCGACAACGGAAAAGACGAATATCCACAAAAGCCATCGCTTGGTCCAGAGACTATCACGCCACCAGAAAAATGCCCCTAGAAAACTGATACCGATCAGGAACATTCCCAGAGCCACCATCAAATGATACGATTGAAAAACCGGGTTAACAGGCGGCCAGTTTTTTGCGGGGAACGCATCAAGACCTTCCACGCCGTGCGTGGTGCTGCCGTAAAGCAGCCAACTTAACATGCCTGGGATTTTCAGGCCGTAGACCTTTTGCCGTGACTGATTCACCCAACCCACAATTCCCAGTCCCTCCGGCGCATCCGCGGGAAATGCCCCTTCAAAGGCCGCCAGTTTCGCCGGCTGGTATTTCGCGATCATGCGGGCATTAAAATCTCCGGTAAGCAACTGCAAAAGCGAACAGACAATCGCAACTATTAAACCCAGTTTCATGCAGGAGCGGGCGATCTGAAGATGACGATTTTTCAGTAAATACCAGGCGGCCACACTCATCACCAGAAAAGCCCCGCACAGAAACGCCCCGGTAAGCACATGTTCAAGACGGTCGATGGTCGAAGGATTCAGCACCACCTGCCAGAAGTTAATCATCTTGGCACCAATGACTTTACCCTGGGCATTTTTTAGCAGGGCAAAGCCCGCGGGCGTCTGCATCCAGGAATTGGCCACGTTGATCCATACTGCGCTGAAAATGGAGCCAAAACACACCATGACCGTGGCGAAAAAGTGCATCTTCGGTTTCACACGGTCCCAGCCGAACAGCAGAATGGAAAGAAATCCCGATTCCAGAAAAAAGGCAAAAATTCCTTCCGCAGCCAGCGGCGCGCCGAATACATCTCCTACAAACCGGGAATAATTCGCCCAGTTGGTGCCAAATTCGAATTCCATGACAATTCCGGTAGCGACGCCAATGCCAAATGCCAGAGCAAATATGCCGGTCCAGAATCGCGTCATCTGTTCCCACTTTTTGTCGCGGGTTTTAAGGTACATCCCTTCCATGACCACCATCATGACGCTCAGGCCGATGCTCAGCATCGGAAATATATAGTGAAACGAGATGGTCAAGCCAAACTGAATGCGTGACAGCATCAGGGTATTCATCAGTATTACTCCGGGCCCAACTTAGGGACAGCATGATTCTAATACCGTGGCACCCGCAGTATTACCATCTTGCCGCCTTGACCAATAGTATAGGATTAGTAAAATCGGACTTCAAGATTGAGATGTCAAACTTATAGCTCAGGTGATTATGTTTTCTCAAACCAGCGAATACGCCCTGCGAGTCATTGTATTTCTGGCAGGCTCCAACGGCCGGCCAGTCACCAATCGGCATATTTCCGCCGGCACGCTGGTGCCGCAAGGCTACCTCGCCAAGGTGCTGCAGACACTTTCCCGCTCCGGAATGGTCAAATCCCAGCGCGGCCTCCATGGCGGCACGGTGCTGGCGAAAGATCCGGAAATACTGACCCTTTATGACGTCGTACAGTGTGTCGATCCCATACGCCGCATTGAAAGCTGTCCGCTGGCCCTGATGGCGCACGGCAAGCACCTATGCCCGCTGCATAGCAGGCTGGATGAGGCCATCAACGGCATCGAAACAATTCTGCGCAATTCCACCATCGCCGATCTGATGGAATCAAAATCTAAACATCAGCCGATGACATTGTGTCAACCGCCGACCAGCGGCACCAAGCGTCCGGGCCGCCGCACTGCACGATAAAACAGTTGCACGGGGCCCATAAAAATATTCCCTCCGCTTTGAACAAATGCATCGCGCTGATTATGATTCGCTTTTCCAAGCCGGTCCTAACTGAAAGGTGGAAACATGACCCAGCATCCATCACGTACAGCAGCAAGCCCAGCCGTAGTCGAAAAACAGGGGCCAACGGTGCAACAATCACATCCAGCCCAGGATACGCTTATGCCCTCACGGCGCGATGTCATAAAATTCGGCGCTTTGGCCCTGGCGGCAACCAGTGGCTTGGCCGGATGTGGTACCAACGGCATGAATTCCGCGGGACCTGCTGCCCTGGCCGGCCGGACGGGCGATTCAACGCCTGCCCGGACGGATATGCGTATTGATCAGGCGTGGAAGTTCCTTAAGCATGGTTTGCCCGGTGCACAAGAACCCGATTTAAATGACGCTTCATGGACGAGCGTGGAACTGCCGCACACCTATAACGGCCTGGATGCGCAAACCGGCGCACCGTATTACCGTGGCCCGGCCTGGTATCGCAAGGAACTGGAACTGCCGCAAGCCGCCAAACGTGCGGACAAACAGGTTTTTCTATATTTTGAAGGGGCCGGCATCACCACCGAGGTCTACTGCAACGGCCATCGCGCCGGCGGCCACATTGGGCTATTCGCCGGTTTTTGTGTGGACATCACCAAGTTTATCAACCCCACGGGAAAAAACCTCATCGCGGTACGCGTGGATAACGCCTACAACGATCACATTGCTCCTTTGAACGGAGACTTTAATCTGGATGGTGGATTATATCGTCATGTTCGCCTGCTGGTGCTCGATACCTTATGTATCAGTCCGATGGACGATGGCGGCCCCGGCGTTTACTTTAAACAAGTAAATATCACGCCGGAGAAAGCGGAACTGGAAATTACTACGTTGCTAAGCAACGCATCTTCGGAAGAAAAAACCGCAGGCGTCGGATACAGCATCTCCGATCATGCGGGGAAAGTGGTCCTGACCGCTTCGGCCGCACATAGTGTGCCGGCTGGCCAAACGGTACGATGCGTGCAGAATATCACTTTGGCGAATCCGCATCTTTGGAATGGCCGGGAAGATCCGTATCTGTATCAGGCGGCGGTAGAGATTTTTGACGGCAGCAAACGAACCGACAGTATTACGCAACCGTTAGGGTTGCGCTTTTTTCATATTGATCCCGACAAGGGCTTTTTCCTGAATGGTAAATCCTATCCGTTACGGGGCGTCTGCACGCATCAGGACCGTCCCAATAAGGGCCGTGCGGTGAGCGATGCGGATTATCGCCAGGATCTAGATCTTATTTATGAAATTGGGGCCACCTGCGTGCGCATGGCGCATTATCAACATGCGCAGGCATCGTATGAAGCCGCGGACAAACTGGGCCTTGTGGTCTGGGCGGAAGACGGCTTAGTTAACGGCGTGTCGCATAACGAGGAATTTGACAACAATCAGCTCCAGCAGGTGCGCGAACTGATCAAACAGAATTTTAATCATCCATCCATCTTTTTCTGGAGCATGTATAACGAACTGGGTAATAATGGCCAGCAGAATCTTGGCTATGATCTTGTAAAAAAAATTAACGCCGAGGCAAAACAACTGGACCCCACGCGCCCCACCACAGCGGGGGATGATCAGTCCCAATACAACCATATCGGCTATATTACCGATATTATCGCATTCAACCGTTATCCGGGTTGGTACGGCGGAAAAATGACGGACTTTCCCACCATTTTGGACGGCATTCGCAAAGTTGTGGAGGCCAAAGCTCCCGGCCGATGTATCGGCATGAGTGAATATGGAGCCGGTGCCAGTATTTTCCAACATGAATCGCATGTGACCCAGCCCAATCCCGGAGCGTATTGGCATCCCGAAGAATATCAGGCACTCCTGCACGAACACGCATGGGCGGCCATTAAAGATCGTCCGTGGCTGTGGGGCACGTTTCTATGGGTCATGTTCGACTTTGCATCGTCTACACGACACGAGGGTGATCATCCCGGAAAAAATGATAAAGGTCTCGTGACGCGCGACCGGAAAACCCGCAAGGACGCCTACTATTTTTACAAAGCCCAATGGACCAAAGAGCCTTTTGTTTATATCACAGACCGGCGATTTAATTGCCGCCCGGATAAACACGCGGTTCTGAAAGTTTATGGGAATTGCCCAAGCGTAGAATTGTCGCTCAACGGCCGATCCTTAGGCACGCGCGAAGGCGTCAATGGGGTATTTGTCTGGCCTGAGACAGAGCTAAAGGAAGGCCAGAACCATATCCGTGCCATAGGACGCCACAGCGACGGACACGTCGAGGATGCATGCATGGTGGTATATGACCCGCGTACGGTGCATCATGCAACGTATCGCTGACGCCTTGCATAACACCAGATAAAGTCAATGCGAAAAAAAAAGGGGCCGAAGAACATGTCCTCGGCCCCTTGAATTTTTAAGGCGATCATATTGCTTCACCACACCCCGGCAGTGCGGCAAACGACCATTCGATGTTACTTGACCTCGTATTCCGCATCAATAACATCGTCCGGCTTTTTCCCCTGATCAGCCGCAGCATCGGGTGCCGCCGCGCCACCGGCCGTGGGACCTTCGCCGGCCCCGGTGCCCGCAGCACCCGCTGCCCCGGCTTCGGAGGCGGCCTTGTAGGCCGCTTCGCCTAGTTTCATCCGGGCACGATTCAGGTTTTCCAAGGCCTTTTCAATGGCGGCTTTATCTTCCTGTTTCGTGACTTCCTTCAGCTGATTCACCGCAGATTCAAGATCGCCGCGTTCCTGCGGTGTAATCTTGTTGCCGTGTTCCTGCAATTCACGTTCCACCTGCAGAGTAACTGCCTCGGCGCGGTTCTTTAAATCAACAAGTTCACGACGAGCTTTATCTTCAGCCGAATGAGCCTCCGCTTCCTTCTTCATGCGTTCGATTTCATCCTTGGACAAACCGCTATGGCCCTTGATTTCCACCTTGCTTTCCTTGCCGGTGGCTTTGTCCTTGGCTTTCACATTGAGAATTCCGTTGACATCAATATCAAAAGCCACCTCAATTTGCGGCACGCCGCGTGGAGCCGGTGGAATTCCACCGAGCGTAAATTTGCCCAACGTCCGATTGTCTTTGGCAAATTCACGTTCACCTTGCAGGACATGAATTTCAACACTGGTCTGATTGTCAGCTGCAGTGCTGAAGGTTTCACCCTTGCTGGTGGGAATCGTGGTATTGCGCGGAATCAGCACGGTCATCACGCCGCCGTAGGTTTCAACACCCAAAGACAACGGTGTAACATCCAGAACCAGGATATCCTTGACTTCGCCGGTGGTAATTCCGCCTTGCACCGCGGCACCGAGAGCCACAGCTTCATCCGGGTTGACGCTCTTGTTACCTTCCTTGCCGAAGATTTCCTTGACCAACTGCTGCACACGCGGCATACGCGTCGAGCCGCCGACCAACAGCACTTCATCAATATCCTTGGCGGCGAGTTTGGCATCGTCCAAGGCTTTGAGCACCGGCTGCCGACAGCGTTCGGTGAGGTGGCTGACAATGGCTTCAAACTTACTGCGATTAATGGCCATCTGCAGGTGCTTGGGGCCACTGGCATCCGCCGTGATAAACGGCAAATTAATCGTGGTTTCCATATTGCTGGAAAGCTCAATTTTGGCCTTCTCAGCGGATTCTTTCAGCCGTTGCAGAGCCATGGGATCTTTCCGCAGATCAATGCCATTTTGCTTGCGGAATTCTTCAGCGATGTAATCCACCAGTACTTGGTCATAATCATCACCGCCCAGATGGGTATCGCCGTTGATCGACAGCACTTCAAATACGCCATCGCCGACATCCAGCACGGACACGTCAAACGTGCCGCCGCCCAGGTCGAATACAAATATCTTCCCGCCCTTCTTCTTATCCATACCGTAGGCCAAAGCCGCCGCAGTGGGTTCCGGCAGAACACGTTTCACGTTCAAACCGGCAATTTCACCGGCTTCTTTCGTGGCCAGACGTTGCGAATCATTAAAATAAGCGGGCACAGTAATGATCGCATCGGTAACGGGTTGGCCCAGATAATCTTCCGCGGTTTTCTTCAAATCCTGAAGAATCATGGCCGAGATTTCGGGCGGCGTGTACGTCTTACCGCGCACTTCCACTTTTACCAGTTCATCAGTACCGCCGATGACTTTATAGGGAACCAATTTCTCTTCGGAAGATACTTCGCCGTGGCGACGTCCCATGAACCGCTTGATGGAAAATACAGTATTTTGCGGATTGGTCACCTGCTGGTGCTTGGCCGGCAGGCCGACAAGCCGCTCCCCTTTATCTGTAAAACCGACAACCGACGGCGTGAGGCGCGAGCCTTGCGCGTTGACCAGCACCTTGGGCTGATTACCTTCCATGACCGCAACCACCGAGTTGGTTGTTCCAAGGTCAATACCAATGACTTTACCCATTGAACACATCCTTTTCTTACCGCTTGAGGGCGTATGAAAGAACCGTTTAGCACCCTACCTGGGTGCCCCCAACAGCCTCCAGTCGCCGCAAGCCTAGCCGGAAGTCCCTCAAGCAATCGCCATGCCGCAGCCAATTTAATTTACATAATAACACATAAGTCATTTATTTTTCTGCATTTATAACCTGTAAACCCGGGCGCTGTTCATGCCGGTATTTTGTAATACCGGCCCTGTCAAAAAAACATTCTGCCAGCTTGGCAGAGTAATTCCAAAGATCCTCTGCCCCGCCAAGCCGCCACCAAGCCAACCGCCGTTTCCCATTCTGCTTAGCTCAATGCGGAAGCGTTGAGTTGACATCGAAATGCGATCTAATCACCAGATGCTTTTCCGCCCGGTGCGATTGGTGTACCGGACGCCATTTTGGAATGCCGATACTTTCCCCGCCGCGCTTCGCGCCCGCCGCCGCCCCGCCATTTGGCTATGCGGACTTCAACGACAAGGTTATTCCCACGCCATGCTGCGACTGTTAGAATGATCTAAGTGAAATAGCAAAAGGTACAGCACATTGCATTACGAAAGCGTAACGACCATTATCCGGAATCTAAATGACGCGGCGGTGGAATATCTGGTCGTGGGCGGGTTAGCGGTGGTGGCGCATGGGTATGTAAGATTCACCGCCGACATTGATTTGTTAATTGGCCTGGACAGTGCAAATGTAAAAAATGCCGTCCGCGTGCTCAAGGCGATGGGTTACAAACCCCGTGCGCCAGTGGCAATCGAGGAGCTGGCGGATCCGACGAAGCGACAACTTTGGGTACGCGAAAAAGCGATGACCGTTTTTTCGCTTTTCAGCGACAGCCATCCGGGCACGGAAATTGATATATTTGTCGAAGACCCGTTGGGGATTCGGCAAGCGCTCGAAAGTGCCACGCACATTGAAATTGCCGGCGGTGTAGCCGCCCCGATCTGCTCGCTTTCCGATTTACTGAAATTGAAAACTATCGCGGGCCGGCCGCAGGATCTGTTGGACATCCAAAAGTTGCGGGAATTGCATAGAGAATTACCATGAGCCAAGACGGTGAAAAAACCAACCTCAATAATAGTTCCGGCTGGGAAGCCGGATGGCAAGGCCATGAACTGGCCCAAATGAAGCGTCTGGCCGCCCTCTCACTGGAACAAAAAATCCGCTGGCTGGAAAGTGCGCAGGAAATGGTTTCACGGATGCAACAAGCTCAGCAAGCCCACCGGACCGCCCCGCCGCCGTCCGATCACCGTTAGTCCCCACGGCCAAGCTGGGGCATTATGGTTTTATCGCAAATACTTTCACGCTTGCGGCGTACTTATTGACATCATATTGTCGCAATACTTCCGCGATGTGCGCGTGCAGTGCTTTAACGGGTGCGGGCGAGCTACAACATCCGGCGGATACAACACTTAATCGCGTGCCGCTTTGGTTCGCTGGCGGCGCATCATCGCTCGTATTCATCGGGGCCGAGCAGCAGCCGGATTGCCCGTCGGCCTGAGCGTAGGCGTTGAGATCGGTTTGACTATCAACGACTGCAATATCGAAAAAGCCCGCCCCGGCCAACTGGCGGCGATATTCCTCAATCAGGACAGCTCCTGCAATGCAGCCGACATACGCACCAATATTATTGGCAAGCTCGGCTGGCAGCGTCTGCTTTAATGCAATGTCGCTAACCGCAAGACGGCCACCGGGTTTGAGAATGCGGAACATTTCCTGCATGACGGCGGATTTATCCGGCGCAAGATTTATTACGCAGTTGGAAATCACGCAGTCGGCGATTCCCGTCGGCAGTGTGGTTTGATCAATGGTGGCAAGAATAAATTCAATGTTAGTATATGGCCTTCCGTCCGGGCAGCGCGCAGCATTTTTCCTGGCCAGCTCGATCATGCTGGGTGTCATATCAATACCGATGGCCCTGCCGGTCGAACCGACTTTTGCCGCCGCCAAAAATACATCCAGACCGCCGCCACAACCCAGATCAACAACGGTTTCTCCGGGACGTAAAGACCCCATGGCGGTGGGATTGCCACAGGAAAGTCCCATATTGGCTTGGGCCGGTATGGCCGCCAATTCCGCCGCTGAATAGCCGAAGGCTTCCGCGACAGCCTTAACCCCGGCATCGGAACTCGAAAGACCGGATTCCGCGACAGCTCCATAACGCGACCGCACTTCATCAAGAATGGGGTGTGACATGTTGGGGCTCCTGTTGTAATTCTTTAACTGAACCATTGACCGAGCTTATAACCGCTGGGCAAGCCGCGTTTTTGTCAATTAATGAACCAGCCGATACCGCGTCCTTAAAATATCGGCGTTGAAAATACAGGGCCACCTTCACCAAGCCAATCATTACCGGCACTTCCACCAGCGGACCAATAACCGCGGCAAATGCCGCCCCCGAGTTTATACCAAACACCCCCACCGCCACGGCAATGGCCAGTTCAAAATTATTGCTGGCACTGGTTAAAGCGATGGTGGTGGTTTTGGAATAATCCGCACCGCTCTTTTTTCCCATCCAGAAGCTTACCAGAAACATGATGACAAAATAAATGGCCAGAGGAATTGCCACGCGCACCACGTTCAACGGAATCCGGACAATTAGCCGCCCTTTGAGGCTGAACATTACCAGAATGGTAAACAGTAAGGCGATCAAGGTCATCGGGCTGATGCGTGGAATAAACTTCTGTTCATACCATTGCCGCCCCGCCATCCTTAACAACACCACTCTTGTTAATAATCCTGCCGCAAACGGAATACCCAGATAAATTCCCACACTTTCGGCAATCTGCATAATCGTCACCGCCACCGCGCTACCCTTAAATCCCAGCAACGGCGGAAGCACCGTTATAAACACCCAGGCGTAGAGGCTGTAAAACAGAATCTGAAAGATGCTGTTGAATGCGACAAGTCCGGCGGCATATTCCGCATCACCTTTGGCCAGATCATTCCAGACAATCACCATGGCGATGCACCGGGCCAGGCCCACCAGAATCAGGCCGGCCATCAGTTCCGGATACCCGTGCAAAAAGGCAATTGCCAGAACAAACATCAGCACCGGCCCGATGATCCAGTTCAATGCCAAAGATAGGCCCAGCACCTTGAAATCGCGAAACACATTGCCCAGCCGCTCATAGCGTACCTTCGCCAACGGCGGATACATCATGAGAATTAATCCGATGGCAATGGGAATATTGGTTGTGCCAACCTGGAACTGGTTGATAAACTTCGCGCTGGCCGGAACGAAATATCCCAAAACCACACCCATGGCCATGGCGGAAAATATCCAGAGCGTAAGATACCGATCCAGATAATTAAGTTTGCGCGATAATGACTCACTCATGACCTGATCTCCCCAGTCAGCGCTTGCGGAAGTGTTTCTATATAGGCTCTGATTTCATCGCGCACGCGGCGATAATGATTTAATGCCTCGTCGGCCGTTTTTGCGCTTTGCGCCAATTTCGGCGGATCATCAAACCCGACATGTACGATGCGTGTCTTTTTCCCCAACCACGCCGGGCAGGTTTCATGGGCATGGCCGCAGACCGTAACCACCGCGTCAAACGGCACGTCGATAAGATCATTGACGTTTTTGGATATTTGGCCGCTGATGTCCACGCCCTCTTCAGCCATTACTTTCACCGCATGAGGGTTCAGGCCATGGGTTTGAATCCCCGCCGAGTAGGCGTCAATCACGTCGCTTTTCAAATGCCTTGCCCAACCCTCGGCCATCTGACTGCGGCACGAGTTACCGGTGCAGAGAAATAAAATTTTCAACTTCTGATTCATGTATGCCTGAACCTTATATATATGCCTAAACCAATATAATAACCAAATAAAAAAGCGGGTTTCCCTTCCGCTAATCACAACATTCCGGGCCGCAGGCTTGCGGGCCAAGGCGTTTCTGGTCGCGCTGTAACTCTGGAACCGCCTTGAAACACTGGCGCAGGCAGTTCATTAAACTCTGATGAAAATCATCATCAGCGGGGACCAGTTTATAGTGCATCCACAGGCCATCTTTACGGGCCTGCACCAAGCCGGATTTCCGGAGGTAGGCCAAGTGCCGCGATATTTTGGGCTGCGACATTTCCAGCACCCGGACGATGTCACACACGCACAGTTCGCCATTCAAAAGCAGATGCAGGATGCGTAAGCGCGTACGGTCCGAGAATGCGCGGAACATCCGATCCGCTGATCCGCCCGCCAAAGATTGTTTTTTCACCGTCGCCATATACGTTAAAGCATATACATTTGCCCACCATAAGTCAAACCACTCCGGGATTTCAGAGGCCCGCCGGCAGCGCCGGAGGTAAATCCGCAATTTCGTCGTTCGTTGCCAATCGCGTCGACGACCACTTTTCACAGCCTGATTCTTCGCGTATAATTTCAACCACTCAATCGCCGGAGTGGCGGAACTGGCAGACGCGCCGGACTCAAAATCCGGTTCTCGCAAGAGAGTGTGGGTTCGATTCCCTCCTCCGGCATCCGCAGTAAAATCAGTGCGTCCCCACACCAATCGCGACGGGGCGAAAGCCACCGCGTCAGGACATTCCGTTTCCGCGACGCATTCCGCGCTGCCGCATTGAGCTAATGACATACATCCTGGTTGGACACGAAATGGGATCATGGAAATACCCCGCATACCGGTCCGGCACGCGAGATATTTCAGAGCCGCCTTGCGAGAGGGGGATTATCCGGGCGTTTTCGTGGCGCTATTAACGAGCGACATCCTTCACCCGGCGCTCCACGCGGGGGCCTAGCCTTGTGGCCAGTTCGTAACCGATGGTGTTACACATTTCCGCCAGATGATCCATGCTGATAGGTGAAAGCGGATCGTCGGAAATTATGGTTACCAAGTCGCCCACGTGCCCGTCGCTATCGGTTAAATCAACCAGCGTCTGATCCATACTCACCCGCCCCACCACCGGCAGCTTCCTTTCACCGAATAATACAAACGATCGGTTGGATAATTCGCGCGGATACCCATCGGCGTATCCCACCGGCACTACGCCCACGCGGCTGATTCTGGCAGTGGTAAACGTGTGGCCATAACCCACCCCCGTGCCGACGGCGCAGGAATGAATGGCGGTAATCGGGGCTATTAACCGCGCAATGGGGGCGATGCCGGCAATCGGTGCGGCCAGGGACGGCTGTAATCCGTATAGCGCGATGCCCAGCCGCACCATATCCAAAGCGTTCAAGCCATCATGCCACGCTCCGCCGGAATTATGGGCATGCAAAATTAATTGCGGATCGCTTTTCTTTTCCGCGGATGTTGCCCGAATGAATTCATTAAGTTGCAGTGCATTAGCGTTATGGCCCGGCTGATCGCCATGGGAAAAGTGCATAAAAATGCCTTCCAGACGGATAGCGGATAATGCTCGCACATGTTGAATTAATGTCGGCAATTCCTGCAACGATACACCTTGCCGGGTTAATCCGGTATCAACCTGAATATGCACGGCTACGGGACCGGCATATCCCATGCTAAGCAGATGGGAACTTAAATACGAGGCTGATTGTACATCCGTTACGGTAAGCCGCACGCGGCCCGAGGCCAGAATGCGCATTACATGGGGCGGCAAATCAGAAGATTCCGGCGTTAAAACCAACGGGGCCAAAACTAGAATCGGCAGGTCAGCATCCAGCGCGGCAACGGCGATCGCCTCCTCGAGTGAATACACACACTGCCAGGATATGCCCGCCTCCGGCAGCAGGGGAACAATGTATTGCATTCCGTGGCCATACGCGTTGGCTTTTACCGTTGCGGCCAGCAACACATGGCTGGACAGGTGGGTTCTAAACGCCCGCACATTGCGGCGTAAGCGGTCAGCGGAAATTTCCAATATTCCATTCTGGGCGATCATAGGGGCAGTTCTTTCGTAGCGCGGCGCAGGCGGTCTTCAATGGCCGCCCATACGCCACTATTATTTTCCGGGCATTGTACCAGTAGCACATCACAGCCTGCGGCGTCCAACTCGCGTAGAGAACCGTATAGCGCTCTGGCGCACGCTGGCTCAGAGGCAGGCAATACACGTATTTTCGCCATTCCCGCGGGAACGGCAAATCCTTCCAGGCATAGCATTCCGATACGCTGATTCCGCATGGTGAGTAAACAGGCGTTCAATCTTGGCAGATCAGAGGCGTAAAAGCGATAGGCTGCGGTGCGCGGGGCGTAATGACTTTCCAATTGGCCCGGACTATGCAAAGGCTCATCGGCGGAACTGCCGGCGTACTTGGTTGACACCGTGACGTGCTGGAAAAATCCGGCGGCACTAAGACATTGGGCCAGCATGATCTGTGTAACAGCCCCCGGGCGCAAAATCACCGGGGATTCCCCCGTTACATCCACCACAGTGGACTCCAAGCCGATCTGGCATGGGCCGCCATCAAGAATCAGGGAAATACGCCCAGCGAGTTCGTCGTAGACATGCTGTGCCGTGGTAGGCGACGTATGACCGGAACAGTTGGCGCTCGGTGCGGCAATGGGCCGGTCGGCTGCCTGTAACAGCGCCTGCGCGACGGGATTATGGGGGCAACGAATCGCCACGGTGTTTTTCCCCGCGGAGACAGCCGGACATATTCGGTCATTGCGGTGCAAAACCAGAGTCAAGGGGCCGGGCCAGAATGCTTGAGCCAACACCGCAGCCAAGGCGGAAAATCCGGCTGAATAGCTTTGCGCAGCCGCAACATCCGGCACATGCACAATCAGCGGATTATTGCCGGGGCGCCCCTTAACCTGATAAATTCGTTCAATGGCGGACGCGTTGCCTGCATCTCCACCTAAGCCATAAACTGTTTCCGTGGGAAAGGCGACAAGTTCTCCGCGACGGATTAAATCAGCGGCTTCCTGCAGGCCGAAATCAGCGGGTTCAATGCGAGTCAGCACGGCGGAAATTCTTCACGTGGAATATTAAAACGAGCAACGGGCCGCGGACCATTCCGCGTTACCACCCGACAATGTTATATCCGCCATCGACATAAAGTGTTTCTCCGGTAACCCCGGAGGATAAGTCGGAACAGAGATAAACTGCGGTTTTACCGACATGCGACGCCGCTTCATCCACATTCCAGGGCAACGGTGATTTCTCAGTATAATGGGCCATCATTTTATCAATATCGCCTATGCCGCGCGCCGCCATGGTTTTAATGGCTCCCGCGCTGATGGCGTTGACCCGAATATGTTTTTCGTGCCGACTCATCTCAGCGGCCAGATAGCGCACCGTACACTCCAAAGCCGCTTTGGCAACGGCCATGACGTTGTACATAGGTATATATTTTTCCGCGCCCAGATAACTCATGGTGATAATGGAGCCATTGGGGTTCATCAGTGGCTGCGCCTCGCGGGCCATGGCCAGAAGCGAATACGCACTAATATCCAGGGCCATTTTCCAAGCTTCACGGCTGGTTTGTAGAAAAGGATTATGCAACGACTCGGCCGGGGCAAAGGCCAGAGAGTGCACCAGAATATCAAACGTGCCGAACGCTTCACCAGCCTGCTGAAAAGCGGATTTAATATCTTCATCTTTGCTGACATCACACGGGGCGAGAAATTTAGGGGAAAATTGCTCCACGGCTTTGACGACCCGACGCTGGATTTTTTCGCCCGGCAGATAGGAAAATCCCAGTTGGCACCCCGCCTTATGGAGTTCCTGGGCGATGTGCCACCCGATGGAATACTCATTGAGCACACCAAAAATGAAAGCCTTTTTTCCCGCCAGCATGGACATAGTGTAACACCCTTTATCTGAAAGTTTTTCCGCCGAATTTAAAGACTATTAACGCGGGTAATCACCGCGTAACAATTGAATCGTCGAGGCGCGGTGGGAAGCGCGGAATATCGCCGCGCCCGCCACCAGTACATCCGCACCAGCCTCCAGAGCGTCGTGCGCGGTGCGTATACCAATACCGCCATCAATCGAAAGCCGCTGACGGGGTTCCAGCTCATTACGTAGCGTGCGTACCTTATTGAGCACTTCGGGCATAAAGCTTTGGCCGGTAAAGCCTGGATGCACGCTCATCACCAGCACCAAATCAACCTGACTAAGCACCGCCTTAAGCGCCTCAGGCGGGGTTTCGGGGTTTAACGAAATACCCGCTGTCGCCCCCAGATCATGTATTCGTTTAATTAAATCGACCGCACCGAAACGCGTGAGCCCCGGCGCTTCAATGTGAAATGTAATATGCCCGGCCCCCGCTTCAATAAATGGCTTAACAAAATCTTGCGGATCAGTCACCATCAGATGCACATCCTGCATAAGATGACACGCCCGCGCCAATGCCAGAACAATATCCGGCCCCATCGTCAAATTGGGGACAAAGTGGCCATCCATCACATCTACATGCAGAAGATCAGCACCGGCACGTTCAATATCGGCGGCCTCTTCGGCCAGACGCCCAAAGTCAGCCGCCAGAATGGATGGCGCTACCAGAGGCAAGTGCGGCGGACGCAAAAACACGCTGTTCATTCTTCAGGCATCCCAATGTTGCCAACAAAAAACGCTTGGTCGAAGCAGCCCGCTTAAACAATCTCGTTCGCACGATCCGCTTTTATCAAATCAGGGCATCACGCGGAACCTTTCCCCGGCGCTATTGCGCGAAAAGGACCCATTTCCCTGTTCAATCCTTATTGAATCATACCGTATCGAGAATGTCGATGCACGGAAATCCGCGACCTTCCATAAATTCCAAGCTTGCTCCCCCGCCCGTGGACACGTGCGACACTTTGGCCGCCAAGCCAAACTGCTCGATAGCTGCCGCGGAATCGCCACCGCCTATGATGGTCGTGGCTCCATGCCCTGTGATATCCGCTAAGCTTTCGGCCACAGCACGTGTTCCCGCCTGGAACGGCTTTTTCTCAAAGACTCCCATGGGACCATTCCATACCACTGTGCGAGCCGAGCGAATCCGATTCTTGTAATCGGCAATCGTTTTGGGGCCAATGTCCAGACCTTCTTTGTCATCCGGAATTTTCCCTTCCACCACCGCGGTGACGGCCGTATCGGAAATTTCCGAGGCTACAACCGTATCCATTGGCAAGACCAGTTTGCCTTCGCCCTTCGCCAGCAGATCCCCCGCCAAATTTACCTTATCCCGTTCCGCCAGGGACTTGCCAATCTGCTTGCCTTGCGCGAGGAAAAATGTGTACGCCATCGCTCCGCCGATCAGGATGGTGTCGGCCTTTCGCAGCAGATTTTCAATGACGGCAATTTTATCGGAAACCTTCGCGCCGCCGAGAATGGCAATAAAGGGGCGACTGGGATGATCCAGCGCCTCTCCAAGAAACTTCAATTCTTTTTCAATCAGGAAGCCGATCACGCGTTTACCCGGCCCCAAAATTTCGGCCACTCCATAGGTAGAGGCATGTTGCCGATGGGCCGTTCCGAAGGCGTCATTACAATACAGATCCCCCAGCTTGGCCAACTGTGCCGCAAAAGCCGGATCATTTTTTTCCTCACCTTTATGGAATCGCGTATTTTCCAGCACCACCACATCGCCATCAGCCATCTGGGCAACCACTGCTTCCGCAGCCGCCCCTACGCAATCCGGTGCAAGCTTTACCTTCTTTTTTAACAAAAGGCCCACATGTTCCGCCGCCGGCTTAAGAGAAAACTTCGCCTCCGGCCCGGATTTTGGCCGGCCGAGATGGCTCATCAAAACCGCTTTGCCACCGCGTTTGATAATATTTTCAATGGTCGGCAGCGCTGAAACAATTCGGCGGTCATCGGTAATTTTTCCAGCCCCATCCAAGGGAACGTTAAAATCCACCCGTACCAATACCCGTTTACCTTTAACATCCAACTGGGAGATCGTTTTCTTGGCCATGTTTCTTCCTGCTTCCTGAACATACGTTTATCCCACAACCAACCCGCGGTGCGGAAACAAGCCGTTATGCTAGGAAATACCTACCCAGTGGTCAAGCGACATGATGCGATACAAATACGTTCCCGCCCGCTGGACATCTGCCGCGCCGGGCGTTATTTCCGTTAGAATTCCGGCCATGAAGGATGTCGCGATAAAATCCACCACGGGAACTGATCAAAAAACCCGCAGCACTACCCCGCCGCATCACGCAACGCCGCGCCGCCGGATACTTATATTGGCTACCGGTTTCGCGATTTTACTGGTGCTGTTGCAGCTTTGGCAGTTGCCCCGGATTGCCGGCTGGACATTTTTTTCATTCTTTGATCCCGGCACCGCATTAAAAGGCGATTTGCTGATTTCCATGGGAATGAAGCCGGCCATTGATTTTGGCTACACCCACGGCTTGGCAAGCCTCATCGTGGCCCACTGGGGATTTGCGATTCTGGGTCGTACCCCGGCGGCCTATCTGCTGATGACATCCGTCATGGAAGTGCTCATGGCAGTGATGATCGCCCGCTTTGCTGTCGCACTGAAATTATCACGTCCCGCCCTGGTATTTTTATTTATCGCACTGCCCGTAGCGATCATGCCATGCTATCTGACCCTCACCCACCCACTGGAGGCCCTGCTGCTGCTGTGGGCTATCGCGGAACAGGCCAGCGGGCGGCGGCAACGCGCGCTGGCGATCTGCACGGCGTGTTTATTTGTTAAACCATCCATGGCCTATGTGTACGGTTTGCTACTGGTGATTTGGACGATGATAGATTGTTACCGCCATGAGCGCCGCTGGTCCGGGTTACTGCGGCGCACCGCACCGGCGATGGTAACCGGTGTACTGATGGCCGTGGCGATGATCTGGCGATTTGGAATTCAATCGCTGCTTTTAACCATCGTACCGATCACCGGAATGCGCACCTACAAGGACACCCATTTCGGTTTTTTTTCCGGCAGCGGTTTGCGGTTCTGGTCGCCGGCCTATCACCCGTGGTATTACTATATTATTACGCCTGCCGGGCTGTGGCTGGTTATGTCCGCGATTCTGTTATGGGGTTTACTGATACGTGGATTGCGGCAAAAACATACTCCAGAAAATATCGGCAAGACGCATTACGTCGGGGGCCTGATCGCCGATTGGGTGCATACGCCCAACCGATTAATGGAAACGGCGATTTCCATCGCCATCATGCACGTCGCTTTCGTACTGGGTTTTTACGGCTGGAAATATGCCTGGGAATATTATTCTTATATGCCGGTTCTGTTTGCGGCTCTGGTAATCAGCCGCTGCGGGGCCAGGCAGTTCCAGGTGGCGACGGTATTGGGAATCATGGCGCTGTGCAGTCAAGCCCGCAATACAGGCCTGACGTTCTGGTGCTGGCAAAATAAAATACGCGATAAGCAAACCGGATATTTATGGGCCTACCCGCAGCAAGCCGCACAATGGCGGTACGTCTGCCGGAAAGTGCGGGGCCATCACACGTTGATACTTTCCAACGGCTATTTGCCATGGATGCCCAAGGGCATGACCATGCCCTTAAGCTGGTTTCCCGAACCGGGAATTCCTACGGCAATAGAAATGCGACGGCTTAAAAGCGAAGCTATGGCGGCACATTATATTGTCGTGCGACACGGGTATGGGAAATTCGGATTATGGGTTAATCCAGCCTTCTCGCCGGTTCGCCGTAAATTTTCGTTACTATGGCAAGGACACTATTTTTCGATTTGGCGCATTCATTGATGCTTCTTCAACCACTGCTGGTAATTCAGCCGAGGCATATTGAATCGATCACGGGATCGCACGTACGTCGCCGGAGCACCCATACGCCCTACCGGGTGGAACACTTCGCCACGAATGTGCTTTTTGTCCGCATCATATAGTTCATCGGCAATCCGCAAATGCACAATCTGCCCAATAAACACCAGATTATCTCCGATCTCGGCATATTGTACGAGGCGGCATTCAAAACTTGCCGCGGATTCCGCCAAATGGGGCGCTTTCACTTGCCGCCCTGCAACACAAGTTAAACCGATTTTTTCCACCTCACTGGTGCCATTGGGAAAATCCACCGAGCATTCATTCATTTTTTCGACCGTGTCCTCGGTTACCAGATTCACCACAAATTCCCCAGTGCTCCGGATATTTAACGCGGTATCTTTCGGGGTATTGGTTCCGGGCCGCCGCCCGATTCCCACCACAAGAATCGGCGGCTCAGCGCCCAGCATATTAAAAAAACTAAAGGGTGCCGCGTTAATGACCCCTGCCGCATCGATACTGGTGATCCACGCAATCGGCCGCGGCACGATCAGGTTGGTCATGAGTTTGTAAGAAAACAAATAATCCGTTTCAGTAATATTAAAATCCACGCGTATAAAGCTCCATAATGTCCTACCAAGATAATCTACCACAGCATCTTAGCCGCGGAGGCCCCCGTCTCGCCATATTCGAGCGTGCCCCCCTTTGTTGCCCCGCCGGAGGCCCAAGCCATACAATACCTCACAAGAGTTCCGAACAGTCCGATGGCCGTGGAGTGCAAATTGTTTGCTTTAACACTTAATCCGCATGACACGATCCGCACACTGGCGTATATCCGGCTTGGTACCGGGTTTCCCAAGTCCGTTGGCACCCTCATTTTTGAAAATCATTGGGCCATCTGGGCCGCGATGTTCCTATTTGCCGTCGCGGCGATCTGGCGGGGGCTTAATACGCAACAGGCCGCACTGCGAAATATCGCGGGCACCGTTTTAGCGGTGACGATCGTTTGGATTGTCACCGCAGCAATGGTGGTAACTCCGCATGAACGACTGGTGAATGCCAATGACGCGATCATCAGCGACGCCGCACATGACGATGTTCCCGCCATCATGCGCTATGTTTCACGGCGTGCTACTTTTGGCCAATGGAATTATGCCCAGATTCAATCCGGCCTGACGGATCGACTGAAATCCGCCCATATCACCGGCAACATCATTCGTTCCATGACCGTGCACATGCGTGCGGATCAGGCCGTTACGCACATGGTCATCTGGACCAGCACTCGCGATTATGGGCCGGTAATTACCTCCTGGCGTTTTATCTGGCAGGATCACCCCCGGCCGGGAAATTGGCGCATCATGGAAGTTGCTTTACTGGCTATCAACGGCCACCGCGCCAGGCCGGGTGCCGTGATTCCCATGCCGCGATAAAGCGCCCGGATTATCACGTCAGTTATTAAATGCGCGATCAATAAGGCCCGCGAATGTGTGCGGCAATATCCGTTGCGTACAATTCCCGCAAATGCGTGTGCACCGTAGTCGGCAGCGGCGAAAGATCGCTGGCCTTGGCGTTATTCAGCGCCTGCTGGGGCTTGGAAGCGCCGGGAATAACCGTGGTTACCGCGTCATGATCCAAGATCCAACGAATGGCGAAATCCGCCATGGTTTGATTCTGTGGCACCCATGCTTTCAAACGGTCCGCAAGTTCCACACCGCGTGAAAATTCCAAACCGGCAAATGTTTCGCCCACATTAAATTTCTCTCCGTTGCGATTGTACGTGCGATGATCGCTGGGCGCAAAAGTGGTATCACGTGTGTATTTGCCGGCGAGTAATCCGCTGGCCAGCGGCAGTCGCACGATAATCGCCACGCCCTTTTCCTTCGCCTCGGCAAATAATTCCTCAATAGGCTTTTGTCGGAAAATATTGAAGATGATCTGCAAGGAATCGCAGTCCGGTTGTTGCAGGCATATTTTTGCCTCCTGCACGGTCTCCACACTGGCCCCAAAATGATTGATAAGTTTTTCGTCCTTCAATTTTCGCAGCCAGTCAAAGACATGCCCCGCTTGCAGGTGCCGCATGGGTATGCAATGCAACTGCGTTAAATTCAGTGCCGCAACACCCAACCTCTCAATGGATCGCAATGTGCATTCCCGCAATAGATCGGCGGTGTAGCCATCCGGATACCCGTTGAGCCTTCCGAGTTTGGTGGCAACAAACACAGGCTTTGCGCCGGCCAGCCGTGATTTGAGATATTTACCGATCAGCATTTCGCTTCGGCCGCTGCCGTAAACATCCGCCGTATCAAAAAAGGTGACACCAGTCTGATCGGCCGCGTGCAAAATCTCCATCGCCCGCTGTTCGGGCACATCACCCCAATCCGCCGCACCAAGCTGCCAGCATCCTAATCCAATTTCCGAAATACTGGCCCCGATCCGACGTGAAGTGCGATACCGCATGGATAAATTCTCCTGCCTGAAATAACCTGCGTCATGGTAATATAAAACCATGAAATGTGGCAGCGCATGGGCGGAAATAGCTCCAAATTATGCTGGACTGCCGGCTACCCGCGTCAACTCGGTGC
Organism: Planctomycetota bacterium; assembly: GCA_021798635.1. Next base: position 558 of record JAJZGH010000001.1, on the reverse strand, counting down.
AAACAGTTAAGGACGGCCGGGTATTCGCCGGGTACCCGTTGAAGTTGATTAGCGAGCCCGCCCTACGATCTACTGGAAGACCAGGTTGATCAGGCTGGGAGAAGCGTGTTTCGCCCGATAATATTATTTTTGATAATTCTGTCTTTTTTTTATTGACAGTCTGAGAAACCAGCGTATTCTGTAACGCACCGTGTGGAGAGGGAGAAATCGGATTTTCTTCCTAAATAAATAATTCAGGGATTGCAACGGCTTAGCCGTGATCGGCGATTGGTTGGCGGAAAAATTTTCGCTCAACACCGCGGGATTACTGCGCGCACGTTGCTTGCAAATACCTCTTTGCCGGATACGTGCTTTTTCAGCATGGGGCGTTTGTTGCGCCTTGTGCAGGGTGATTTGGACTGTTTTTTGGAGGAAGTTGACCGTGACTAAAACTTGGGTTCTCATGCAGGGGCGTAGCATCGCCGGGATGGTGATCGCAGCCACACTGTTGCTGCCAGTGGCGGAAAATAAGGCGCAGGCGTCGGTGCAATACGGACAGGCCACCCCGGTTCTGCTTGC
>JAJZGH010000096.1 GCA_021798635.1 Planctomycetota bacterium | reverse complement strand
CGCATGATGAAATTGCTGCCCATGCTGCGACCGTGGAATTCGCTGGATCGCGAGTTGCAACGTTATTTCGCTGATCCACGCATTCGCCTGGCCTTTAGTTTTCAGGCCAAATACCTGGGCATGTCCCCCTTTCGCTGTCCGGGATTATTTTCCATTTTATCATTCCTGGAGTATGAACACGGTGTGTTTCACCCCCTGGGGGGTTGTTCACGCGTCAGCGAACGCATGGCGGAACTTTTGCAATCCTCCGGCGTGCGCATTGGTCTGGGCGAACCGGTAGAAGAATTGATCTTCAACGGAACTGCGGTAAAGGCCGTCCGCACAAATCAGGCCACCTATCCGGCTGATGCGGTGGTGATTAATGCGGATTTTGCCTATAGCGTTCCCCGCCTTATACCGGACGCCCTGCGCCGCCGCTGGACCAATAAGCGTATTGAAAAAGCCCGCTATTCCTGTTCCACATTTATGATGTATCTGGGCATAGAGGGCCATTACCCCAAGTTGCTGCATCATAATATTTTTCTTGCCGAGGATTACCGCAAGAATCTGCTGGATATTGAAAGAGATCATCGGCTGTCGGAAGATCCATCCTTTTATATTCAGAACGCGTGTGTAACCGATCCCGCTTTGGCACCGGCGGGTTGCAGCACCTTGTATGTATTGGCACCGGTGTCGCATCAACATAGTCATATTGACTGGAAATCTGCCAAGGCTCCCTTCCGCCGACGCATGTTGCAACAATTGGAACGTTGCGGCCTGACGGATATTGAATCCCGCATTCGCTTTGAACGCGTGGTAACCCCGGAAGATTGGCAGAATCGTATGGCCATATTCCGGGGAGCGACATTTAATCTGGCGCACGACTTCCGGCAGATGCTGCACTTCCGCCCTCATAACCGCTTGGAAGAAACCGGCGGAATTTATCTGGTTGGCGGCGGCACCCACCCCGGAAGCGGGCTGCCGGTGATATATGAATCAGCGCGCATCAGTTCGCGTCTGCTGCTGGAAGATTTGGGCTATAAACCGCAATGGGAGCAACTGGCTTCGGCAATGACCATGAAACAGTGTAGAATGGATTTTACGAAAAGCACGCAATTGGATGCTGATTCGGCGACAGTGTGAGGGCCTTGGTGATTTATGGAACCTGTTGACCAACCATTTTCCGTCCGTCGCAACGCCACGCAACCGCTGGAATTAAGTGTGGCCCAGGCACGTGCTTCACAGATTCAATGGAGCCGGCAGAGCCTTGAGCATCGCCTGTATGCCATCGCAAAATTTCGCCAAAGCCTGGCCGCGTCTCCCGCGCGCTTTATCCAGGCGTTATCCCATTTGCCGGATCGCACCGATGTGCAGAGTCTGGCTGCGGAAATTATTCCCTTGGCCAATGCCGCACGGTTTTTACAGCGCCGCGCGGAAGGAATTCTGCGTCCGCGCGTCCGCTCGCCCCTGCTTTCCGGCATTCGCATTACGGTGGATCACCGTCCACACGGCCTGGTGCTGATTGTCGGTCCATCCAACTACCCATTATTTCTTCCCGGCGTGCAGGTGCTGCAGGCGCTGGTAGCAGGCAACGCTGTATTATTAAAACCCGGAACCCAGGGTACTGGCGCTGCCATGGCCCTGTTGAGTCTGTTACGGACCAGCGGCATTGATCCAACGTTGATTCATCTGCTGCCGGAAGATACCGAAGTGGTACATGACGCTATTAAGCTGGGCGTGGATCATGTGATTCTGACTGGCTCGATTCCGGCGGGAAGGGCGATTGTTGAATCGATGACCCATAAGCCGCCGCATCCGGCAATTATGGAACTTTCCGGATCGGACGCGGTGTTTATATTATCGAGTGCTGATTTGTATCGGGCGGTGGCGTTGCTGCAATTCGGCCTGGAATTTAATGGCAGCGCCACGTGCATTGCTCCACGGCGGGTCCTTATTGTACGGTCCATGCTGGAAAAATTTGAGCACCTGCTGCTAAGCCGCTTTGCGGATTACCCGCTGTCACCGCTACGCGAAGCAGCAGCGGAAAAGGTTGTGCCACTGGTGCGCGATGCGTTGGCGCGTGGCGCACGACTGGTCGTGGGAAAAATATCGGGTGACAAACCGCTGGGGCCGTTGATTATCATGCATACCACTTCGGATATGCCCATTATGTCAACGGATATGATGGCACCGGTTCTCTGCGTGCAGGTGGTAAGTGATACGCTTGAAGCACTCAATGCCTACAACGCCTGCCCCTTACGCTTAAGCGCTGCGGTTTTTGGGGATTCTGTGCCCGCCCGCACTCTGGCCCGCCGAATTGATGCTGGATGTATTGTCATTAACGATCTTATCGCCCCCACCGCTCATCCGGAGGTTCCCTTCACGGCCCGTGGCGAAAGCGGCTACGGCACCACGCGCGGGGCCGAGGGGTTATTAGCCATGACCTGGCCCAATGTGGTTGTCGAACGCACGGGCCATACACTTCCGCACCTGCGCAAGCCGGAGCGGCATGATCAACAGATACTGCTGCTGATACTACGCCTGCAGCATGGCGCGGACTTGGCGGTTCGAGTGCGCGCTTTAGCGGCGCTCATGCGTATATTCATGGGGTTTGCCGGTGCCCTGAAAGACAAAGAAGACGGTTCAATTAAATCCCGGGATAAAAAATATGATTCCCTTTAAGGCCCCTGCAAATATCGGCGCGGCTGATTCGGTTACCCGGCAGGTTCGTTTATTGAGGCTCAAATATACAGCATGTTGACCGCAGATATGAAAACACATCCCATTGGAATTATTGGCGGCGGATTAGGCGGATTAGCGGCGGCTTGTACCCTTGCGGGCCGAGGGCGGCGCGTCATACTCTTTGAAACCAACTCGTGGCTCGGCGGTAAAGCAGCGGTACATACCGACGCGGGATTTCGCTTCGATATGGGGCCGACCATTCTCCTGATGCCGTTTGTTCTCCGCCGCATATTTTCCGAAGCCGGCGTAAAACTTGAAGACGCGTTGGACCTGGTTCGCCTGGATCCGCAGTGGCGCTGCTTTTTTGATGACGGCGGGGTTCTGGACCTGGTGGATCATCCGCAACGTATGGCCGCTAATCTCGCAGCTTTTGCCCCTGGAAAAGCGGTGGATCAACAATATGCTGAAATGTTGCGGCAATCAAAACTCATGCGTACCGCATCGGATAAATATTTTTTCTGGAAATCCATCGGTTCCATCCGCGACACCTTTGATTTCAAGGGAAGCCTGCAGATTTCCGTCCTGCAGGATTTGATGAATATGAAACTTGGCCGCACGCTTCATGCCACCGTGCGCTCTGTGATCCATGAGCCGCGCATCGCTCAGATGGTGGATCACTTCACGCAATATGTAGGATCAGCTCCGGCGCTTTCACCGGCGGTACTCATGGGCATTGCGGATATGCAAATCAGTGAAGGAATCTGGTACCCGCGCGGCGGCACACGCGCGGTGCCGGAAGCACTGGAGAAGCTAATTCGCACGCTGGGTGTTGATATTCATACCGACTGCCCTGTGGCACGAATTGCCACGGACGGGAAAAAAGTTGTTTCGGTGGTAACGGCCAATGGCACGGAATTTCCTGTATCAGCCGTTATCAGCAATTCGGATGTGGTTTTAACACATAAAGAACTGCTTCCTGAAGCGCCTGCCCGGAAATTCAGGGGCCGCCGGAGTTATGAGCCGGCCTGCTCCGGCGTGGTATTGTATTTGGGCTTAAATAAACGCTACGATCATCTGGCCCATCATGATTTCGTATTTTCCCGTGATCCGGAGCAGGAATTTCACGACATTTATCAACGCGGTATTCCCGCCGCCGATCCCACATGCTATCTTTGCGCTCCGGCCGGTAGCGATGCGTCCGTAGCTACCGCCGGTGGCGAGGCTTTGTATATTCTGGTTCATACACCCTACCTGCGTCCGGGACAGGACTGGAAAAAGATTCTTCCGGACTATCGCCGCGTTATTTTTGACAAGCTCGCCCGCACCGCCGGATTAAAAGATCTGGAATCCCGAATTGTTTGCCAACGGGCATTAACCCCGGAAGATATTCGTGATCGGTACCATGTGTGGAACGGTGCTATTTACGGCTTGGCCAGCCACGGCCGCTTCAATGGTGCCTTCAAACCCGCGAATCGAAGCCGTGATGTACAAGGTTTATATTTTGCCGGCGGCTCGGCCCACCCCGGCCCTGGAATGCCCATGGCCCTGATGTCGGGCTGGATCGCCGCGGACGCATTGCATAGCGATACAGCTTGACGCTCCGCGGGTAACGCATGATACGCCGATCGCTTTTTTTTCAGCTCGACATCGGTGTCTGGCGCCGGCAATAATGGTAATATAGAACCATGCTGGAATTCCAATATCCTGACATCCTACTGGGATTTTTTATCATCGTGCCTTTCGGGCTGGCGCTGCTATTGCTTACGAGATCGCGCCCTACAGTTTGGAAGCTATATTCTCTGATTCTGCCCCTGCTTGCTGCGCTATTCGTAATTCTGGCGGCGGCCGGGCCTGTGGTACATTTTTCCGCCTCGGCCGGGCGGATTATTGTGGCGATGGATGATTCACCTGCCGCAGTCACCGCTCCATGGCGCAAGCGGCTTTGGTTGAGAAAATTCCTTACAACGCATTTGCCGCACGGGGTTCATGTCAGCCTGGTGACATTTGCATCGCGCCCGCATGTCATCGCGTCAGGATTATTGCCGGAAAGTGTCCCGGTTCAGCCGATAGGTTTGAACGCCACTTCGCGCCGGCGAGGCTCCACCCGACGCCTGCTGAAATTTTCCGGATCAACGCCGCTCTGGATTTTCACCACCGGACTACTGCATTGGCAATTACCTTCGTCATCTGCGGTGCCGAACGCTCCTATCGCAGCTACCGTAATTCCACCCACGTCGGTTGATGTGGGCATCACAGGTTTACAGTGGGTATTTAGTGACATGGGCCGCGTGAACGCACTTCACCCAAACCACCTATCGCCGCAGTTACAGGTAACGCTGCGATCCACCGGCTCCGCTTCGCTGGTGCTGGTGGAATCTTGCGGTGGGCACTTGCTGCTCCATACACCGCTGCGATTCCGCAAAGCGGGGGTAAAAAAGGTGCTGCTGCCGCCACCGGCTCACAAGGTTATCCGCACCCATCAAGCCATTACCATTCAATTGGTGAATCACGATTTTTGGCCCGGCGACAACAGGGCTGAAATTCGGATTCCCACACGGTCCATGCCGCATGTGTTGATTATTACCCCCAAGCCAGCGGCCAAAGCCAGTCTGATTCCAGGATGGATACCGCGCACGTTGCCGCCGGGGCAATTTCCCCATTCGCGGCATGGGCTTGAACGTTTTCAAGCGGTGGTTTTGGACAATGTTCCGATTAACGCTTTGTCCGTCCGCGCCCAAAAGCACTTATCCGCATACGTTACCGCCATCGGCGGCGGTCTGTTGATCGCCGGCACGCACAATGCTTTTGGCCCCGGTGGTTATGGTTTACCACAGGGGACCGGCAACGCACCTTCGATTCTCGAGCAACTTTCACCACTATCCTGCCTGCCCCCCCACCCGCAGCCCTTGCACATTATATTTTTGATGGATGTAAGCGGATCTCTAGGCAACGCCACAGCTTCAGGCGTAACGCGATTCGCGCTGGCGGCCCATGCGGTTTGCTCGGCGGTGCAATTACTTAAACCCACAGATCACATTACTATTTTATTATTCTCCGGCCAGACGCGAACGCTGATCAATGGCGACGCAACAGCAGTCCGGCCGGTATTGCCGGAACTGCTGGCAAAAATTGTTCCCAATGGCCCGACGCGCCCAAATTCAGCCCTGCCAATATTGCACAACTTGCTGACCAAGCACGCCCTGCTGATTGTTGTTACAGATGGTCGCATACCGCACTTAAATGTACCGGCATGGAAACACTTGTTGCAACGCGATGCCGTGGAATTCGCCGTGGCTGCTCCGGGCCACAGCAGCCGTGCCACGAAAGAACTTATTGCGGCCACCGGGGCCACACAGCTTCCTAAGCAGCACATCAGCCAATGGGGCCGGGTTTTGCGCACCCTTATCAGCCGAAAAATTCGGGGGACACCCAACACGGCACCGCTCGCATGGAACTCTCGTGCGAGTAATCTTCAGGGCCGAACTAATTTGTGGGACCGTGTTTACCTCAAACATCGAGCTACGCTTGTGGCCCACAGCCGGCAATATCCGTTGGCGGCACGGTGGCGGCGCGGTCTGGGCCAGGTCGGGGCCATTTGCTTTTCCGACAATTCTACTGCAGCACGCAGGCTTTACACTTCAATGCTTAACAGCATCCAGGCTCCGCGGGGCAATCCCCATTTTTCTATCACCGCCCATCACAAACTGGGCCGCTGGTTTCTGGCGGTGCAGGCCGTTCGTCATGGGCGATTTCTCAATGAGTTCCGATTAAACGCCACAGTCATACAGCCACACGGAAAAATCATGAACGTTGCGTTGCCGCAATTGGCCCCCGGCCGATATGGTGCTGCAATGCCACCAAGCGTTCAAGCCTTTTCCGCCGCCGTTTGGCAATTATCCTCCCCCGCCGCGCGGCGGCACCAAACCTTCATTGGACGCATCAGCCCCCCCCGGCTGCCCAACAAATACTTCCCGGCAACCGGAAAGGTTGCGGCCTGCCCGTGGCCCACGGCAATTGAAATTCCCGCCGACGCTCCCGCCTTCATGCGCTGGAATCCAACCCTCAGCACGCACAGTTTTCATTTGTCCGATTTGTTTTGGGCTTTGGCTTTGCTGTCCGCGTTGACAGCCATTTATCACCCATGGTGATGGGACATGATATCAAGGCCTACCACCATCAGGTCGTAGCCGGCGTGCGTGGCGACATCAATGCCGAAACCGCGGAAAATAAATATCCCTGCAAAATAGATTCCCGCGATAGTGCGGATGATAAAGGCTCCCCATGTGGGCTGCTCATTGCCCAGAAAATGATACAGCGAAAACAACACGGCAGAGGCAATAATAATGACCGGAATCGCCTTCGCGACCGATAAGCCAAACAAGTCCACGAGGATGATATTTAATACCGTGATTAAAACCAGGCGAAACAGCAGTTCTTCATAGATGCCTGCGCCGATGGATAAGACAACCTGTGACTGCCAGGAGAGTCGGGTCATCACATGTTCTACGGGATGCGTGACGGCCTGCATGGCAATGCCGTGCGCGACGGCAACAAATAAAATCACCAGTGCTACCGCCCAGAGAAAACTTTCCGCTCCCATAGCGATATAAAGCCCGGGATCAAACTTTAACGGGTCTTTGCGGGCGACATGCCAGCCCAGCAGAATCGCGGCCACGGCCAGCGGCGGCAGATAACTCCCCACCGCTCCAAACAGCGAAAAGAAGTTCAGCATCAGTTCAAAGGCGATAATATTGTGGGATTGATTGTGCACCGGACTCCAGGGGTGCAGCACCGACCCGATCTGATAAATAATCAGCAGCGGGGCGATGAAAATCAGGCACTGCAGAGGCCGATGGCTGCGGTCGAAATATCCTTCACCGGAGCCAAATCGCAACCACTGCGGTTCCTTTCTTGCTTTGCTCATACCAAAACGCCTCGGACCAAACCGGGCGAATCATATACGCCTGCGGCAGTTAGTGGAAATCCATGTCGGGGAAATTCCTTTTCCGCTACGCCGCGCCCACATATATTATTCAAAGGCCGCACCGATATGCTGCAATTCTTCCGGGGTAAGTTCAAACGCCATTGCAGCGGCATTGTGGCTTGCCTGCTGCGGATTGCGGGCACCGACAATCGCGGCTGTCAGCCCCGGTTGCTGGATGGTCCAGTTAATCGCCAGCTGCGCGAAACTTTTTTTGTATTTATCCGCAATCGGTCTGATTTTTTCCAGAGACGCCAGCACTTTTTTACGCGTCTGCACATCAAATAATTTATGCTTGGCGCGATGATCGCCGGGGGGAAATGTTCGATCCGGCGTAACGGTTCCGGTAAGCAGGCCGCGTTCAAGAGGGGAATAGGCCAGCACGGCGATCTCGTATTCCCGGCAAAACGGAAGAATGTTTTTTTCAATATCCCGGCGCAGCAAACTGTACGGAGGCTGCACACTTGCCAGCGTGCCGGCAGCCGCTTTGGTTAAAAGGTCCATATTGAAATTACTTACGCCCATAGCCCGAATCTTCCCGGCGCGGCGCAACGCATCCATGGCCGCCATGGATTGTTCAATGGGTGTCGAAGCATCCGGCCAGTGTATCTGGTAAAGGTCAATGTAAGACGTACCCAGTCTCTTCAGACTCTCTTCACATTCATAAATGATACTCTCCGGCTTGGAATTGCTGCGGATCGTAATGGGCCGACCCTGGCGATCCACCGTTTCCGCGGGGTCGGAACCCTGCTGCGCAGGATCATCCCACCGCCGCCCGCATTTCGTCGCCAGCACCACGCGATCGCGCGGAATATCCTTTATCGCTTTTCCAACCAGTTCCTCGCTGTACCCCTGCGCATAGATGGCTGCGGTATCGATGCAGTTTATACCGGAATCCAAAGCGGTTCGTATCGCGCTAACGGACTGCTGTTCATCGCTGCCGCCCCACATCCATCCCCCAATCGCCCACGTGCCCAAGATCAGCGGCGTGATATTTATTCCTGATTTTCCCAGTGGACGTAAGTTCATCATCATTGCAATCCTCGGATTTCCGGGAAGCATCGCGTTAGCCGGTCCCGATGCCTTTTATCGCTCACCTTTGATCGCCGATTCCGCCAGTGCAGCATCGGCCCGGTCTTTCAGCTTCGCAATCGCTGCCATAATTTGTGCCGTAACGCCCGCCAGCACAGCCGCATCTCCGCTTTGCCCGGCCAAGCGATTAAAGCTAAGCGGTGCGCCATAGTACACGCGCACTTTCGCGGGCCGCAGCAAATCTTTTTTGAAGCTCACATGCGGATGCGTACCTGTAATATACACTGGAATGACCTGCGCACCGGTGGTCAACGCCATGATAGCCGCCCCATTATTCGCGCTACGCAACTTTTTGCCGTCGCCAATGGATCCTTCCGGGAATATTCCCACAACATGGCCCTGCTTCAACTGTTGCATGGCGGCCTCAATGCCCGTGCCCTCCGGTGCCGATGAGTCCACCGGTATATACCCCAGGGCGGAAAAAAAGTGTTTCAATATCGGCAGCTCATACGTTTCCCGCGCGATGAGAAACCGCACCAGACGCCGCCGGCTTCCGATCCCCACGGCCAGCGGATCCAATATACTGTTATGGTTGGCCGCAACGATGGCCGGGCCGGCGACCGGAATACGGCACGCATTGCCCCGCCGCCACCGATGGCATAATTCCATATAAACCGCAGCCAATCGCCGGGCGACCGCCGACACCATAGGAAACGGTTGGCGACGGTAATAAACAATCAGCAACGCGGCACCCAGGATAGCGATCACTACGCCGGTCCCCACGATGATATTCATGATATAGGAATCAACATTTCTCCAGAACGCAATGGGCACCGTGGGAATCAGCAATCCGAAGGTCGTAATCAGATCGCGCGCTCCCATGACTCTGCCGCGGATGTAATCCGGCACCACCCGCTGCAGCAGCGTATCAACGGTGATGAACATGATCGCGCCAAACATCGCCGCGACTGTCAACCAGATGAGAAAGGTTTCCCAATGCGCTGCCCACGCCGCCATCAGTAATCCAACACCGATGGCAACTGTAGACCAGCCAATTCCAATTTCCTTGGGAATGCCATTGCGTGCCCGGCTGACCAGCACCGCCCCGACAATCATACCGATACCGGCAACGCCCAGAAAATAGGCGAAATCACTGTTGGATAGACCAAAGCGAGCGGTAACAATGGCGGGCATACAATTAAGGATCACCGCACTGGCAGTCGTGAACGCCAACTCCAGCAAAATAGCCTGAAGCGGATGTTTATGGACTTTCAGATAGCCCAAGGCAATTTTCAATTCCTTCAGCAGACTGTTGTGACGACCTCCGCGCACCGGTTCGGGCCGATCCATCCCCGGCCGCATACGCATGGAAAATACCGCAAAGGCCGACAGGCAGTATGTGCCGGCATCCACGTACATGGCGATGTCCAACCCGAATTTCAGCAATAATCCGCCCAGAATAAATCCCAAAAGTGTGGAAATGGTCCCGGCCACGGAAAGAAAAGAATTGGCCTGTAACAACTCCCGAGGATGCACCAGATTCGGGACGATGGCGGCGCGGGCCGGTGAAAACATTTCTCCAAAACAGGAGAGAATAATTTCTGATCCAAACAGCATGAACAGAAGCGTGCCGGTGGAAAGCGTGCTGTGATAGGCCGCCACCAGCAGAACGGTCCGCGCGATAATGACAACGACGCTGCGCACCAGATCACAGGAAATCATGACCCAGCGTCGCGGCAGACGATCGGAAATAACCCCGCCCAGTGGGGCCAGAAGCAAAAACGGTAAAAACATGGCTAAATTAAGCTGTGCCGCGTGCTGGGCGGATTCCACATGGCGTTTGAGCACGACGTAGCAAAGCAGTTGCAGCATCACGAGAAAATGTACCCGGTCCCCGATGACGGAAACCACGTAGCCGCTCATTAAGAGAAAGAAATTACGGTTGCGCAGCAGGGGCGGAAATTCCTGCAATAGCGGTGTATCCGCCGAGATACTTTGAACTGCGTTTTGCGACATTACCTCTCCGCGCTTGCAGGAACACCCCTGCGCTGCACCTTAACAATCATGATTGTGGACTCTACCGCCCGCCGACGCAAGCCCACGACGTACTTAGCCCAACGCGCCGCAGGCATAGATGATGCGGGCAAAAATATTTTTTGACAAATCGGCTCAACCCATCCCAGCGGCCCACCGGTACTATTCTCGTCATCAGGGAAGCCCTTAACGCTGCGCGTCAGTCTTCTTCAGATTCGCCGTTTCGTGCGCGGGGACAACCTTGCCATTTTTCCAGATGTATTGGATCGTGGGACGGTCCTCGTTCCAGACCGGCGTTCCATTGGGAATATTAAGCTTGAGCTCAGGGGAGTGATTGTTGCAGGTCGGGGATACCTTTTTAACGTCCCCATAAAGTACGGTTGTGTCCGTAATGCCGCCCGCATACCTGATCCGCATTTGGCTTCGAAAACGCTGGGGCAGCCAGGCTCCGGATTTTTCAGTTAACTTAACTTGGTCCAGCACAAAAACTACCACCACAACTCCCGATACAGCGGCGCAGAACACCACCGCTGAATCATCAATGGACATGATAATAACCAGCAAAAAGGAAAAGCAAGCAGAAAATCCAAATATTTGCTTTTTCTTATGCAGCTTCACACAACTCTATGACCGGAAAAGCACCTCGTATTTACACCGACCGCGAATCCGGCTCAGTTGCGAAGTGGCTCAATCGCCGGGATGGATTTCACTTTTCGAAGAAGGCGACAAGGTCGTCATATAGGCCGGCACGATTGGCGTAAGCGGCATAGCTGCGGGCGGTCTCCAACCATTCGGCGGTAGACGGTCCCATTTCTTTAATAGCGTCCGCGAGCCACTTCTGAGTCACCTTCCCCGGTCGGCCGGTCCGCATCTCCTCATAAATGGCTTTTTCCGAGGCCCGCTCGACAACCGCACGCAGGTCGGCACCGGAAAAACGTTCCGTTATGCGCGCTAATTTTTTAAGGTCGAGATCCTCAGTTGGAAGGCCCCGCAAATGGATTTGAAGGATGGCTTGCCGCGCCGGCTCGTCGGGTGGCGGAACGAACAGGACGCGGTCGAACCGGCCTGGCCGGCGCAAAGCATTGTCCACGCGCCAGGGGGTGTTGGTGGCCGCCAGCACCATGAGGTTTTCGTTTTTGGCGGAGATGCCGTCCAATTCAGTCAACAGCACGTTCACCAGCGGAGACATGGCCGCGGTTGTGCCCGAACGGCTGGCACCAATAGCATCGATTTCGTCCAGGAAAATCACCGAAGGCGAGCGGCGCCGAGCCACCTCAAAGGTTTGGTGCAGATGTTGTTCGCTTTCGCCGAGCCATTTGGAAAGAATATCGGTGATCGCGACAGGAATAAATGTCGCACCGCATTCACCAGCAGTCGCCCGGGCGATGTGGGTCTTGCCGCAACCGGGTGGTCCGTACATTAGTATCCCCCCGCCCGGTTTTTTCTTAAACTTGCGGAAAACTTCGGGGTTTTTAAACGGATAGATAATATTCATTCGAATGCGCTCCACCACATCGTGCATTCCGCCAACATCGTCGAACGTGGTTTTCGGTCGTCCTGCGCCGTCGGCCAAGGCCGCAGTGCCGGTGGTATCGTCAGCCGCTGCGACTGCGGACGAATCGTCCGGAGCTTCATGGTTTTCGGAAGTGCCGGCTCCCACGAGAGCGACAGAGGGCGTTTGCGAGGGGTGTGAATCAATGCCCAGCCAAGATTCGAGATCTGGGTCCCTAAGCGACTCATCGATGACGGTCGCCGCCCCAAGTTTCCTCCTGGCTTCGTCGCGGAGTCCGCGTTTTTTAAACAGCCGCGCCAGAAGCAGGTAAGCTTGAGCACAGGCTTTATTGCGACCGATGATTTTTTCGAGGGTTAATTGTGCTTCGGATAGATCCGTCTCCAGCTCGACGCGGGCTTTGCGCAACAGGTCCTCCTCGGTATCCGGCACAGCGGGGGCATCTTTCAGGAGGTCGGCGGCGCGGCTGGCCTGATTTGAGGCGAGGAATTGGTCGATCAAATGTGAGCGAGTTTCCCAGTCTTCAGGTGACGCGCGCAAAGCTTTTTCGAGAAGCGTTAGGGTTCGTTCATCCATGGTGCCTCCACATTTTCAGAATCGGGCAACAGTGAGCCGCCCAGACGCCGGGCTCGTCGCCGCACATGAAACCGATTTCGCATCTTTTTCGCATGGCCCCAGATCGAAGAGCCGATAAGTCCCAACAGTCCCAGCAGCAGACCAACGCCGATAATACCGAATAATACGCCGTCATCAGCCACTGGAAAGGCAACGCACAGATAGGCCAGCCCGCCCCAAAACGAAACCAGCACGACCGCGAAGATCGCCAATCTCAGCCGCGGCGGCCACTTACGGTAGTTAAGAAATCCTCCACGCCTGGAGCCGATTTCCCCTGTCCTGGCGCGAATGTCGCCGACCATTATGAACTCATAGACTTTGACCAGCGGCCAGAACCACATGGCCCAGAGGATCAACCCCGCAAGGGCAAGCTGGCTTGCTAACATCCAACATAATTGCCGAGCGATAAATAGAGGGGGAAGATAGAATGGAATGCTCCTTTGGCATTCTTCCCGCCCGATGTGCAGCCACCGTAAAAAGATATCTTTGGGGCCGCATAAGGCGCGGTAAACAGCATCCGAATGTCTGACCGTGATGAATAGATTCGACCGTGCTACCTTTAATGTTGGCTCAAAGAAAAGCGCCCGGCGAAAATATTCCTCGGCTCGTTCATAATCCGCTTTCGAATTCAAATAATATACTCCGATATTATTGTGAATCTCCGCGTTTTCGGGATCAAGTTCTAAAGCCTGCCGATATTTCCACAACCTGCTGTCGTCGTCGGTGGGCTCACACCGCGCCAAGAGGCCCAGGATGTCGGCGTTTTGCGGGGCGAGGTCACGAGCCCGTTTTGCGTACTTTTTAGCCGACGCTAAATCTCCCTGTTGAAAAAACATATCCGCGAGGTGGAACCAGTGAAAAGCGCCTTCCGGGTTCAGGGACAGGGCCTTGTTAATGGAGTCGTCCGCCTCCCGAAATCGTTTTTGCCTGAATTGGGCGATGGACATAAAGCGGAGGGCCAGGTCGCTATCCGGATTTTGGGCCAGAGCCTGCGCGAGATGGTGTTCGGCCTCGGCCGGGCGGCCGAGATTCAACAGGGCCTGTCCGGCGGCCAGATGGGCTCGGCCACCGCGCGGTTCGCGCGACAGCCATTCCTGCGCCGTCTCAAGAGCGCGGTCCCATTGGCGGCTCTCCTCGAACCGCGAAATTAACATCCCGTAATTCGGACTGTCGGCACTCTCGAATTCCATGAAGGCCATTATCCTATGGCCTTTATTGCGGTCAAGCAGATTCCCTATTTTCAAAACAGTTCTCCCGCTCGCTGGGAAGCGTAGATCGCTGGAAGCCCGATACGCCGGCGGCACCATGCAATACATAGCACCATAGGCTCCGAGATTAAGAGCCACAAGCGGTGGAATGTTACTCTATTCCCCGATGCGTGAAACCCCGCTGTACCATATACCCCAGCGCAGGCCGCGGCACCTGTCGGTTAGCTTAACCGTCGATGGGCTGACAGTAGATCGGTTCTTGTGATCACACCGATTACGTGATTCGGATTCTCAGGTTCGGTAACAATCAGGTGGCCTATGTTATAGCGCGACATGAGATTATCCGCCAGCCGCAACGGGCTGTCCGGCTCAATGATCACGGCTTGGCGTTTGATTAAATTCCGCACCGTGCCTGTCGGATTTTCGCGCGTGTCGAGAATTTCACGATAAGACAGCACGCCGATAAGTTTTTGCTCATCGTCGATCACAGGAAATTCGTGGTGGCGCAGTACCGACCATTTCGCATAAATAATCTCGCGCGTTTCCGCGATGGATTTTGAGGCGTCAAGGCATACAGCCTGTCGGGTATACGCATCGCGTACAAAAAGACGATCCAGAAAATCTGTGGAATATTCCGTCTGCACACGAATGCCCCGGCGGGCGATTTTTTCGGTCATAATCGTATCGCGCATCAGCAGGCAGGAAACCAGAAAGGCAGTCGTGCAGCCGGCCAGTAACGGAAGCAAGCCGTGCGGCTGCATGGTGGTTTCAAAAGCAAAAACGATGGAGGTAAGCAAAGCCCTTGACGCACCGGTGAACAAGGCGGCCATACCGACTAATGCGGCCACGCGGACATCCACGCCCGCATCAGGAAACAGATGCACCGCCGCCATGCCCAATAACAGCCCCAAAGCACTTCCCAGTGTGAACAACGGTGCCAGCGTACCGCCCGAGGTGCCACTGCCCAAGGCTACGGTCCATGAAATCCACTTCAGAATTAAAAGCATTAAAATGGCTTTGAGAGCCATGCCTCCGGTCAGCAGGTGCGAGATATTGTCATATCCAACACCCATGGTGTGATTATCAAAATACCCGCAAATGCCCACGACGACGGCACCCATGGCGGGCCACCACATCCAATGCACGTGGCTGTATTTTTCAAAGCCATCTTCCACCAGATACAGCAAGCGTGTCACACCGGCCGCGGCCACGCCGGCAAATAAACCAATGATGGCATAAATCACCAGCGACCAGTGTTCGGCCGGCCCGACATTGGGCATGAAAAAAATGGGTTTGTCACCCATGAATATGATCCGCAAACCCGCGGCGGTGGCACTGGCTAACGCCACAGGCACCAGAGATCGGGCGCGAAACTCAAATAACAGCAATTCAACCGCCAGCAATACCGCTGATACCGGCGAACCGAACGTGGCGGCCATGCCTGCGGCCGCGCCGGCGGAAAGTAGAATTTTGCGTTCGTCAGCCGTGGTATGCAGTATTTGCCCCACCAGGGATCCAAACGCTCCGCCGGTGGCAATGATCGGTCCCTCCGCACCGAACGGGCCGCCGGTGCCGATGCTGATGGCGGCGGAAAGAGGTTTTAACAATGTGATCCGCTTGGGGATGCGGCTTTGATTGGTCAGAATGGTTTCCATGGCTTCGGGAATGCCATGGCCGCGGATGCCGGCGTGGCCAAAGCGGGCCATCAGCCCCACAACCACAGCGCCCGCGATGGGCACGGCGATAATCCATACTCCCAGATGCGCGGAGGTTGGATCAGCAAAGGAAAACGAGAATCGGCCGTAAAAACAGAGATTGGTCAGCAGGCCGATTAGACGCAACAGCGCAATGGCGGCCATGGCAGCTACCGCGCCAATCAGAATTGCCAACCCCGCCAGTCGCCACACTTCGCGCCCGAAGAGTGTGGCGTGAGCGGCCATCTGTTCATATTCCATAACCGGGCCAAGCGACGGTGAGACGCCGACACCTTCCGTTGTGGAGCCGCGATTTTCTGGCGATGTCACTGCTTAAAATTCCTCCGTAAAATGGTGTAGCGGCTCAATGTTACCGCCGTGCTGCGTCGTTGAGGAATGATCTTTGGCCATTTCGGCAACATTAGTGCGCGCATGGGTCGACGCGACACCTGCGCTCATCCAGGCTCGTCGGTCAGCAGATTATGCTGCTTCATCGCCGCATCCAGTACGCCATTAATGAAACCGGAGCTGTCTTCGGTGGAATATTCTTTGGCCATGTTAATCGCCTCATCCACCACCACCTTGCCGGGCGTATTGGACTCATGCGTGAGTTCCCATAGCGCCAGG
>JAJZGH010000355.1 GCA_021798635.1 Planctomycetota bacterium | reverse complement strand
AAAAGTCAGGACGCCCGCTGGGAACGCCTCTGGGCCAACCGGCCAGCCTACGTTTTGGCTAAGATCAAAAAAAAGGCTGCATAAACTGTCACAGGCCCTTCGGAACTGTCCAGAGAACTCCCTTGTGGCGTTTTTGTGGCAGTTGGCATTGCGACAGCCTGCAATGTCATGAGAAAATAAAAATCCGATCGCTTGCAAAACACAATGTTTTCGCGGTATTATTAACTCCCCCACAGGGGGAGTCGCAACGGACCGAGAATCCCACTCTCTCCGCTTTTCCGGTGGCCGTGAATGATTCACGGCCACTTTTATTTCCAGAACTCTAGAACGGCTGGTCCAGGCCGTGGACCAGGCGGGCGGCGCGGACGGTGTTTTTCAGGAGCATGGCGACGGTGACGGGGCCGACGCCGCCGGGGACCGGGGTGATCCAGGCTGCTGTTTCGGATACCGCTGGAAAATCAACATCGCCGACGGTTTTGGTGACGCTTTTGCCGGTGGCATCTGTCGCGGTAACGCGGTTAATGCCAATGTCGATCACCACCGCACCGGGGCGGACATGGAACGGTTGAATGAGGCCCGGTTTGCCGACGGCGACGACTAGAATTTCCGCACGTCGGGTGTGCATGGCCAAGTCGCGCGTATGAATATGGCAGACGGTGACGGTGGCGCCGCGTTCGGTCAGTAAAAGTGCGGCGGGACGGCCTGCGATGCGGCTGGCACCCACTACGGTAACCTCGGCTCCTTGCAACGGCACAGCGGTCGTGTCAATGAGGGCCACCGCCGCCAAGGCGGTGCAGGGAGCGATGATGGGGTGGCCATAGAGCACGTTGCCGATATTGGCGGGGTTAACACCTTCAACATCTTTTAATATGTCGATATGATATTGCGTCTGCTGCGTATTAATCTGCGGCGGCAGCGGCAGGTGTACCATGATGCCGGTAACGCAGGGGTCCTTGGCCAGTTTGGTCAGCACGGCATCAAGTTCCGTTTGTGTGGTATGTTCCGGAAGTTCATGGAGTTGATACTCCACACCAGCTTGGGCAAAGGTGCGGGCCTGATTATCAGCATACACGCGGGCGGCGGGGGAGCTGCCGACGAGAATTGCGGCAAGGCGCACGGACCGGGTCATCGCCTTAAGGGCCTGAACGTCGCTGGACACCTGTTGTCTAATTTGGGCGGAGAGTAATTTGCCGTCAATGATCCGGGCGGTCATACCAGTCCTCGTTGTTTTACGCCGGGCCATACAGGCGCGGGTCCACGCCGATGGTGCCAATCAAAGATTGAAGATAACCGGGACGGCCGACAATGGCGAGTTGCTCCTGTGCTTTGGCCAGGCGGGTGGTAAGCTGCAAGCCCTCCAGACCGGTTTCATCGTGGGTTTGGCCGATATAGGCTTGCAGATAGCTGACATGGCGCGTCCATAGATTGATGTCCACCATTTGTTTAGCGTCCAGACGTTTTTTATACCAATCACTGGCCAGGACATGATCGCGTGTGAACATGCGGCGGATTTCGGGATGGCGAATATCTTTGCCTTCAAATTGGCCGTAAGCCATGATGTGCAAAATCGCCTGAATGGGCGGGCACGCCTGCTGCACGGAGCCATCGTCAAAATATTGCATCGCCACGCGCTGCTGCGTTTCGGCAATGTTCAGAATGCCATCAACAAATACATCCAGCCCCTGAAGTTCCGGCTTAAGAACCGCTTCATCAAACACGCGGGCGGGGTTATCAAAAATGCGGCCCAAAAATGTCCGCATGAAGCGCGCAGTCACGCGATAACCCAGGCGGCTGGCCGGTATGGTTTTGCCTTCGTATTCAAAATCTTCCATTTTCTCAAGGTATCCGCCTGCAATGAGAAACGCCGGATTGCGTTCCTGCGGCTTTAGCCGACACCAGAGTTCGGGAATCAGCAGGCTGATATCATGGCCAAAGCGGCGTTTTGGGCCGGCGTAGCCTGCGGCGGTGGAAAATCCAGCCAGACCAGTAAGCACATAGCTGACTAAAGCGGCGTTGAGATCGGCGGTGGTTAACAGGGCGTTAAAAGGCCCTTTGGTTAAGGCCCCTTCACTTCCGGCACCGGTGGTGGAGGGGCTGGCTCCGGTAAGCGAGCAGATAAAATCCATGAACAGTTCAGGCAGTTCCTGATAATGAATGGGATTGTAAACCGCCAAAGCCCGAATGCCCGCTTTGGCATCGGGCGGATTATTACGGCGGCCTAAAAGTACGGCATCCACCGGGAATACGATGGGCACATCCAACGGCAGCGCCCGTGCCAGGCGGACCCCCATCTGGGCAAGATACGTTTCCCGGGGCCGGGCTAAATCCGGCCGGTACTGAAGATAGCGCGGATTTTTGCTGGGTTTTCCATCCACGATCCGCGGATGCGCGGAAGAAACAACATATCCACGACCGCTGTTGGCGGCTTGCCGCAAAAGGCGTTTCAGCGGTTCGGTATAGGCATCAAATTCGGTAATTCGGTCAACGATCTGTCCGACCGCCGCTGTATCCAAGGGTTCATAGTTGGAGAGGAAATTGTCGCTCTTGGCCATATCTGTTTCGGTTTGTTTATCTAAACCGGGATAAACCGCATCATCGGGTCTTTGAAATAGGCGCGTTTCGGTGTTGATGGTGAGTTTAACGGATGGGGCGTCGGTGGACGTGATACGAAACGGCATCTGGCGGGCCGAAATGACGGTGGAAGCGGTAATATCATCTTCCATCTGCACCTTGGCGGCCGGGAAAAAATCCTGCCGGACTTTGAAGGTGTTCCACGCGCCGTTGGGCAGCAGGCCCACACGCAGATATGTTCCGGCGGCCTTGCGGCCATCCATTTTGAGTTCGTGTCCCGGTTCCCCATTGATAATGTCCACGGAAAAATGATGCCGCCAATTGTCACCCCATTCCGGTTGATACAATCGCTTGATAAGAAATACCAAAGCCAGAATGTTCACAGGAATGGATGTCAGCCAGCGGTTGTATTCATCGGTGTAATCCGCACTGGGGGTAAGGAGTTTAATGACACTGCCCAGAGAGCGTCGCGGGCTGAGAATCGGCCGGCTGGCTGTGACGGCGTAATCATGCGGTTGCTTTCCGTCGACCCAGCGCACGGAATGATCTTTTTTGAGAATGCCCTGGACTTCATTAAGGTCCGCTTCAAGATTGTTGATGTAAATCGGCCCGTAGATCATGTAATCAGCAAGACTTTTACTGATTTCACTTTTGCCGCCTCCGCTGACGGTGCAGGGTTTATGACAAAAAGTTCCTTCGGCGGTGGTGACAACAATCCGGAATCTTTCCGAGCCGGGATGCTTGTTGAGGAAGAGTTTCTCGCCGGAAGGAGTCACATAAATTTTATCCGCCAGCAGGGGAATATTGTGTTCAACGCCCTCTTTTTTCCATGTTATAAGGAGTTTGTATAAGTCCATGTGAACTTCATGGGGCAGATAAATAATTTCCGGATAGCGCTTATCAATGCCATAGCCTTCGGGCATCACGGTCATGATGGCGGCATAGTCACGGACCACATCATCAAAGGTTCGGCTGTTCCAGTATTTTTCGCGGTGCGTGTATTCGGTGCCCAGGCTGTAACTGGCAAAGGCCACCGCGCCGCCGGAATGTTCCTCTTCGGCATTGCCCAGAAGATTGGCGGCAAAGCTGATCTGGGTTTTCACTTCCTTTTTGCAGTAGCCATAATAGTTGTCGGCAATCAGTGTGACCATTACGCCTGCGGCACTGCGGCAGGTAAGCTTAAAAGCGGAACCATTGTTGTAGCGTTCATCCGCGGTTTTCCAGCACATGCCGTCGCGCTTCTGCCGCGCAGTGGCGGCGTCCCAATGGGGCAGGCCG
>JAJZGH010000354.1 GCA_021798635.1 Planctomycetota bacterium | reverse complement strand
GGCTTGGAACCAGCGCCACGCCGAATCTACAATCTCGTTGAGATCGGTGATTTTGGCTTTCCAGGAAAAATCTTTGGCCATGCGATCCGGTGAGGCAAAAAGTGCCGGGGGGTCGCCGGGGCGGCGGGCGGTTTCACGCGTGGGTATTGTTTTGCCGGTGACTTTGCGGCAGGCTTCAATAATTTCCCGCACGCTGTAGCCGCGCCCCACGCCGAGGTTGTAAAACAACCCTTGGCCCGGCTGCAGATTTTCCAGCAGCACCAGATGCGCATCAACCAGATCCCACACATGGATGTAATCCCGGATACATGTGCCATCGGCCGTCGGATAATCATTGCCGAATATATCCACCGCCGGTCTCTGGCCCAGGGCCACTTGCAGCACGATGGGAATTAAATGTGTTTCGGGGCGATGATCCTCGCCGATACTGCCGTCAAGGGCTGACCCGGCCACATTGAAATAGCGTGGTGCAGCGAATGCCAAACCCTCGGCATGGGCGGTATCTTTCAAGATATGTTCAACCATCAGTTTGCTTTGGCCATACGGGCTGATGGGGTTTTGAGGCAAATCTTCGGTAATCGGAACGCGCTGCGGTTCGCCGTAGGTGGCGCAGGTGCTGGAAAATACCAGCTTTTTAACGCCCGCAAGGTTCATGGCATCCAACATGCTGATGGTGTTGGAAACATTGTTGCGGTAATATTTTCTCGGATCCTGCACACTTTCGCCGACATACGCACTGGCTGCAAAATGCATAACCGCTTCAATTTTGTGGGCCTGAAATAGTGCCGCCAAGGCCGCCGTATGCGCGCAGTCCAGCACCACCAGCCGGGCCTTGCTGTTCACCGATGCGCGATGGCCCATGGTCAGATTATCAATCGCGATAACAGTGTGCCCACGTTCAATCAGTAATTTCACCGCATGGGAACCGATATATCCCGCCCCGCCGATAACCGCAATATTCATAAACAACCTTTTCTATTGCAAACAAAACCCACCAGTAGCCTAAGGGTGAATGTCGGCAATGTAAAATGAAAACGCCGCTCCGGATCGCGATGGCAGGTGCCACTATTTTGATGGCTTCCGCACAGCACCCGTTTCAGGGTTGAAATGAACCCCCATTTTACGCAGCGCGATTGTCGCCAGTGTGCGGTCAAGTGAATAGGTGGTGTAATGCTTAATGCAATGCAGATATTGCCGTTGCGCAGCCTTGAGGTTACCGCGCGACTGTTCCATAGAGCCGACAATGTAGCACATTGACGGACTCCATAGCCGGTGCGAGCGATTCTCAAGCCTCCGCACCGCAGCAAGGTCGAGGCGGGAGTGCTTGCTGATTGCGGTCTGGATAAGTCGGGCCAGCTTACCAAAAGCCTTCCCCAGCCGCCCGCTGCCGGGCTCTCCGGAGGCTGCAACCGCATTGCGCAAATATTGGTCGCGCAGGGCCGAATTTTTCAATGAAGCAGCGATGGCTGCCGAATGCAGCAAGGCCCAGGGGACCCCTCTGGAAGATTGCGAACATGCGGCCCAATCGCGCATGGCGGTCTCCGGGCGCCCGGTCATCTGAATAAACGCCGGGTATGCCCAAGTCGCTCCGCGCTCGACCTGATTCAGGTTGGAGACCACTAACCGCCTGGCAGTTTCAGAATCACCCCGGCCCGTTCTCATGCACCAAAAATACCATTGAAACGCCGTGTATCCGCCATAACGCTGCGCGGCCCGGCGAGCCCATTTTCCCGAATCCGAGAAGTCCCCAAGATGCTCGTAGACGCGCGCGGCAGCCAGCATTGGTAAAGCCGCCCACGTCTGTGCTCCGCTTACCACCAGCGCCTTGGCTTGTCGGTAGTGCCCATGATCCATCAGATAATCGGCGAGCTTCGAGGCTATATCGGCGGCGGCGACGGCGTCGTGTTGGGCGGAAATCATTTTTCGCATCGTGGCCACATACATTCGGCCGTCGTGTTCTCGCCGATAGATGCCGGCTAAGTCGGTCATACTCCACAGTTCACGAGGATCAATGTGGTTGAACCGTGTTAACCATTTCAGAGCGTCGGCTCGCTGGTTCTGCCTATAGTACCAATATCCCAGCTCACCGGTGAGCGCCGGATCACCGCTTAGAACGTGGTGGTTGAGAAAAAAGGATGCCGCCTTTCCGGGATGCTGCCAGACAAGTGCCCACGCCGTGGTATAAGGATCGTATGGATCGTCAACTGGTGCCCGATCGTTGGACGGGGAGAGGTTCATCCGCACGATTTCGTCAACCTCGTCAGTTAAAACACTCTGATTTTGCTTAGCCTCCTCAACCAACTGCTTCCATTGCTGCCGAACGCGCAAACTCAGGGCACTGCCGAAAATATCGGTTAACCGGGATATCCCAATTGTTTCGTTCCGCAGGCGTGTGGATTGCAGGATGGACGCCAAAGTCCGTTGTCTTTCCGGTGAGGTAACATTAATCCCGAATGCCTCCAGCAGCGGCCAAAAGTGGCTAGTGTGGAACAGCGGTTTGATTTGAGACAGGTAATTACGCACGTCGGGTAAGCCCACATCCCATCGAAATCGAAGAAATTCGAGGCATCGCTCGCAGTTCAGCAATGCGGTGGATTTTGTAACCGCAGCAAGGGCCTGAAGCGACGGGTTGCCCTGATCCACGCCCAGTTTGCCGGCGCTCCGCAATCGATGAATAATAGTTCTCAAGGATTGAATCGCGCTGGGTTGCAGCGGCACATTTTCCAGCGCATTTGTGAACGAGGCGGGAACGCCGGGGACGCCGGGAAGCCGCAGGCACAGAGACTGCACGAGAACCTTGTCGGCCAAATAAGTGATCTGGTGGCCTACTCCGATGTTCGGATCCGTTTCCAGAAGCTCAATAAGGAAAAAGCAATCCGGCTGGGCGTTAGCCATGGCGCTCCGCGCAATTCCGTGCTGTAGCGCCAAGTTGTATTGGGACTCAACGCTAGCGGCAGCAAGGACATTTGCAAGTTGGGAATACGGGCCCGCAGTCCTGCTGGCATGATGAAGGCCAATGGGGTCATATTCCGCGAACTTTTTTACCCAAGGTGCCCAGACCGGGACCTTGAGGCCGGTTGGATGTCCCTTTTCCGCTCGCGCGACCTGGCGCACGGCATGCATCGGCAGGCCGATCAGCATGTCGACGTACGCTTTGGTCCAATCTACACAAGCAGCGTGCGGATACAATGCCGCGAGGCGGTAAGCGTAAAGAATCGCCCGCGCCTTGAAGACATCCCGGTAGGCAGTCCAAAGGTGATCCGTTAGCCGGCCGAGATTCGCATAAGCGCGGGCAAGCGCTGACAGCGCCTCCGGTGAGGGTCCATGCGACTGAATTGCGGCATCGACGCTTCGGACGACGGCGAACTGAGCAATAAAGTTCATGGTGTGCAGTTCGGCCTTAATTTGAGGCGATAGTTTGGCACCTGTGCCTGTCGGCCCGTGTCCGGCAAATCCGGCTTTCTTTAGCGCAATAATAAATCCCCCGCGGGAAAGTGGTTCCAGCGCTCGAGCTAACGCGGCAACGCGCACGATACCGTCGGTGCGAATCCCTTTTACGATCCCGGACCAATAGGTCGGCAGCCTTCCCTTAACGTCCCCTTGGAGTACTAACTTGACGGAATTTCCACCGGGAGAAAGGGTGAGTTCCAAGTTCAGGTTCCTGGCTCCGGGGAGACCATGGGACTCTTCAGCCTCTCCCAGGGCGCTGTCACGAATAGTCAGTCCCATTCCGTCGTGGGCGGCAATCAGCAGCGCCTGCCGAAACATTTCTCTCTCAGCAATGCCGTCAAGAGTTGCCGCCACCGTCGGCGTTCGATCTTCCAGTACGACTGCGTTATTCTTAGCGCGTGGCACACCTGCCCAAA
>JAJZGH010000095.1 GCA_021798635.1 Planctomycetota bacterium | reverse complement strand
GAAGACGGATCCTGGCGCACGCCGTTCCGGCCGGATCAGGAATACTGGCATGATTACACCGAATCAGACGCGTGGGAAGCCACATTTAATGTCATGCAGGACGTACCGGGACTCATTGATCTGTTAGGTGGTGATCAGGCATTTATCGCCAAACTCGATGCCCTGTTTACCGCTCCATCCAAAGTTTATGCTTCTCCACCCGATATCAGCGGCATGGTGGGGCAGGACGCCCAGGGCAATGAACCCAGCAATCACATTCCGTATCTATATCCCTTTGCCGGTGCGGCCTGGAAAACGCAATATTGGATTCGTAAAGTCCTGGGCCTTTACAACAATACCCCCAACGGTATTCCCGGCAACGACGACTGCGGACAAACCTCCAGCTGTTTTGCCCTAGGGGCCTTGGGCTTCTATCCGGTCAATGCGGTTACCGGGGTTTACATCATCGGCAGCCCGCTGATTAACCGCGCCAAGATTCATAACCCGGCCAAAGGAACCACCTTTACCATCATTGCGGAGAACAATTCGCATGAGAATATGTACATACAAAGTGCCAAACTCAATGGCCGCGAATTAACCCGCGCGTGGTTTACCAATGCGGATATTCTCGCCGGCGGCGACTTGTATTTCCGCATGGGCAGTAAACCCAATAAGGATTGGGCCAGTGCCAAATCAGATCGGCCGCCGTCAGGGCTGGTGTAATGAGCTTCGCAATCCTAGATGCAATAAATCGGCGGCGGTTTCTTGCCCGGGTGGCAGGCTCCGCAGCGCTTCTGTCGGTACGAGATGTGTCTGGGGCAGCGGCAGAACATGGCGCATCCGCCGTGCAATCCCGACGTATTGTTAATATTTACAATTTCGTGCGTAATTCTGATCCGCGGCTCGCCAACTCGGAAGATGTTCTGTATGAAGCCACCGCGCATCAACTTGCATTATTGCAGCATCTGAATCTGCCGGGAACTTTTGCCCTGCAATACGACGCCTTAATTAATCCACGTTATCAGCAGCTTTTTAAAGCTCACGCTGCTAAAGAGGTGGAAATCGGGGCGTGGTTGGAAATACCGCGAGCCTTGGTGCAACAAGCCGGAATTCCATGGCGCGGGCCTGCGACTTGGAAATGGGATTGGCACGTCGCGGTAGATTTCACTGTTGGCTATTCGCCCGATGATCGCAAGAAACTTGCCGACGTATTCATGACCAAGTTCAAAAGTATTTTTGGGAAATTTCCGGCAACCGTTGGGGCGTGGTACCTCGATGAAATCACCCTGTCCCATCTGGCGGAAAACTATGGTGTCGTGGCTTCATGTAACTGCAAGGATCAAGCAGCCACGGACGGCTACACGCTCTGGGGCGGCTATTGGAGTCAGGCCTATTATCCCAGTCGCCTTAACGCCTATATGCCGGCACAAAACCGACGCGCTCAGATCAATATCCCTGTTTTTCGAATGCTTGGCAGCGACCCTATTTACCAGTATCAGGAGGGTCTCGGGGGCGACGGGCAGGGGGTTATAACGCTGGAGACGGTCTATTCGCCCGGTGGGCGATCCAGAAAATGGGTGCAATGGTTTCTCGATGTTATAGCCCGGGAACCGTGCCTGGCTTTTGCTTATGCCCAGGCCGGGCAGGAAAATTCATTCGGTTGGCCGGCAATGAAGCAAGGCATAGAACTGCAGTTTCCGATAATCGCGCATCTCGCGGCCACCGGCGTATTGCAGGCGGAAACCTTGGAGCAGTCCGGCCGCTGGTTCAAGCGGTCGTTTGCTGTAACGCCGGCCACGTCCGTCACAGCTTTAGTCGATTGGAAGCATCAGGGCCATCGAACCGTATGGTATAACTCCCGATTTTATCGTGCGAATTTGTACTGGCACGGAAATACATTCAAAATACGTGACATTCATCTCTTCAATGAAAAAGTCGTTTCCCCATACCATCGCAAGCCAGCCGACACCAACGATATGGCGGTTTACGCGCTGCCGATTATCGATGGATTCCTGTGGAGTTCCAGTCGTGGCCGCCGCGCGGGAATTCGACTGGTCGCGTTGGGGGCCAACGGGAAGCGAATTCCATTTTTAATGGATGGTCCACCTTCCATCACGCCGCTTGCGGGTAATGCCATGCGTGTCCGTTTTCCAATCAAGCGGATTGGCACCATGAATATCATATGCCGACCCAATCGGCTGGCATGGCATTTGGATCGTCCCGCGTCACCTGATGTTCATTGGGCTATGGAAATGACCTGGAGTACATCGCACCGAACCGGCATTCTTGGGAACACATCTAAGAAGTTGTTTTATCGTAATCAATCGAGGCTCTATGGGATGGTTCTGGAGGCCGGAACAATTGTCCGCCCGAAACATGAGTTGAAAACCATCCTGTTGATGCCGCACCGACACTCTGTGATCATGACCTTTTCATGACACCGCACGGGTTTGACATTTTTCAATACCGCCATATAACTACGCGGGTAATTGCAGCCGGAGGTCGCAGACGGAGATCTCCAAGGGGTCATCAAAAGGTGTATGATAACATGACGGACTCCGACGCTACTGTCAAACCACGCGACGTATCACGACGCAACTTCCTTAAAGTACTCGGTGCCGCCTCGACGGCTATGGCTATCACCCCGGCCCTTTCCGCTACCGCCAAAGCCTATGCGGAAGAAATTGGTGTCCCTTTGCGCGGGCCGGACGGCAAGATTATCGTTTTTCATCCGCCGATGGCATCGGGCATTCCGTTGGGGGGCATGGGTGCCGGCACGTTTGAGCTTCGCGCTGACGGCGGCATGTACGAGTGGCAGATTTTTAACAACTGGGCACAGCGGCTGGTTTTGCCTGATACTTTTTTCGCCCTGCGCACCAGCCAAGCGGGGCAGCCCATCGTAACGCGGCGATTGGAAACAATTCGGCAATCCTCAAATCCGGGCCAACCAGTGAAGAATATCACCTTTGAGGGTCGTGCGCCCATTGCACGCCTGCGTTATGATGAACCAGCTCTTCCAATTGAGGTATCGCTGACGGCCTGGTCGCCGCTGATACCGCATCAGCCCCGCAAATCAGGCCTTCCCGCCGCCATTTTTACCTTTGAACTTACCAACCACGCCGACACCGTGGTTCAGGCGGTGCTTATGGGGGCGATCCGCAATGCGGTGGGCTTAAGCAATGGCTGGACGGGCACCCAAAATCGCCTTGAGCGCACGGCTACCATGACCGCCATTCACATGGAAAGCCGCACCGAGGCGCAGGCGTCCACGATGAATAAACCGGTGCGGGTATTGGTGCTGCTGGAATCCATGCCATCCCGCGTAAAGGAGGTTCTATCCCAAGTAAAAAATCTCGCGCTTGATACCAGTGTGACAGTCAACAATGGGCCTATACAATTGCCGGTTTCATCTGTGGATGAGTTGGTCAAACAGTACGATGTAATCTGGCTGGGGGAAATTCCCCATTCCGCCGACACCCTGGGACATGACAACATGGTCATGCTTCGTGATGCGGTGCATAAAGGCGTGGGCTTGCTGGTAACCGGCGGGTGGGATGCTTTCTACGGCAACAGTTCCACGCGATGGGGGCATCTTGAGGGCACAGCCATTGAGCAGGCACTTCCCATTAAATTCTGTCATTCGCCCGATTCTGTCAATCGCAAAACATCCATTGCCGCCGCGAAAAAGGCGGATTTCATTTGTGGCGAGCCGGAACTTGAAACCCTCGGTGGGTACAATCGCATTGCGGAAGTAAGGCCCGGCGGAGAAGTGGTGTTGAAAACATCGGACGGCGATCCGCTATTAATTACCGGCCGGTACGGTGCCGGCCGCACGGCGGCATGGGCATCTTCCGTCGGGGGCGGCTGGCCGCCGGCGCACTGGACGCAAATGCCATTCTTTTACGGCGGATTATTGGCCCACCTCGCCCACGCCACGTTTACGCCGGGATACGGGGTTGATTCCTTTGACGCCTCCAGCGGCGATATGACCTTGGTCGCCCTGTCCGGTGACGCGCACGCTGCCGTCCAGTGGCGCGATGCGGACAAGTTCTGGTCTAATTTTGAAAGTCATGGCACCTTGCTGGAACAAGATGTGGGACCGGAAAATACGCGCAACGCCGCCTTGGCCTTCGCCGTCGACCTGCAACCCCGTGAAACAAAAAAAGTGACATTTGTTCTGGCGTGGAATTTTCCCAACCAGTATGACTATTCCAGCAACGCCAATTTTCTGGGGCACATTTACAACCGCTGGTTCCGCAACTCCTTGGAGGTGGTCCGCGAAGTGGCGGATACACATGAGGGATTATTTAACCAGACTGCGGCTTTCCAGAATGCGCTCTATGCCAGCAGTATGCCGCCCAAGGTCAAGGATGCGATCAACGCCCAGCTTACCACGATAAGCAAGGAAACCTGGTGGGTAAAAGACGGCACGTTTGCGGTCTGGGAGGGCATGGGCTGTTGTGGTTTGCAGACACTGGATGTGGCGTTTTATGGTTCCCACCCCATTTCGCTTCTTTTTCCCCATCAGCAAAAGACTTCAATGCGACTTAGCGCCCGCCATCAAAAGCCCGATGGAGAAATGCCGCACTTTTTCCCTGGAACCTTTGAGCATCCGGATGCGTGGTTCAAAATTGATCTTATGCCTGCGTTCGCCCTTATGGTCTATCGCGATTATCTCTGGTCGGGTGACCACGGCTACCTGCGGGAAATGTGGCCCGTAATCACCAGGGCCATGGCCTATGACCAGCGCACGGATAAGGGTAAAGATTTCCTCCCCGACGATCACGGTCCGGACAGCACATTCGACGGCTGGCCCATGAGCGGCACAACTTCCTATGTTTCAAGCATCTGGTTGGCAGGGCTGGCTGCAGGCATTCGCATGGCGCGGATATTGGGCGACACCACAACCGAGGCCAATTACAGCCTCTGGTTGGAAAAAGGCAAAAAGAGCTTTGAACGTGAACTGTGGAATGGTCACTATTATCAGATGGCCCGCGATATCCAGACCGGCACCGAGAACACCGGAATTTTATTGGCCGGAACGGTCGGACAGTGGTATGCGGACCTCTGTGATTTGGGTGACATTCTTCCGCGTGACCATGTTAAACTCCATAATGAAGCGGCGTTTCATTATTGCCGACAAAAGACCCGCCCCGGCATGCCTTATGTGAATCCGGATGATGGAATTGCCTACATTAACGGATTTTGGCCGCATGGCGGAACGCCCGGTGGCGAGGGGCAGTGGAGCGGGCCATGGACCGGAATTGAATATATGTTTTCCTCATCATTGGCGTTTCTGGGGCGGACGGATCTTGCGGTTGCCGTAACAACGGACGTTTATAATCGGTATGTGCACCAGCGGGCACCGTGGGATCATGTGGAATGTGGCGAGCATTATTTTCGTCCGTTAAGCGTCTGGACCGTCCTGCTGGCCCTGCAGGGGTTCCGTTGGGATGCCGTGCGGCGGTCGCTGGGATTTACCCCACGGATTTCCGAAACAGATCATCGGTCGCTGTTTTGCACTGCCGCCGGATGGGGTGAGTATTTTGCCATGAATTCCGGAACACGGCGGATCCATCGAATTGTGCATCAGGCCGGGAAGTTGGCATTATCTGAATTTACCATTGGCCTCACTCCGGTAGAAGGCTCTGATCCAACGAAAGGACTGCGGTGTATCTGCGATAGCGAAGCGCTTCAGGCCACCGGGAAAGTGGTTGATGGTCGCATGGTTATCCGGTTTCAGAGACCCCTGCGTCTGAAACCCGGCGCGACGCTGGAGGTTTCCTGGGACCGTACGGCTTCATGACGGCCCGATAAATCAGCATAATGCATGTCAGCCGCGATAATGCGTCATCTTAGAGTTCGCGGGTGGGTTCGCTCGCCGTTCAGGGGGCTTTCTGGTAAAACTATCGCCCCGTGGCCTATGCGCTTGATGCGCACGCGCAGGGCAGCAGGGTGCTTTACCTGGAGAATGACGATACCATGATTTTTTCCGCATACAATAGCATGTCCGTACTGGTGACCGGTGGGGCCGGATTTATTGGCTCGCATTTGGTTCGCGGGTTATTAGCCGCCGGTGCGAAAGTGCGGGTGTTGGATAATCTTAATGGCGGCTCTGAAGCGAATCTGGCTGAAGTCGCACCGCAGATAGATTTCATGCTGGGTGACATTACGGATTTGCAGCAGTGTCGTAAGGCCGCCTCCGGCGCTGAAGTGGTGTTTCACTTGGCTGCCCTGGGAAGCGTTCCTGGGTCCGTGGCTGACCCGATCCGCTATAATACAGTTAACATTGGGGGAACGCTGAATGTATTGGAGGCCGCAAGATTGGAAAAAGTTCGCCGTGTTGTATATTCCGCCAGCAGCAGTGCGTATGGCGAAAGCCCCACGCTGCCCAAGCATGAAGGGATGAAGGCGGTGCCCAAAAGCCCGTATGCGGTGGGGAAATACGCCGGCGAATTATACGCCGACGTTTATGCTCAGGTGTATGGTCTGGCGACAATTTGTCTGCGTTATTTTAACGTGTTCGGCCCCCGGCAAAATCCGCGCAGCGCCTACGCCGCGGTTATTCCGGCATTTATCACTGCTGTGCTGGAAAATCGCCGTCCGCAAATTTACGGTGATGGCGGGCAAACGCGGGATTTTTGCCACGTCTCAAATGTTGTTCATGCCAATATGCTGGCGGGGATTTGCGCCCGATCCCCGTCCGGTGAGGTGATTAATATTGCCTGCGGACAAAATATCAGCCTGAACAATCTTTTGGAAAAGATCGTAAAGCATCTAGGCCAATCGGTTCAGGCGGAATATCTTGCGCCCCGGCCCGGCGACGTTCGGGACTCCTTGGCGGATATTACCCTGGCCCAAAAGGTCATTGGCTATGATCCGGTGTTATTTTTTGATGAGGGCCTCGCTCAAACAGTGCAATGGTATGCAAATGCTTACAAATCCGCATAAGTGCAAGAATTCCTTGGCGGAGTCTTACCGGACAAGGCTGACGCCTTTGCTGGTAAGATCACTCATACAAGTTCAGCTGAATCACAGCATTAAACGGCGACTGCGGGCCGTGGCGTTCTTCATTTTGGCCGCGTCACTGATTTCGCCCTTGGCAGGGTGCGTCGATCTGACCGGGTTGCCGGCGAATCCGCTGGCGGTCCATGGGGCCTTGTGTGCCGGAAAATCTGACAGATATCCCGGACATGTGTATTGCATGCGCGGATTTTTAGGAATTTTCTCAACAGGTATGGACACGTTCTCACGGACGATGAATCGACGGCACATCATCAGCGCAGCGGCATTGGCGGATGAAGCACATATAGCATTTGAACACCGTTTACTCTCCGCGGAAAAGCGCCGCATGCTTCACGGTCCACTTATTCTCGTCGGTCACTCCTACGGTGCCGATGACCAGATTCGGGTGGCCCGATACTTGGGACATCACGGGTATAAAGTCATGCTTCTTTTATTGCTTGATCCGGTGACGCCGCCCCGCATTCCGGTCAACGTCCGGCAGTGCTTCGTCATCTATAAAAGTCATCCGCTGACAGACTGGATGCCTTTTTTGCGCGGCGTACCCATTAAAGCCGTGAATCCCCGTATGACGCACATAACCAACCTGAATGTCCGCGATATGCCCGTGCCGTTTCATCAAACCGGTATAGACCATATCAATATAAGTGCCAACCCGGGCGTACAATCTTTGATGCTCAGCGTCGTTTCACGTGCGTTGCATCGTTGGGAGCTCCGACACAACTACCCGGTAAAGGCTGCGACTTTATGGCACAATCCCCGTTTTCCATGAACTTCGTTATGATGGGGCCTACGGAGGTTAACGGATGTTGATGCTGCCAAGATTGTCAGCCGCTGCTTCAGGGTTATGGGTAATTATTTACTGGGGAACGGTCATCATAAAAGCCGTTCGTCTTAGCCGCAAAATCGGCAAGGATCCCAATGTACTGCCGCGCGAAAAGACCGGCCGCAGCTTGCGATTGCTTTGGACTCCTGCCATTATCGCCTGGTGCATTCTTCCCTGGGTTTCGGCTTTCCGTGGCTTTGCCCACCTCTGGTACCTGCGGCCGCTTTGGCCCATGACACCGCAAACGCAGTGGATCGGTGTCGTGGCAGCGCTGCTGGGCTTACTGGCGTTGGTTCTGACATTTATTTGTTGGCGGCAGATGGGCCGATCATGGCGCATTGGTATTGATCCGGGCGAAAAAACAGAACTGATTATTCTCGGAGCCTATCGGATCGTCCGGCATCCCATTTATGCCCTGTCCATTATCCTGATGCTTTGTACGTTTCTAACGGTACCGACGTTTTTAATGCTGGCAACCGCCCTGATTCATATCACGCTTATTACTCTCGAAGCCCTGCGCGAGGAGCAATATCTCCGCCAGATTCATGGCGCACCATACGTCGCCTACTGTGTTCGCACGGGGCGGTTTATTCCGCGCGTCTTCAGAGCACCCTTACGAAATTTGGCATAGGCGTATGGCATGAATAAGACATCATCATCTCGCGATTTGGATGGCGGAGAACCGCCGGATAAAATTCGCGCGAACATGCGACTGAATATTTTTCAACAGCTTATGCGAAGCTGGACCACTCTTGGCCCGTACAATGCTGCCCAGGCCATGCAGTTAGACGGTACATGTGATATTCCACGCTGGCAGGCAGCGATCGATGCTGTCATCAATGCCATTGGATTGGGGCTGCCGCAATTTCACGATCAGTGCGCCATATTCAGCAATCACAAAACTGTTGTGGTGCAAATTTGTCACGAATCGCTGTCCACGCTGTCCGCCCGCGAACTTAACACACCCTTTGCCACCACTGACATCCCGTTACGTGTTTGTATCGTTCCTGAAGGCAACGGATATTGGCTGCTGACCATTTACGACCATTGGATTGGCGACAGTTGGAGCATCCGTGAGTTTATGCGATTGATTCTGACCGTTCACGACGGCACGCCGGTAGAGCGTCTGCCGGTGTTGCGTATCAGTGATCAAAGCTTTGATAATTTCTTCCAAAGCCGTCGCAGCTCCTTGACTGCACCCATGAAAACACTCCACGCCGCTCGCCGTTATTTTACCCATCGCCGATCGTGGCGTTTTGATCTTGCGGATCCTATGGATTTCTCCGCCGGTTGTTCCATGCACGTGCTGCCTGATGGGACCCTCAATACGCTTCTTTCCTGCGCCAAAGCCAGACAGTGCCGATTAAACGATATTTTCCTCGCCGCCATAGCCATGGTCATTGGGCAGTTAACCGCGGAAAGCCGATATAAACTGCGCCGGCGCTGGTGGGCCGGCAGTCGCACGGCGGTGAGCATCGGATCCATTGTCGATATTCGCGCTTTGGCTGATAAGCCTTTGGATCAAACGTTCGGTTTATTTTTAAGTTCCTGCATTACCACATTCCAGAGGCCCGAGATACAAACGCCGACGGAGCTTATCGTCCGCGCCGCCCGACAGACCGCGGCGTTCAAAAAGCGCAGTGGTGCAATCGCCGCATTCGGTGAATTGGCGGTGGTGAAATATTTCTCTGAACTTTATGAGCAGCCTCGCCATAAGGCTCTTTTCTTCCAGAAGAACTGCCCCCTCCTGGCCGGCGTATCGAATGTCAATCTGACCGGGTCATGGGTGAATCAAACCACGAGCACCGGAAACGTAGTACAAAATTACATCCGCATTTCGCCGGTGGGGCCGTTGTTGCCAATCGTCTTTGCGCTGACGACCTTTCGTTCCCGTTTGAGTTTATGCCTGACTTGGCGGAAAGCCGCGCTCACGGATGCGCAAGCAGCTCACTTGGCGGACGCGTTCATGAAGTTCCTTGAGGAATTAAAGCCATGAACCTTGCTGGTTTCAATTTGGCCAACGTCATGCGCCGCGCGCAGCCACTGGCCGCGATTTTTCCGCCTACCTGCTGGGTCACCGGCCAAAGTATTGCGCCCTCGGATAACGGGTTGTGTCCGGATATTCAGCGCCAGCTTCGTCAGCAATTGCTTTGGCCCTATTGCCAGTGCTGCGGCAGCACGCTGGGGCCATTTGCCGCGCGTGGCAGTTGTCGGAATTGCCTGCACCGCAAACTCGGTCTGGACCACATCATCCGCGTCGGTACACTCAACGGGCCGCTAAGCCGTTTGATTCACAGCATGAAATTCGCCCGGCATTGGGCCTTGGCAGCTATTCTGGCACCGTGGATGGCGGAGGCCCTGCAGCACGCGGCCGTGGGGCCTATTGACCAGATTGTCCCTGTTCCGCTGCATTGGTCTCGGCAGTGGAGGCGTGGCTTCAATCAGGCCTTTGAACTGGGATGGGAATTATCCGGGATTCTCGATAAGCCCTGTGATGATCTGCTGCGGCGCAAACACGCCACCAGCGCGCAAACCGCCCTGCAAAGCGCCACGGCCCGCCGCGATAATGTACGCGGCGCATTTATGCTATTGAAGAATATGGATGTTTCGGGATTGCATATCTGGCTCGTGGATGATGTCTGCACCACCGGTGCCACGCTTCAAGCCGCCGCCGCCACATTTCGTAAACTTCCCGCCGCCCTGCAACCCGCATCCATCAACGCCATCGTCCTGGCCGTCGCCGACTCAGCGCCCATCCCCGACGCCCAGTAGCATTCCGCATTCACCCGCCCCGCGGACAGGTAGCTCAATGCGGCAGCGTTGAGTTAGACGCGGAATTTCCCTTCATAACACCGTGCACTGTGCACCGTCGCAGTCGGTATCGCACGTCCCGTCTTCGGCACCGGACTACCGCATTCGATCAGCAACCGCCAGCTTAACAGCGGTTTTCGCTCCGCCGACCTGCCGCACCGCTCACTGCTCCGGAATTCTCAGAATCACAAACGACCGGGCCGGGAATGTGTATTGCAACGTTGCGCCGGTAATATTCAGCGGCACCGAATGCGGTACAACATGGTGCGGATCGCTAAGTGAATTGACCGCCGACCCGTTGGCCGCAGTCAGTGTAATTGCTGTGCCCGAATTCGCTAAAGCCGGTGCTCCATGCAGGTTTATGTTCGCGGAAACCGCACGATGCGTTCCGTTAATGACTTTTACAATCACCGTTTTTTGCGGCACATTGATCCCGGCGATAGCGCTGAAACGCACTCCAGAGTGCATCAGGCTTTCCGATTGAAGTTTTTTACCGTTGATGTAACCCGTGAAGCGATCCCCACGGACTACCAGACGAATCGTATACCATCGCCCCGGCTGCACTTTGAACTGGCTGTGCCAACCCATACCGGATCGTTGCGTGCCGTTGGTGTGTTCAAACGCTGTTGAGGTATCACCCCAGCCGCCGATATTCCACCAAACGTAATGGTGCAGGCCTTGCACATTAAACACGATCAAAAATCCTTCCGCTCCGCCAAGTTTCCGAGCTTGAACATTCAGCGTGTAATTGGCCGGGAACTGATGCTTCTGCAAGACCGTCATCAGATTGGTACCGCTGCCCGTCTGTTGATAGACGCCATTGTGCACCGACCATTGGCCTGCAACCGGCTTCCAGCCGGCGCTGCCGTTGGTGAAGTTGGATTGGTAAAGCGTTTTCCCGCTGGCCGTAACTGAAATATTCCGGAATTCTGACTGCGTATTCCATGCGCCCAGACCAATTCCCACACCCTTTGTTGCCGACTTAACCGCGTTGACCGGCCGATGCGTCACTTGCAGGGGTAACATGCGCGTGGGGCGATTATCTGAATACATTTGTTGAACATAATAGGAAACCGTCCCACAGGCCCGCGAACTGTCAAAGCGGATCATATCCGGATGCCATTGGCTCCCCTGCACATTGACAAACAGCGGCGCATAAGACGCCATGCGGACAATATCCGAATTGCGTTCCAAACCACCCATGAACGCTGCTTCCGCCAACGCCGCCCGCAAGTTACCGGTGCCGCAGTTATGCGTTACCGCATATTCCCCAACAAACACTTTCGGGCCGGTTCGGCTTCGAAGATCATATAAATGCCGGTTGGCCCAGAACCAGCTCGGCGAATTGTAGTAATGATCATCCACCATATAAATCGGCGCTTTGCTCAAATGCGCCCGGCCGGTGTAAATGGTTTTCAGATGTGGGAACTGCGATAAAAGACCATCATAAATAACCTTATAGCGGGGGGGGTAATAGTTGGTGAGATTCCACCAATCCTCATTGCCGATTTCAATGCGATCTAAATGAAAAGGTGCCGGATGGCCATATTTCGCCCGCAAGGCTCCCCATTTAGTATCCGCTGGCGCATCGGCAAACTTAACCGAATCAATGGCGCTTTTTACCCATGGCCCCATCTGAGCCATGGGAACAACATCATTGGCTCCCAGCGAAATGCCGCAGTTAAAACCGAACAGTGGTTTGGCGTGCATTTCCTGGCACATTTCCAGAAATTCCAGATACCCCAGCCCGTCGGTGACCCAATATCCCCACGGATTCCAATGCCCCGGTCGATCCGCCAGCGGGCCGATAGTCTTCTGCCAGAGAAATCCCTCCGCCAGAGAATTTCCTTCAATGTAATTGCCCCCCGGAAACCGCACAAACGACGGATGCAGCGCCGCTAGCATATCGGCCAACTGCGGCCGCAACGGAAGACCACGCCAAGTTTTCGCCGGAAATAAATTGACAATATTCAGATACAGCGATCCATGCCCCGTGGGCACAAAACCCAACTTGCCCCGCGGATCACTTCCGTCGCTCTTTAATACCGCATGAAAATTTGTCCATTTACCCGATATACCCGAGATAACTTTACGTCCTAAAACGGTTCCGTTGGCCCCCAATAGTTCCGCCGTAACGCTGCCGCCCATGCTGGCGCTTTTCCGTGCGTAAAAACTCAACTTATATGATTGTCCTTTTTTGAAGTTCATCCCCCAGTACCCGCTGTTGACCAGTTTAACGGCACCAACCGGCGTGGTGTAATACACCGTTACACGCGCCGCCAGAGGATTAATCTTATTGAGTGCATGATTGGAATCCACCCACAGGCTCGCCTGGCCCCGGCCTTTCGTTACCAACGTCCAGCCCGCCGGATGATTTTGATTGTCAATCCATTTAAACGTGCCGTTCTTCACCAACTGCGCATACAGCCCGCCTTGGCCGGCGTAGTTAATTTCTTCAAAGAATATCCCCCACAAATTGGGCGATACATGAATGCCCGGCTTGCCCACGTTGATGGTCATGTTCGTCGTGGCGGCCAACAGCGGTTTCCCCGCGGTAAGCACCATCGCAACCAGCGACAGGATCAAGCCCGTCGCTCCGATTCGTTTAAGAAGGGAATTACGCATTATAAAACTCCGCACGCACATGGACCGTATACCAGAAATATTTTGCCGGCTCAGTTCACCTGGCTTTTTCTGGGCCGGAAAATTCACCCGACTTTCTGCAGCCGGAGCCTGAACCGAAAAGTACAATAACCGAAATTTTCGGATGTGAATATCAGATAACGCCGCCGCCGGCCCGCTAATTATCAATTTGTCCTTGTTTCCTTACTTTTTGTCTGGCATGGGTAAAGACATTCCACTCCACTTTGTTCCACCGCGATTACCCGGTAGAATCTTAGGAATATTGGTTTAATGACGTTTTGCTTTTGTTGCAGCGTATTAGGCCATTGTGGCTGGAGTTTTCTCGGTATGGTGGATCAAGCACGCATAGACCGCTTCAAGAGCATGACTGACGCGGACCCGCAAAATGAACTGGGCTTTATGTCCCTGGGCAGGGCGTATGTGGAAGGCCAGATGTATAAACAGGCCATCCCTGCGCTCATGCGGGCCTTACAACTCAAGGCGGAATTATCGCCCGTGTATGTCCTGTTGGCCCAGGCCCAGTGCGGCGTCGGGGACCCGGAAGGGGCGGTAAATACCCTGACCCGCGGATACCGTGTGGCCGACGAACATGGTGATCTGATGCCCAGAAATCAGATGGCCGATATGCTCAAGGAACTCGGATCACCCATTCCCGAAACCAAACAGGCGGTTCTGACGCCCGAACTGGCATCGGCTGGTAATATCCAATGTCGCCGGTGCGGCCGCATCGGCCCAAAAATGAAAGAGCGTCCCTTCAGCGGGGCCTTAGGCGAGCAGATTCACATAAGTATCTGCGGACCCTGTTTTCAACTCTGGATCCGCGAGGGTACTAAAGTCATCAATGAACTGCGACTGAACCTGACCGATTCCGCCGCCCAGGATATTTATGATCAACACATGATGACGTTTCTTGGTTTGAACTCAATGTAATATAGTGGCAGATGGCGGTGCGGCAACCAGCCCGCATGGTGGACGTTTTAATTAGTGCAAGCGAGGTAACGCATGGAAATGCAATTGCTAACGAAGGAAGAAAAACAGAAGCTTGAGGCGCAACTTAAGCACATGATTGACCAGCGTCCGCATATTTCAGCGCGTATCGCCGAGGCCCGTGAGAAAGGCGATCTCAAGGAAAATGCCGACTACCACGCCGCCCGCGAAGAACTGTCCTTATTGGAAGCGCGTATTAAAGATATGGAAGCCCGCTTGCGTGCCGCATCGGTTGTAAATCCCGATGATATCCCCGCCGATATGGTGTTTTTGGGCAGTACCGTGAAGGTGCGGGATCAGAAAAATGGCGACGAAGAAACATTTCGGCTCGTCGGAGAATTAAATACCGAGGCGTTTAACTCCGATTCCGAGATCATGGAAGTTTCCGCCAAAAGCCCCTTGGGTGAAGCGCTGATGCGCGCCCGTGTCGGACAGCTCGTACGCGTTTCCGTGCCCCGTGGTGAGATTCATTACAAGGTGCTTTCCGTAAGTTAATAGCGGCCCCGCAGGCCAGCCGGAAAGCTTTTATGGATTTTGCGGCCCGTGCCGTGTGACATCATGAGTGAACCTCCGGTTGATTTACTGGCCCACCGTCAAGAGGATGCCCTAATCCCTCCGGCAGAATTTCCATCGCCAAATAATGATGCTGTGTTATCTGATTATCCGGCTGTTCCTGTTGTTACTGTTAGTTCTCCTGTTCCTGAAGCTCCTGGCGTATCGCCCGATCCTGACACGCTGCTAGACATAGATATTTCCACCGATGACATCAGCGATAGTGCTGCCCCATCCGATCTCATCGCCCTGACCGCGGCCCACGCGCTATTGCCTGAAGAAGCTGCCGAACTGGCGTGGCTGGCTGAAACGCGTCGCTTTATTATTCTCCGGCTTCAAGAATGGGTGATACCCGTCTCCGCCTTAATTTGCTTTTTGCTTGCGGTCCTCCTTGAGGCAGGAATTGTAGCGATCGTCGGGTGGCTTGTGATGTGGCACTCCATGAGTGGCGGCAGTGGCAGCCGGGACCAAGGCGCAGGAACCGCTACGGCCATCGGGGGGATTATTCAATCCACAGGATTAGATTCAACGCCTTCCAATCCTGCGGCGCGCTGGCACCCCGGCCCGATGCCCGCTCCCCCGGCTCTACCGAATAAGTCTCTTTTTACACCCCACACGCAGGCACTAGCTCTCTTGGATAATACCGATCCATTCCATGCGGCACTGCCGATCATCGGCATTCATAGTGATCACAATACCTGGGCCGCGCCATCGCACCCGCTGGCACCCAAAACCGTGCGAGTTAAAATCACCCAGCGCCATACGCCGGGGCAACGCAGCCGCGGGCCACAGGTTGCTTCCCGCGGTGCCCAGCCCGATGCGGGCGGCGGCGGGGGGGCAACCGGTTTAATTCAACTCTTTAAGCCCGGAACCCGAACCGGCCTGGGTTCCGCGACCGGCTCTGGACCGGGCCGCGGTCGTGGGGCCGGCGTCGGTGGGGGCGGTAGTATCGTCATCCCGCCGCCCAATCCCGTCTTGCCGCTCAAATATGAGTTTGCCCTGCCGGCGCATCTGGTCAACCCGAAATTCCAACTCACCATTCGCCGCAATGGCACCGTCGCCGCTGTAAAAGTGATGATATCTTCCGGCCACCCTGGTATAGATCAGGCGATTATCAATGCCTTACTGCAGGCCCGGTTTTTGCCCAACATCATCTCCGGCAAACCCGTGCAAAGTAAATTTATCATCCGCTACCAACTCACCTCCTGACGGTTACACCTCCATATTGTGCTGCAGACTCCTGCGCCCCTCATTGTGGTGCAGGCTTCCAGCCTGCTCGACCGGAACTCCAGAAAAGGTTACGATTCGACCAACCGTTGATATTAAAGCGGTAAAATTTCCGGAACTGCCCATGGCACAAAAAAAACGCAATACTCCCCAGTTCGACGTCGAAAAATCATTGCGGAACCGCCCATTTGAAAAAATGATCTTCCATCATGGCTCCCTGGCAGCGGTCATTAAATCCATCGGCTTTTACAGCCTCTCCGCCCTGATCTGGCCGCGCTTTATTGCACCCAAACGCTGGCAACTCACTCGCTTCAATGTCACCCTGCCCAATCTGCCCAGCGCTTTCAACGGTTATAGAATCGCCCAACTTTCCGACTTGCATACCGGCAGCACCGACCAACACTATCTACGCCGCGTGATCGAAACCGTCGTAGCGGAAAAGCCCGACCTCATCGTTATCACCGGCGATCTCATCGAATACCGTGCCGGTTCCCTGGAAAAACTTCAAGCCCTTCTTCCTCTGCTGCACGCCGCCGACGGCGTGCTGGCCATCTTCGGCAATCATGATTACCACGAGTACTCCTGGCGGCACGTCGGCCCGCGCTCCGCCCATCGCGCCATTCATAAA
>JAJZGH010000094.1 GCA_021798635.1 Planctomycetota bacterium | reverse complement strand
TGAATGTCATAGCACCTTCGTTGGGGAAATTGGGGTCTTTGGCACTGGCCGGTCGGCAGATTTCATCATAATGCCGCCACTGCCAGCCGCTGCGGCCAATAAATCCTACCACCACTCCCTTGCGCAACGTGCCTACCCATAATCGGCCTTGAGAGTCAAAGCAGACACTGTAAGCATTCCAACTGGGAAATCCACCACCCGCTTTTTCCGGATGGAACTGCACCCACCGGTGCGGCGGACGGGCATCAGGCCGGAACATCACCAGCCCCTGGCCTTCGGTAGCCATGGCGATGGTTTGTCCGCCGGGGCAGGCGGCCATGGCCATGACAAAGTGGACTGGATAGGAGAGTTTGCTATTGAGTATGCCATGGATAGGGTATGAAACTACCGGCGGTGGATGGAAAATGCTGTAGGCTGGCGGTGAATTGGCACGCTGGTTTGCCGGATTATTTCTTGCAACAGCTTGGCGAGTTGCTTGGCCATTTGCATTGGCGGGGTTAACGGTGTTTACAGAGCTTGAAGATATCGCGTTGCTCGTGGCGTTACCGCCGGCCAAGCCGGCGGCTTGGTGGTTGGAACTGAAGAATAACTGCTTAGCGGAGATGGCCAGACCGATCAGGGATACTGCAAGCACCACTGCGGCCACCGGGATCAGGAATTTGTTGTTACGCCCATTCATCGTTGAATCCGATGTTTAAGCATGACCCACGCGCGGTTGCCAGCCCGGTGAAACCAACCTGATCTTAATTTCCCTGTCAGGAAATCACGGTCGGAAACCATCGGCTTGCCTGCCGCGTTCTCCCGGTGGGATCAACCCACCGGCTCGCAATCTCCCTGATTAACAATTCACTACAAACTCCGCGCCATTTAAGACAGCCCCTGCCGCAGAGCGTTATTTAACAACAATTAACAGTATACCGCGCCCCCCCCCCTGCGCGTCAAGCGAAAAATTATTATTTTTTTATTTTGGGGAAAATTTAATTTGTAGGAAATTGCCATTAATTGCCAAATTACTATTGCGATTGGCGTAATCCACGCCAGGAGCCTGTCCGAGTAATGGCTGGGATTGCGACCCAGCCATTACTCGGACAGGCTCCCTGGACATTGATCAAAAAAAAGCCAAGCAGCAAGTTCCTCAAAATAGCGGTCCATATCGTGCGCTTGCAACTTTGGCGGATGTTGTGCGTTGAGCGTCGGGAGGGTGTGCTGACTAACTGGTGCAAGATGAGTTCTTTTACTTTTTTGGAGCTTTCATGAGTAAACGCATCAAGAAATCAGGGGTTGTTGCGGGTGCGGT
Organism: Planctomycetota bacterium; assembly: GCA_021798635.1. Next base: position 15,444 of record JAJZGH010000094.1, on the reverse strand, counting down.
GTTGCTGGCTGCCGGCATCACCGCTGGTGTGGCAATGCGGCCGACAGCCAACTTGGGCTTGGAGGCTTCCGTTGCGGCAGCGCCTGCGGCCGGTACGCCGGTGGATATGGAAATATCCCGTGGAAGTTATCTGGTCAATCAGGTGGCCATGTGCGGCGACTGCCATACGCCCATGGATCAGAATGGCCGGTTTATCAAATCCAAATGGTTGCAGGGTGCTAAAATTGCCTACAAGCCCAACTTCCCCGTGCGCCATTGGCCGCATGGTGCCCCGAATATTGCGGGTTTGCCTTGGCGGTGGAATGCCGGCGCCATGATTAAATTCCTAACCACCGGCCGTGATCCGCGCGGGCATTATGCCGGGCCACCCATGCCAGCCTATCGCATGAACCATGCCGATGCTGTGGCGGTCACCGCGTACCTCAAGAGCTTGCCACGCGGAAAAATGCCGCCATGGATGCGGCATCACTAAGCAGCTCGGTTGCCGAGCGCGGTAATTAAATCAACAAGACGACTTCGATGGCCAGGCCGGGGCCGAAGGCCAGCATCATGCACGGTAGCGGTGCCGACTTTTGCCGCAGACGCTCCACAATAAACAGGATCGTCGGCGAGGACATGTTGCCGCAGTCAGCCAGCACCGCACGGGAAACATCCAGTGCGGCAGCAGGCAAACTCAGGCTGGTGCTGACGGCATCCAGAATGCCCGGTCCGCCGGGATGAACCGCCCAGGAACCGATATCCGAAGTCGTCAGATTTTGCTTCGCCAGGAATTGCTCCAGCCAGGGTCTGAGGTTTTCTGCGATTAACGTCGGCACGCGCCGCGAAAGAGTCATCTGAAAACCATGGTCGCCGATGCGCCATGTCATATCCGCATTGGATTCGGGCAATAGATATGAGCCGGTGGCTTGGCAGGTCCAGCGTTCGCCCGGCGCGGCAGCCTTTCCCACAATCGCCGCGGAACCGTCGGCAAATAACGCATTGGGCAATACCTTGTCAGTATTCCAGCCTTGTTGAAAATGGAGGCTGCATAATTCCGTGGCACATAATAAAACCGTCGCATCCGCCTGCGCGTTGGCAATGGCCAGCGCCACCTGCAAGGCATTAAGCGCCGCGTGGCACCCCATAAAACCGATATTCACCCGGCTAACTGACCGGGATAATTGCAAGGTTTCTATAATTTCGCTATCCACTCCGGGTGAAAAAAATCCGGTACACGAGACCGTTATCAGATGAGTCACGGAGGCTGGCCCACAGCGTGCGTTGCTCAAGGCGGCTTGTGAGGCACGAATCGCCAGAGGAACGGCCTCGGCCGCATAGCGATCCATGCGATGCCTGGTGCCCGGCCCCGCGGAGAAAGAAGTATCCGAGACCTCATAAAACGGCGTGGCACCATTCTCCCCATCCAACAGCACAGTATGGCGGCGTTTAATGCTGGTTTTTCGATAAATCGTGGCCAGAAGGCGGGACTGCTTTTCCGTGAGACCCTTTTGGGCAATAGCGCACGCCTTATCCTGACTGATACCGTAATCCGGCAGCGCCGTCCCCAGAGCGGTGATATGCAAACCCATCTGAACTCCACAATTAAGCCATAGCTATAGGCCGATTCATCTGCCGAACCAGCGGGCCGGCCAGTGCCGGCGAAATTTTAAGCGCCTCAACCGCCAATCGCGTGACGCCCCGATTCCGCAACAATATAGTCGCTGCTCGGCAGATTCGCTGCCGCGGTCCGATTAGATCACGGAACTGCTGCTGCCATTGCGGCCCGAGTTCCTCGCGCCAGGCCTGAACGGCTTGCTCAACGAGCGGCAGGATTCGCTTGGCACCGGCTAAGGCCCAGGCCATTCCCTCTCCGGAAAAGGGTTCAACATATCCGGCCGAATCACCAAGAATAAAAAGCCGCTCTTCAAAAAGTCGGCTCCGACGGCGTGTAAGCGCCGGTGCACCATGCCAGCGGCATGTCGGAAGGCCCGCGGGTACCGGCAATCCCGAATCTCGGATTATTTCAGCCAAGGCGTTGCCTGCCCCCGCGGCGTCACGTGCGGCGTGAACATCCAGTGCGGCGGCGATATGCAGCCTCTGGTTTTCCACAGTGACCATCCCGGCGTATCCCCTTTTTCCACAGGCCATGTAGATGATTCCGGGAGCGTAGTCCCTGGCGGGATATTCAAACGTCCCGGCAATACCCACGCGCGAATTTGCCGCAATTTGCAACCCGTCATCGTCACGGAGCAACCGCCCGCCCAGTCCATCCGCAACCAGCACGATTTTAGCTCGCAACGAGGAAACTATGCCCTCCTGCGCGACAGATACTTCTCGGTGGGTAGAAAAACTGGCAGTGACCTGCGCCGTGGTGCGCGGCATAAAAGCGGCTCCAGCTTTCTGTGCATGGTTAATTAATGCCATATCCAACACCTCGCGCGAAATTGCCAATCCGCTGGGGATGGGTATTTTGGCCGTGGTACCACCACAAGCCAAAAAAAACCGATCAATCGGCGTGGCACCTAAATCGCGGATATTAAATTGTGCCTCTTCAAGCAACTTCACTGCCGCCTGATTCAAACAACACCCGCACGCTTTGCCGCGTGGAAACGCCGCCTTATCAATTAACATCACACTTAATCCCCGCTGCGCGGCACCATGAGCTGCCATCGCGCCCGCCACACCGGCCCCCACCACCAATACATCCCACAGGCGACCAGCATCCCCGGCCGCGGAAAAGCAAATCATGTCCGACTCCAGGACAAGACAAAGCGAAATGGAAAGCGCGGTTCAATTTTGACATCTTTTAAACCCGCTTGTGCTGCCAAGTCCGCACTTTCCGCCATGGTGTACGCGGCTCGAACGGATCTCGGGCCGTCCACCCACACCACACGCGAACCCAAAAAACATGCAGCGCCGGATGCCAGGAGCCATCCGGTGGTGGAGCGCCTTAGATCATTGACGATCAACCGCTTCCCGGCCCCCCCGGCCAATTTTTTCAAGAACCCGACGGCCTGTGAAGAATCCAGATGATGCATAAACAAAGAACTCATAATGATATCATAGCCTTGCGGAACCGGGTCCGTAAAAAGATCCCAGATAAACCAGTCGATTGCGGCACCCTGTTTTTCCGCGTTACTTTTGGCATGGGCAATGGCAATCGAGCTTTTATCACAGCCGGCGATCTCCAATTTTACCCCTGCCTGATGAGCCAGTTTCCACAGAGCAACCGGGACATCTCCCCCACCCGTGGCGATATCCAAGACGCGTAACACCCCCTCGTTTTTAACCATCGGATGAATTTCACGCCACACAATTCCAGCACTGTCACTCCAGTGATTAATGCGTTCCAGCGCGGCCAAAGCACGGTGGTGACTTTCTGGAGAAATGTCCGAAGAATCCATAATCTCTGGTACGCGCCTCTGCTTCATAACATTTCTCCTGTTAATGCACACATTAACGCCGACGCTTTGGCGAGGATTTCCGCATATTCGTCATCCGGGTTGCTGTCTGCGGTAATACCAGCGCCGGAACGAAACGTTGCAATGCTATTGGCAATATGGATGGTGCGAATGGCAATATTCAATGCACCGTCACCAGTCGGACTGATCCAACCGATGTTGCCGCAATATATGCCGCGCTGCTGATTTTCCAGTTCCCGGATAATCTCCATCGCTCTAATTTTAGGCACTCCGGTAATGGAGCCGCCGGGGCACATAGCCGTGATGATTTCATCCCACCGTTTACCCACATGGGGAGGAAGTTTACCCCTGATCACCCCATGCGTATGCCAGAGCGCGGGCAATTTTTCAATTTGCCGGACTTTTTCCACGCACACGCTGGTGCACACGCGTCCCAGATCATTCCTTAGCAAATCCACAATCATCGCCAGTTCCGAGCGATCTTTTTCACTGTGCAGCAGTTCGTCACAGCGGTACTGATCGGCAACAGCATCGCCACAGAGACGCCGGCGGGTACCTTTGATGGGGCGAGTTTCAAGTATCTCTCCAGTGCGTTGCAGAAATAATTCCGGCGATGCGGAAATAATTTCGTCTTTCCCATAACGTAAAAACGCGGCAAACTGTGCCGGGTTTTTTTCCGCCAGACGCCCAAAAACTTGGTATCCCGGTTGGGCAATCCGGGCGGTCCAGACGGCGGATATATTGGCCTGATAAATATCCCCGGCGGCAATGTATTCTTTGCATCGGCGCACCGCCGCCTTGAACGCGGAGCCATCAGGATGCTGCAGGCTTGTAGCTTTCACCGGAGCATCCACCGATGCATCGCAGGAGTTGGCGGCGTTCAACTGGCCTTGCATTTGCCCGATGACATTTTCCGCGTCGCGGGCGTCCGGGTGCAACGCCACCAAAAGCCATTGCTGCTTAGAGGAATCCAAAACAAAATAGCGTTCAAAGAGCTGCCAATGCGCCAGGGGAAAATCTCCCTCCGGCGAGTCATACAACTGGGGCAGTTCCGCCATCACGCCGGATTCGTAACTGAACCAACCGATCCATCCGATGCGATCCGGCGGCGGCTGGGAAAATGAAATAGTGGTGATATTGTCCTGCCAGCGTTGCCAGGCCGTGGACGGCGTGATTGAAACGTCTCCGTTAGCGTGGCCACGCGCTGCCAGCCCGGCGCAGCGCAATTTGATCTCCCCATGCTCCGCAGTCATTTGCACGCCGGAAATCACGTTGACCGCCAGGACTACGTGCCCCCCAAGTCCGCTGTGCAGCATCGCGATGTCCCCACTCTGCCCAGCCAACGCACCCAGCAGCCGCATAGGATCAACGCGGCCGTCAGCAGTGCGACTTTGGACGGTGAGTTTGCAGTCAGTCATTAAAGCGACCTCGAAGGTTTCATGCTTTTGGTGCCCCCTTAGCGAAAAAACATAAGCCAGACAAGTAACAGCACGTTCAGACGCACCGTGGCGGGCGCTTTGACGCGTATAAAAATGCCCGATGCGATAATAAATAGCGCCGAGAGCAACACAATAAAATCACAATACGTCGCCAGGCTTTCCGATAATTCCGCCCCAGCGGCGCGATGGAATCGCGATAAATACGCCATTGCCGCCAGGACACTCACGCCCAGGCAGAACCACGCGTAAAACTTTTCCCACCAGAGCGGGAAAATGCCGGGGATAAAAGCGATCCCCGCCAGCAGTACCACAAAGGGGATCAGCCACGGCAGCCCAATGGATATTGGCGGAGTACCGGACGTGCTATGCAGTAGTAACCGCCCCAGATAAACCAGCGCCGCGATTCCCAAAGCACTCCCCACAATAACCAGCCGAGGGGCGAATAACTCAGTACTGTCGTTTGCAGCGCGCAGCACGCGTGGATAAGCCCGATGAACGCGAATGAGTGGCAGCCCGTTTTTCATTTTCGCCATCATGGCGCAAGCAAGGTAAATTGCAAAATGGTTTTACGTGATAGGCTCAAAGCCTATCCATGACGCGCGGGCACGCGGATCGGTCCCAGGAAAACGGTTTGATCTGGATAAGGGGCGAGACAACAAATCTCTAAATGACCAATCGCCGATTTAACTGTCAAATCGCCTGTACCACCAGTTGGCCCCCGGACACCGCAACGGCACGAATCGGAGCGCCTTTTTCAATAATCGGGCCTTCACTTATACACGCGATGCGGTGGCTGTCGATCAGGCCGGTCCCCGCTGGGCGCAAGGTCGTCACCGCCGATCCGGTGCGGCCGATCAAAGCAGTCAATTCAATCTGCTGATCTTTGGAAACCGCATTTACCTTCTGCGGATTAGGCCCCCGCAACAGCACGCGGCGGCCAACGGGACTGTGGGGATAATACTTCACAAATCCGGTGATCACCAAAGGAGTCAGCACCAAAAGAACTAAGGCGCAAACCATGCCAAAGGTCGGCCCAACTATAAAACTTAAAATCATCCCGGAAATAGCAAACGCGGCCGCCAGAATCGCCATAAAGCCGTGTGCCGGAACCACCAGTTCCGCCAGCAGACAAATAAAGCCGCCAACAAACAGAAGAATGCAGGCCATCAGAAGGTCGAAATTCATCACAGTTCAGTCCTAAAGCGCCACTTCAACCGGCGCGCCATCATCCGATATTTTCTGCACGATAATCTGATTTTCGCGTATTTCCACAATCTCCACCGGCAACTCAGGCGCGATAAATTCATTGCGTGAAACCACGGTTACCAGATGATTATCAAACCGCGCTTTTCCCGACGGCCGCAGCTCCGAGACCGCCCGCCCGACCGCCCCGACAAATAACAGATCGCCCAGCGCCTCCGGCGACCTGTCATGGCGCAGCGACGCGGACACTGGCCTTAATTGCAATCGCCGAAAGCCCGGCGTAATGTCCAGATACCTGATTAACAAGGCAATGATCAATCCCGCGGCAATGATTGCCAAAGTTACCACCCCCAGGCCGGTTTGAAAGGCCTTTTCCGCCCCAACCGTCGAGGCACCCATGGGAACGAAGGATGCGATCATACCGGTAATGGCCAAAATAAATCCCGGAATGGCCAGCAGCCCCAAACCGCCAAAATGGATAAAGTCCAAGGCGATAATCACAATTCCCAGAAATATAATGCCCACCTCCCACCAATTGGCCAGGCCCGTGAGCATGGGGCCGCCAAGAAATAGCGCCAAGGCCGCCAAGCCGATCAATCCGGGAATCATCAGGCCCGGGTGGCTGAATTCGATGTACCCGCAGACCAGCATAATAATCAGCAAAAAAAACCGGACCTGAAAACGCGAACAAAAACGCGACGCTTTTTCCAGAAAATCCAGACGCATTACGGGAATTTTCGACGCAGTAATGTTCAACATGGCAGGCAGACTTTCCGGATCATGGATGACCGCGGCTGCCGCGCCCATTTGCACCGCCTCCCGCGCGCCCAGTGTCAGCAGCGTACCCGCGTGCTTGACGCGTTTAACGTAGACCCACGGATGAACCGCGGCATGGCCGGGAACGGCCGTGGTCAATCGCATTAATCGGGCGCGTTCTTGCGGCAATACAAACCGCGTTTCTCCGGTCATTTTGTTAACCACCGAATCAATTTGTATTTTGCGATCCATCATTCCTGCAAGAATCAGCTCAGGATGATTCGCATGGTCTTTCTGCAAAGACGCAAGTGCCGGCGATGAGACCTCGGCCATCGGATTAGCGGCAATTTTTGCGGCATCGGCCCCCCTAAGGGCGAAGCTTTGTCCGTCCCCCCATGCGGCATTACCCGACATGATGACCTTGGTACATGCCGCCGCAATAATAGCCGCCGGCCCGACTGCCGCTCTGTTAACCCAGGCGACCGTGGCGACATGAGAATGCCGGATTAGCGCGGCAATTTTTAAAGCCTCACGGAGTTGCCCGGTGCGTGAATTGATTTGAAAAATCAATATGGAACTTTTACGTTTCAATGCAGTTGCAATACGCCGTTGCACGCTGACCCGTGTTATGCGATCAACCGAACCGGTGATGGTGATAATGGCGGCGTGGCGATGCTCCGCGGTCTCAAGCGGCTTGGAGGCGAGTGCGTGTGAAATCACACTTTGACCGCGCACAAGTATCGGCAGGCATAAGATCAATCCCAGCACGATAGTGCACAGCATGCTGCATCTGAAGGCCCCCTGCGGTCCAGCGCCAAACTTCCAAAAGCCGTTCCCACAACGCATATTCATGACCGCCTCTCGTTGCATCTATGATAGACGGGAAAAATGGCCGCCACAAGCGGAACTATTGAGCCGGAAGATCGCCCGCGGCATCCTTCATAACAAGCAACCGCCCGCGACCCCGCTGGTGCTTTGTCACTGCTGCAAGCAGTTGACGAAAAAAAACATTCGTGCGCCGTATCGCGTTGAAATAAGGCAGGGTATAATTTTGCCGCATGAGTCTGATGGATCAGGATGCCTGCGGAAGCCCCTGCATCGGCTGGATACAAATCATGGAGGATTTGCACGATGGATTCATTTGTCATTGAAGGTGGCGCGCGCCTGCGCGGAAAGTTGCGGATTGCCGGCTCTAAAAATGCGGCGTTGCCGGTCATGGCGGCGGCGCTGCTGGCGGATGGTAAATCTGTTATCGCTGATATTCCCAATCTGCAGGACATCCGCAGTCAGATTGAATTGCTTAAACTTCTGGGCTGCCGCGTAGAACGACAAGCCGACGGTAAACTGGAAATTGAAGTCGTTGACGAAACCTGCTCCCATGCGCCCTATGATGTCGTGCGGAAAATGCGGGCCAGTATATGTGTGCTGGGGCCGCTGCTGGCCAAACGCGGTCATGTGCGAGTTTCCATGCCCGGCGGCTGCGCCATTGGTGACCGCCCCGTAGATATACATTTGCGCGGGCTGCGAGCCTTGGGAGCAACCATCGAACTGGAAGGCGGGGATATCATTGCCCATGCCGAAAAGTTACACGGTGCTGAAGTATTTCTTGGTGGCAATTTTGGTTCGACCGTTTTAGGCACGGCCAATGTCATGAGTGCCGCAACGCTGGCCCAGGGCACGACCGTGATTGAATGCGCCGCCTGTGAACCGGAAATTGTGGACTTGGCCGATTATCTCACCAGCATGGGGGCCAAAATAGCCGGGCAGGGTACGCCGCGAATTGTTGTGCAGGGGGTTCCGGCACTGCACGGAGCCGAACATCGCATTATTCCCGACCGCATTGAAGCCGGCACCTTTATGGTGGCGGCGGCCATTTCCAATGGTGAGTTGAATCTGGATAATGTCCGCATTGACCATTTAATGGCGGCGGTGGATAAGCTGCGCAGCATTGGTGTTATTGTGGAAAAAAGCGGCCAAGGCGTGACGGTAGCATCCGCTCGCAGATTGGAAGCGGCCATTATCACCACGCAACCGTATCCGGGGTTTCCCACCGACCTCCAGGCGCAGTTTATGGCGTTATTGGCCATCGCTAATGGTAACAGCATTGTTTCAGAGAAAATTTTTCCTGATCGCTTCATGCACGTGGCGGAATTAACGCGACTCGGCGCACGGATGCACCGCGAAGGAGCCACGGTCATTATTGAAGGCGAGCAGCAACTGATCGGAGCACCCGTGATGGCCAGTGACCTGCGCGCTTCGGCCGCTCTGGTCCTGGCCGGACTGGCCGCCCGCGGCACGACGACCATTAATCGAGTGTATCACATCGACCGCGGCTACGAAAAAATTGAAGAACGACTGAATTCCCTGGGGGCGAACATTAAGCGCGTGGATCAATCCGAAGCGGAATAAGGCGCAACATGTGCCGTTCACGTGGCGATGTTGATTAAGTTTCCGCGAATGTCATAAGCCTCAATAAGCACCGAATCATCGGGTAAGGCCGCATCGGGCGTTATGACAATTTTTTTCTCGGTGCGGTCTTCCATGGCCACTAACTCGCGGCGCTTTTTATTGAGCAGGTAACCGGCCACCGTCGGATAGACTTTTAATTCAATCCGGGCAATGTCCTTATGCAGAGTGGCGGCAGCCAGGCGACGCATCACATCAAGCGTGACACTTTCCGGCGTTTTAATCAGGGCGGTGCCGCGGCAATGGGGGCAGTCCTGATAGATGCCGCGCTTCAAACTCGGTTTGACCCGCTGGCGGGTCATTTCAATCATGCAGAATTGACTCATGCGAAGCACTTTGGTTTTGGCGCGATCGTTGCGCAATTCATCCCGCAGCAGGCTCTCAATTTCCCGCTTATGCCGATCTTCCCGCATATCAATAAAGTCGATGACAATCACGCCACCCAGATCACGCAGCCGCAGTTGGCGGCACAAATCCGCGATGGCGTCTTTGTTGATATTGTACGCCGTAAGTTCCGCGTCACGCTGTTCACGGTAGCGCCCGGAATTAACGTCCACCGCGACCAGCGCCTCAGTGGAATCAATAACCAGAGATCCGCCATTGGCCATTTCCACCCGGCGGCTGTTGATTTTTTCTATTTCCCGTTCGACCCCGTACCGGATAAATAGCGGCATGGGATCATGGTACAATTCCACCATGCTGGAATCCGGACTGGCGATGGTAAGGAAATCACGAATGCGCTCCGCGACATCCGGATCATCCACGACAATACGGTCCATTTCCTGCACCGCTAAATCCCGAATACTGCGAATGACCAGGTCACTTTCCTCGTAAAGCAACGCCGGTGTGCGCTGGGTATCAAGCCGATGGGTAATGCGCTTCCAGATTCGCACGAGAAAATGCAAATCCTGCTGTAATTCACGGGCCGTGCGATCCATGCCGGCGGTGCGGATAATAAAGCCGAGATTCTCCGGCGGATTGAGTTCCCGCAGCAGGCGTTTCATGGCGCGCCGCTGTTCATCGTCGGCAATTTTTCGGGAAACACCCAACGCACTCATACCGGGCATCATAACCAAATATCGCCCCGGCACGCTGATGTAACTGGTCAGCGTGGGACCTTTTGTGCCAATGCCTTCTTTGGTTACCTGAACAATGATTTCCTGCCCGCGCCGCAAGCATTGTTGAATCGGCGGGCGCGAATGACGCGGCGTTTTGCGGCCCACGCGTTCCATGGGCGCAATGTGATCATTGTCTACCAGTATTTCCGCATCTTCATCAAAGAGTTCATCAATTTCACCCCCCATTTCTTCAAAGTTGGCGGCAGAATCCGGTTCTGTGGATTGCGGTCCTTCAGAGAGTTCCGAAGTATCGGCTTTTTTAGCACCGGCGGCGTGCATTTTCGCCGTGGATTTATGGTGCTGTGGAAAATATTGTGGATGCAAGTCACTGATATGCAGAAATCCATTTTTGCCGATTCCAAAATCCACAAACGCCGCCTGTATACTCGGCTCGACATTGGTTACCCGGCCTTTGTAGATATTGCCCACATGCAGATCATGGCTGGCCCGCTCCGTGTAAAGTTCTTCCAACACTCCCTGGCAAACAATGGCAATGCGAACTTCTTCCGAATCCGCCACGTTGACCAGCATGATCTGGGGCGGACCTTTCTTCCGGGCAACAGGCTTGGATGACGGCACTTCACCATCCATAAGATCCGGTTCCTGCGCTGCGCTATCGGCCGGGGTGCCGCTATCCGAATCTGGCAAGCGAACCGGAATAGTTTCCTGCATCGGGGACGGCGGAGCCATCCGGACATTTTCTGCGTGGGCGGGTTTGCCGGCCGGATCAGCCTGCCGACGGGTCTGATGACGATGCACCGGTGCAGGGGGGACTAAATCCGCAATAAGTGAATCGGTTATTCCGCTGGAGGTTATGCTGCGCGAGGTACCCGTCGGGCGGAACTGATGCCGCACTTTTCCCTGACTGAAGGATCGCCGGCCGGAATGGCGCGTAAGCCCGGGCGCAGCGCGTGCCACAAGTCGATCCGGGTTAGGACGCTGAACAGCATACCCCGCGCTGCCGGCTGACCCCGGTGTCGAAACCGATGGTGCGGGCAAGCCAGTGTGTTGATCCTGGGGTGCCGTAATCTCCACGGGCAGTTCCGCGGGGTGTGGGGCGACAGGAGGGCTTGGCGGTTCAGCCTCACGGGTGCCCGACGCTTCGGACAATATTGGATCAGCGTCGGTACTCTGGTAGACCGAAGGCAACGCCGCCAGCGCGTCCGGCTCCGCTGGAACAACTGTCTCGGCCGTTGGCGCGGGAGCCTTACGGCGCACGGCTTTTCCGCGTCCACGTCCGCCGCGGCCTCTGCCGCCGCGTCGCCGGCGGCGCGGTTTAGCTGTAACTGCGGAATCGTCCCCAGACGCTGCTTCCGCTGGCCCGGCGGTCAAATCATCGGGCGACGCGGATTCAGGAACAAACAGTGCGTCAGGCGGCAATTCCGAACGTTCTTCGGATGATTCAAATTTCATGGTACTGATAAACAAGCCTCACGAGAAAATATTGCATACACTCAACCCTCACCGCTGACTTCAGTCGCGGATAAATTTGCTTAATTATATGGAATTTTTATTAACAAGTCCACGATGACGATATGATGGCCGATATGATGACGCTATTAATAAATCTCGACCCTGAATGGATAGATCAGGAAACAGCGGTCGGCTTGCGGGCTTTTTCCTGTTTTATCATTTCCATTAGCTTGGGCAGGTGCTTTTGCATTTCTCGGGCCGTGGCGGATTCGGGATAGACATCCAGCACGCGACGGGCAATGGCAACCGCTTCTTCGTGCCGCTGACGTTTGATAAGATCGGCGTATTGCGTTTCGAGTTCATGGCGGGTCTGAATTTCGGCATTTTGCCGCAACGTGGTTAAATCGGCGCGGATTTTTTCGGCGAGTTTTTCTTCCGGGTAGCGCTCCAATATCTGTTGGGCCAGACTGCCGGCGCGAACCCATTGGCGATGATCGACCGAGTCTTTATAGTCGCCAAGCAACATAGCCAGGGCATCCCGCTGCCATGCGTGATATTCGTGCCGAATCTGATTGAGCAACTCCTGAATATCAGGCTCATTGGGGTAGCGGCCTTCGAGAGTATCAGTAATATGCTGCACTTGGTCCCAGGCGTTAATCGCCATGTAGTGCTGCAACTTTTCCCGCGCCACCTGCAACTCCTGCTGAACTTTTTCATTGTGCTTATGGATCAAGTCATCGGTAAGCGTCTGGCCCAGCGGGTCACCGGGAAGATTTTCCCGGATTTTTTCGATCAGGTGGCGCGCGGCGTTCCATTGTTCGCTCTGGATGGCGGCTTGAACTTCCGCGGCCAGCGTCGCCTTTCGCTTTTCCCGCAGTCCGGTCGCCCATTGCTGCCGCTGAGTTTCAGTAAGCAAGGCGGCATCGCGTAGTTGTGTTAAAAGTTCCAGAATTTGCCCAGAGGCATCGGGCGACTCGGACGGTGAGGCAGTTAATCCATCAGGTCCTGGTGGCTGTGCGTTTGCCGGCACCTTTTGGATTGGTGCGGCCGGTGCGGTCGGCGGAGTGCCGGACGCTGTGGGCATAATCTGGTCCACCGCGGAACGTAAATGCAGCAGGTGGCGCTCCATATTGGCGGAAATCTGCACCTGCTCCTGTGCGATGCGGGCCAGAAAGCGGGAGTGTTTAATCAGCAAAAGCTGCCCTCGGATAATAACCGCCAGTGCCAAGTAAATCAGAACTGTCAACAAGGCTCCCCCGATTATGCCCAGGGGCACTACCAGGGCCATGGGGCGGGGAACGCCATTGTGCCGTGCTGCGGCAAACACAATGAGCGCAGAAATAATCGCAGCGCCCAGAATAATCCATACCACGACCAGCAACAGTCCGCGCGTTACCGTCATGCCGGCGGTGGACTCTGAAGCGTCATACAACGGATTGGTGTTACCAGCCAGCGGAGATAAAGAGGAGACTTCCTGCGACATATGAACCTCCGGCAATGTATTGGGATTGTAGTTGTAACCCGGCTAATTGCCAAGGAAGGGAGCGTTTCCTCAAGCACGTCCGCAGGGTAAAATCATATATAGCAAGTCCAATATGACAAAGCATTTTGTTTACGCAGCATCCGTGGCCACGGGCGGGGTTTTGCCATCCATTGTTAAAAAACTGCCTTCCTTCGCCCTTTCGATCACCTATTTGCCGGTTTCCGCGCAGCATGTTATCCCGCCATCGCAGCACAGCACGATTCCGGCCTACCGGGCAACCGGCCCAGACACCTCAATATAGCCAAAACTCAACCAACCGCGAGGCCTCGCGTACCAGAGGGAAGTTGTATCACAGGTGCACAGCCAGCGCAAATCCCCAAATATGAATATCATATTAACATACTTATTGACATGCCTCCATATCATTTTACCCTAAGCACGTCCGTGAACGGATACGATTTTCCTTAGCACGAGGGGCATAAACTAACCCCCGCTTGACTACATACGCCGAGGCATATATAATGAGAAATGTGTGATGCAGAGGATTCGCACATAAGATTAGCCTGCGCATCACCGGGAGTAATCAAAATGTTTTCTTAAAAGGAGTCTTTCATGGCAATGGTATTTGAGGTATTTGATCCGGCGATGTGCTGTTCGACCGGCGTCTGCGGCCCCGAGGTGGATCCAAAACTGGTCCATTTTGCCGCGGACTTGGATTGGCTGAAAAGTCAGCATGTGGATGTTCGGCGCTATAATCTCGCCCATCAGCCGGCGGAATTCGCACGTCAGACGGCAATTAAAGACTTACTGACCAGTTCCGGCACCAAGGCCCTGCCGGCGATTGTAGTCAATCATGTGCTGATCAGCCAGGGACGTTATCCCAGTCGCGCTGAATTGGCGGCAATGGCTGGAGTGGAGGTTACATCATCCGCCTGCTGCGGTTCCAACGCCGCTGCCGTCCCAGTTGAAATCAATACCAGAAGTAAAAGTTCCTATTGCGGCGGCTGATAGGCGTTGCGCAGGTTATCAGGATTATTCTTTTAAAAGGGATTGCAATTATGGAAACGCCCAAACAACCCACACTGGAACAGATTTTCACCGGTATGCGTAAAGCCATGGGAACGATTCCCTGGATCCCCAAGCCTACACGTTATATGTTTTTCACCGGTAAAGGAGGCGTGGGCAAGACATCTTTGGCCTGCGCTACCGCCGTCGCGTTGGCGGATCAGGGCCAACGAGTGCTTTTGATCAGTACCGATCCGGCATCCAATGTTCAGCATGTATTTCAAACGGACATTGGTGAAAATACACCGACGCCAATTTCCTCGGTGCCGCGGCTTTCAGCTATTAATATTCGTCCGCAGGCTGCCGCCGAAGCCTATCGTCAGCGCGCCGTTGCACCGATGCGCGGCATCCTGCCGGAAGAAGCCATCAAAAGTATGCTCGAGGAGCTTTCCGGTTCATGCACGACGGAAATTGCCGCGTTTGACCAGTTCACGGGCCTGTTGACGGACCCGGCCACGGCAGAGAATTTTGATCACGTCATTTTTGATACCGCGCCCACAGGGCACACGTTGCGTTTGCTTAGTTTGCCGTCCGCATGGACCGATTTCTTTGAGGGCAACCAACATGGCTCATCCTGTATGGGGCCGGTATCGGCGTTGCAGTCACAGCGGAAGCAGTATGCTCAGGCCGTGAATATGCTACATGATGCCGGGCGCACCACCTTGGTACTGGTCAGTCGACCAGATCGTCTAGCGTTGGCGGAAGCCAACCGGACCAGCCGCGATTTGGCGTCGCTGGGCATGACGAATCAGCGACTGATTATCAATGGCGTATTTAAGGCTGCGGACACCAGCGACTCCTTGGCTGCGGCTATGGAGTGGCGTTGTCGGGAATCGCTGTCCGGCATGTCTGAGCATTTGCGGCAATTGCCGCAATCTGAAGTTCCGCTGCGGTCATTTAATCTCGTGGGCGTTGCAGCATTGCGGGCGCTGGCGGGTCAGGGTTCCGCTGCGTCTGCGGCTCCCGCACCGGCGGAGGAAATGCCGTCTTACCCCGGTCTGGGCGAACTGGTGGATGAGATTGCAGCCGCAGGGCACGGAGCAGTGCTGGTTTTAGGCAAAGGCGGGGTTGGAAAAACGACGGTCGCCGCGGCGATAGCG
>JAJZGH010000093.1 GCA_021798635.1 Planctomycetota bacterium | reverse complement strand
TAAATCTAAAAGCAAGAGCAATATAAAATAATATCAAACATTTTAGTGGCTACACGAAAACGCGAAAAACGCATGTAAGTCATTGCAAATAAACGAGTTGCGCAAAAAGTGGCTTGGAACATCCGTTCCAGCGCCCAGTTTGATTTGTTTTCCTAGAGCCTCTCCGAGTAATCGTCGGGTTGCAATCCCGGCCATTACTCGGACAGGCTCCCAGGCTGCGTTATTGCGTGCCCCGGTCCTTATTTGCGGTGCAATCGACGGTATCCCTGGTCGTTGGGTATAATACTGCAGGCAGAATAAGGAAGACCGTATATGGCAAAAAAGACTAAAGCACCGGATTTCACGCGCCGCAAGTGTCAGGCCTGCGAAGGTGGGGTTAAGCCGTACAGTGAAGGCCAGATCAATAAACTGCTTAAAGCGCTGCCGGATTGGGAATTTAGCAACGGTTCGCTGGTTAGAGCGTTTGAATTTATGAACTTCTACCAGACCATGGCGTTTGTCAATGCGGTGGCCTGGCTGGCCAATATGGAGAACCATCATCCGGATATGGAAGTTGGTTACAGCCGGTGTGTGATACGGTATAACACCCATGCCATAGGCGGGATATCGGAAAATGATTTTATCTGTGCCGCTAAAATAAACGTGATGCTGGCAATGTAAAACAGCGGCTCATGGGAAGGAAGTTATGCCTGAAGGACCCGTAAAAAAACGGAAAGTACTGCTCCTTTCCGCGTCTGCCGGTACCGGGCATGTGCGGGCCGCCGATGCCTTGCTACGAATATGTCAACAGCATCCCGGTGTGGGAGAAGTGCAGCACTGGGACATGCTCAAATACACCACGCGGCTGTTTCGGCACATTTACTCGCAAACATATCTCGATTTAATTAACAAAGCGCCGCGCATGTTGGGATGGATCTACGATACCTTTGACACGCCGTGGCGAAATGAAAAAATGCGACTGGCGTTTGAGAAATTTAATGCACGCCCGTTTCTCAAAGCGACCATGGCTTTTCAACCGGACCATATTATTTGCACTCATTTTACGCCGGCCAGTCTCTTAGGCTGGTTGTATGAGACGGGTAGAAGCCCGGTGAAGCCCGCTATTGTTGTAACCGATTATGACTGCCATGCGATGTGGCTGAATCGCACCTACCAGCAGTACTTTGTTCTTCTGGATGAAACAAGAGAGTTTCTGGTGCAGTTAGGGATTGATCCCCAGCGTATCAGCATGTCTGGTATTCCCATTGATCCGGTATTTATGGAACAGAAATCCCGCGCGGCGGCCTGCCGAAAACTTAACCTCGCTGATAATATTTTTACCATATTGGTTTCCGCCGGCGGTTATGGTGTCGGCCCCGTGCAGGCGCTGCTGTCGGAGTTGCTTAAAATTAAGCGCCCCGTTCAACTGGTCGTGATAGCCGGAAGAAGTGAGGAACTAAAACATCATCTAGATCAGATTGCGGGCCGGCAAAATCGCAATGCATCAGCAACGGTTGTCCCGGTTGGCTTTACACCCCTGATGGATGAGTACATGGCAGCGGCTGATCTCCTGCTGGGGAAACCCGGCGGCCTGACAACCAGCGAGGCCATGGCACGGAATTTGCCCCTGTGCATTGTGAACCCCATTCCTGGCCAGGAAGAACGTAACTCGGCTCATCTTCTGGAATGCGGTGTGGCCATTCGCAGTAACAATTTGCCGACGCTGGCCTGGAAAATTCAAAAGCTTATGGAGGATCCGCATCGCCTGGAGCACATGCGGGAAAATACACGACAGTTGGCCCGCCCCCATGCCGCCCAAGACATCGTCGACACAGTTATGAATCTGCCGTTGGATGTGGAGGATAAGCCCGGACGCGGTCTGTTTCTGTCAGGCCGTATGGCCAGATCGCGCATGTTACGTAAACGTCGCACCAGCAGGCTTGACGCCGCCGGTGCTTCCTGATTGGGCTTGATGTTGTATACGGATGAACTCGACTATACGCTTCCACCGGAATTAATTGCTCGCAATCCGGTCTATCCGCGTGACCAAAGCCGCCTGCTGGTCTATCGCCGCGGTTCCGATTCGATCGACCATTGCCTTTTTTCTGATCTTCCGCAATTTTTGTCTCCGGGGGACCTTTTAGTCGCCAATGACACGAGGGTGTTGCCGGCGAAACTCTCCCTGACAATGCCATCAGGTGGCCGCCTCACCGGCTTATTTATCGCCGAAATTTCGCCGGGAATCTGGCGTGTCCTGTTGCGGACGCGGGGCCGCGCGGCGGCAGGCATGCGGCTTACCGCACGGTCTAAAAATGGCGACGATCCGCTGCAACTAAGGTTGCGGGAACGTGAAGCAGAAAAAGGCCAATGGATTGTAGAAGTCAATGATACCCGATTGGCCCTTGAGGTTTTGGCGGAATTCGGCGATGTTCCATTGCCGCCTTATATTGAAAAAGCACGCGGATCAAAGTCGCAAACCGCCGCAAACGGCCCGCACTTCAACGGCAGCCAAGCTGTCGGCACCACAAGCGATGCGGCCGGTGATATTTCCACCGATGCTCAAGACTATCAGACCATATACGCCAGC
This sequence comes from Planctomycetota bacterium, assembly GCA_021798635.1. Next base: position 14,253 of record JAJZGH010000093.1, on the reverse strand, counting down.
GTCGCCGGGGCGCTGGCGGCTCCCACGGCGGGCCTGCATTTTACGCCGGAAGTTTTTGTAAACCTGCAACAGCGGCAGATTCAGCGTGCGTTCATAACCCTGCATGTCGGCTTGGGGACTTTTTTACCGGTGAAAGCTGCAAGCTTGAATCAACATCCGATGCACGAGGAAGCATTTATGATTCCCCGCGCCACTGTTGAACAAATTCGTAAACAAAAAGCGCGATCTGGGCGAGTGGTGCTGGTCGGTACCACCACCGCTCGGACGCTGGAAACGATGGCCGGCACCATTCTTGATTCCTCAAAGCCGCCGGAGGACTTTGCCGGTTCAACAAGGCTGCTCATTGAACCGGGATTCACTTTTCAACTTACCGATGCGCTGATTACCAATTTTCATTTGCCCCGGAGCACACTGCTGGCCCTGGTCGGGGCGCTGACAGGAATGGATCGTTTAAAAGAAATTTATCAGGAGGCGATCGCGCGCCGCTACCGATTCTATAGCTACGGAGACGCCATGCTGATTTTACCCTGATCAGCTCTGCCTGGACCTATATTCCGCATAGACCACGTACGGCTCTATGGATGCTGCGAGAATTTGGGCTGGTTTATCAACCGCCCGCAGGCATAGCGCGATGACGTTTTTGCCGCCGGGACGGGTGTTAAGCCAGCATTCCGGAAGGTAATATTCGCGTTGGCCGCCGAACTGCCAGAATCGGCCGTATTCGTGTCCATTGACATAAATAAAGCCCGTGCCCGTCGCTTGGATTTTCAGGCACCAGGGCAGCCAGATGCCCGCATTCACCGTGGGCAAAACAAATTCCAGGCGGTGCCATGAAAGCAGTGCCGCTTTGGCATCATCGTTGGGGCGTCCGGTCAGGTCCTGCTGTTGCCAAGCCGAATCATCAAAATCAGACTTTTGCCAGCCTGATTCAACACCCGTTGGATGGGGCGCAAATTCCAATGCGCCAACCATGGTGGATAACGCAGAGGTGTTCCGCGTCGAAATAAGTTTCACACCACCAAGCCCCCCGGAACCGCCAATATTTTGCACCAGTATCGCTACGGTATTGTTTCCAACATGCAGGAGCTTTTCGGCGTTAAAGCTCCACGTCCGGTCCCAGTTATCTGTGGTACCGAGAAGTTCGCCGTTGACAAATACCCAGCCATTGTCATCTATTCGGCTCAAGTGTAGCACGGTTTTATGCTCTGTCAGATCTTGCTGGGTTATAGGCAGCGTGGTGCGGAATATCGCGCTGGAGTTCGGCAACTTAATCTGCGTGGCGCTACGCGCATCTTTGGTGGCAATTTCTTTCCAGCCATGGGTAGAGACATGGGTGCCAATAAAAGGTGCATGCTTCGGATCGCGTGGTTGCCGCACCTCTTTCATTCGCCAGGGATTTATAAACTTCCCGGCAATATCAGCGGGCACCAGGGAAACATCATAGATTCCGTACAGTGCTTCCATGCCCATTCCGCCGTTGGGATGACCGCGGTTTTCGTATACCAACGTGGCGGTGTGCCGGCCTGATTCCAGGGGCTTTTTTGAAGTGTACATCGCCGCGGCACCGGTACCGGGTTTGGCATAAAGTATTTCCCCGTTGACCTTGGCGGTAGCGCCGTCGGAATTATTTAACGTGGCGGCAAGCGCAACGGCTGAAATCTTCGGCGGTAGGGCATGGAGATTTAACTTTACGCGGTAATAGCTGAACCCCGATACATATACGCCCAACTCCGCCAACGATTGATTCGGCTTGATGGCTCGCCAATGAGGTGGTTCCGGATCAATGGCGAATTTAACGGAACCGATGGTCACACCCGAGGGCAGATCAGTCGGGCGCTTCTTATCTTGCTGGGGTTCCGGCAGCCATTTTCCGCCATCAGCTGAGGTGACGCCCGCCGGCAGGAAGAGAATTTTAGACCCGAAAGGTTCCAATTCGTATGGAAATTCAACAGTGCCCATGCCCGCAATGGCCACATGCGCTTTACCGCTGCGGCTGTGCCCATGCTGATCCGTGCGAATAAATATATACATGCTGCCATCCGGAGCTTTGCGCGCTGCCAGATGGACATCAGAAAATCCGGTTTTTCCCTTCACGCCCAAGGCTTCCGATTGGGCCAGTGCCGGACCATGCTCTTTAAGCATGGCCGCGATCGCTTTAACGCGCAGGTATTTGGTTCCGACACCGCCGTTTTCTCTGATGGGGGCACTGTAATCATAGGATGTGGCGATACCCGCGCCGGGCCTTCCTCCAAAATTGGTGCCGCCGAAGAGCATGTAATAATTAATCATTGTCACACCATTCTGAATGCAAAAGAGTGTGAGGTTGTTGATCTGTGGTGGAATGAGATCGGAACGATAATGGTCCATGTGCGTGCGCAGCGGCGGAACATCGCCCACGCCGCTAAACCAGCCGCCTTGCAATTCCGCCGTCATCAGCGGCGCATCGGCTTGATGTTTTCGCATCCAATTAATGGAGCCAAGAACCCCATCGATACCCCATCCCGGATAGAAATCCATGGTGTCAAAGACCCGCCTGAGAAGCGGATTCTTCGCACCGATCACGCACTTACCCCAGTTGATAAACAGCGGTACTTCTATGCCGTTTTTCAGCGCGCCGGTAACCAGAGATTCCACATAAGTTTGTTTCACCGACTTAGGGAAACCCGGAAAATCGTATTCATTTTCGACTTGAAAAATCATCACCCCCGGTTCACCGGGACCCTTGCGGGTAATCTGATGTTTGGCAATAACCGGGCAAACGGCGTTGTACCAGTGGCGGCTCCAGGCCATAAAAATCGGATCATCGCTGCGCAGCCATTCGCCTTTATACCCTTGAGGTTTTTTGGTCATCAGCCATTGCGGGAACCCGCCAGTATCCCATTCAGCGCAAATATAGGGTCCCGGGCGAATGCTGACATACAGCCCAAATTCCTGCGTGGCCATGGTCAGCCAATCATCCAGGTCGGTGAGATCAATTTTGGAATAATCATCCACGCCGGAGGGCATCTGGGTTTCGTGCATATTCCACGCGACGTAGGTCTGCACAGTGTTAAATCCGGCTTCCTTGATTTTTGCGAATCGCTCTCGCCATAAGGGTTTGGCGCAGCGGTAATAATGGAAGCACCCGCTATACATAAAAAACGGTTTATCGTCCAAAATTAGAGAGTTCCGGTCGTAGCGAATGCGATGGGGATGAAAAAACTGCCGCGGCGGAAACGTCGCGGTAGCGGCTGATGCTGTAGAGCTTCTACCTTTCAAGGCCGCCGCCGCTGAGACAATCGCTCCCAATTTGACAAAGTCTCGACGGTCCAATTGTGGTAATTTTTTTTCCATAACGCGATGCCTTTCAGTATGTGGGATATTCGCCTGCGGCGGCGGATAACCTGTGTGTGGCGCACAGGCCTTTAATGTACAAGCAGGTTACCGATTTGGCAATGACACTACTCAATAATATGTTTCACTTTTTGGCGTGTCTTATGCTATACTGTCGTTTGAGTTCTTAGACTTGCTGGTTTGGTAAAAAAGTTGTTGTTACCAGGTTGCGGCAAGCCACTAGTATGAGGCAGTACATGGCAGCAAACACGAAGCTTCTCCGGCGCGAACTGCGCGATGGCCGAACCGTTCATTTTCAATGGTATTACTCTACGGTTTTCGCGATTCTGCACGTGCTGACGCTCGTGGCCTTTGTGCCGATGTTTATTCACGTCTCATCCATCGTTGTATTTTTCATCATGGCGTGGATTGCCGGCGGATTAGGCGTCACGCTGGGATACCACCGTCTCCTGACTCACCGCAGCTTTGTTACTTATAAACCCATTGAATATATTCTCACCATCTTTGCCTGTCTTTCCTGGCAGGGCGGTCCGATTCAATGGGTTGGCACACATCGCCTGCATCATAAGGAATCGGACGAACCTGGTGATCCGCATTCTCCACGCGATGGCTTTTCCTGGTCGCACATGTTATGGATTATCCATTCCTCGCGGATCGGGGATGATCCGGTGAAACTTACCAAGGATATCCAGCGCGATCCGGTATTATGCTTTCTGGATCGATATTGGTATGTACCACAGTTTTTTCTCGCGGCCATCTTATTTGCTCTCGGGTGGATGTGGCTGGGCAGTCCCATGGGAGGCGTCTCCTGGTTCCTCTGGGGAGTATGTGTTCGAGTGGTGGTGATGTATCACGCAACCTGGTTTGTTAATTCCGCCGCTCATACTTGGGGCTACCGCAATTTTGAAACCACCGATGACTCACGCAACAACTGGTGGGTCGCATTGATGTCCTTTGGAGAAGGTTGGCACAACAACCACCACGCCCAGCAGCGCTCGGCGGCCCATGGGATGCGCTGGTATGAAATTGACATCACCTATGTCACGATTCTTCTGATGCGGGCTTGCGGTTTGGCTTGGAAAGTAGTTAAGCCCCAGCGCCCTGGTTAATCGTAAAAGCGAATATATTTTTCTCAATTTACGTAAGACATGGCAGGGTGCGTGTTGGGCAAGCCGTTGGCACGCCCTATAACTGGTTTGTTTAAATTCCACAGTGGGCTGTTCCGGTAAGGCTGGCCGCATCGGTTATAATCGACCTCTGTGACTGGAGGTTTCGAGTGACCGCAAATCCCTACCATATTGGCGACCGCGTCTACGCCCCCTGGCAGAACGAGCGGCTATTTCCCGCGCGCGTCACTTTCCTTTCCAATGGTACTGCTTATTTCACATACATAGATGGTGAGACCGGCCGAATGCCCGCACGGCGGTTGCAACCGTCAAATAAAATCGTGGTCATCGAATCGGTTTCACGAAAACCCACCGAGAAGCACTGGTCGGAAGGGCGGCTCTTGGGGGAATTTCTCCGCATGATCGGAGCCAAGCCGTTATATTCGTTCATTCGCACCAAATTGGAGCTTGGCCATTTTTTAAAGCTGGCACGCATGTCCAGCAGCAGGCACATTCATTTTTCCATGCACGGGCTTAAGCGTAAGCTGGTTTTGCAATTGGAAGATGTCGATATTGATGAGTTGATAACATTGGCGGGCGACCTCACAGGAAAAATCATCTTTTCTTCCAGTTGCCTGACAGGAAATGAGGCTTTTGCTGAAGCTTTCGTACGCGGCACGGGCGCGGCGGCTTTTATCAGTCCGCGCCGCGAGATACGCTGGGCTGATGCGGCTCTGGTGAGCCAATTGTTTTATAAAAAAATGCTCTGCGATGGTGTAAGCCCGTATGTGGCATTCCGGTTTGTCCGCAAAATGTACCCGCGTCATGCCGATCTTCAATTCTTCAAAGGGCAATAAGTCTTCAGTGTTTATATGCGTACGGGGATTCCGGATAATCCCTTTTTAGCCGCGCCAGAAGAAGCTCGGAGCGCGTGGTCTTCCCTCCACTCTTGTAGGCTTCACTGGCACGATAGAGCAACTTTGCGGCATAAAATGATTTTGGCTCACTATTAACATATTGTACGGCAATTTGCGCGGCGTAAAGAAACCGATCTTCTGCCATCAACAGCTTGACGCGCAGCAACCGTGTATAGCCTTTGATAATTGCGCGCGGAAATTGCAGTTCCCATTGGTCCAGTAAATGATCGGCCGTACGGTAATGATGGCTGTCAATATAACTTTCCACGTTACGCGCCATCACGCCTTGCCGGATCTCCTGGGCGCTATAAGCCATCGTTGTCAAATCACCGGCCTGTGTCACATATCGGGCGGCCGCCGAACCGTTCCCCGTGGCGATGGCCGCATACGCCAATGCCGCATAAATATCGTGTGCGGCCGGCTTGGATAAATGGGCGTGATCGGTTTGCCAGTTTTGCAGGCTCTGGAGCACCTGGGGCGCTGTGCCGGAATAATTGCAGGCTGTTACAGCATAATGAAGTAGAAGATGGGCCTGCGCCATAGCGTCTATATGTTTCCGCGATGCCAGCAGATAGATATTTCCCGCCTGTTGGAAGCTGCCTTTCTGCAATTCTCGGCGAACCAGCATATCGGCGGTATCTACCACGGATTTCGGCTTTTGCCCAGCGGTTGAAATCGCCCAGGCCAGCCCCCATGCCCGCAAGCCCCGCAGATTTCTGTAATGGTGGTAAAACATCACGCCGCGGTAAAGTTGTCTGCCGGAAAGTGCTTTTAGATTGTAGTTGTCAATAATATCCGCCACGACGCCCGATGGATCCACCGGCGGATAGGGAAATTTGGAGAACATTTCAGTGCGTACCAATATCCGCCGCTTTGCGACAAACGTGTTGCCCGCCTGCGCCACCGTCATGGCAACCGTATAAACACCGGGTGCTAAAAACTCATGATCCACCTGCAGGCCGTGGGCGGTTTGCCCGTCGGAAAAAGTCCAGGTCACCCTTGGCGAAAATGTCGGCGGCACCCGGGCGGAAAATGTGTAGCGCTGAAGATAATTATCGGGTGGAACAAACAATTGCGACTGCGGGTTAATGGAAAAATCGGCCGCATAACCGCCTCCGACCTTCTCCAGAGGCCCGACCGCCGCCTGATTTGCCGGTGCGAACGCGGCCGCCGGAATCGGGGCGTATTGCGCCGATCCGGGGGGCTTCCAATCCACGGATATTCCGGCCAGCCACCAGAGGTGCAATTCCCCTACGGTCATGGGGTACCAGCCCGGTTTCAGATAGATCGTGCGTTTGAAGCGCACGCGCCCCATCATGCCGCCGGGCCGGGTTTTGGTCAGCAGATTTTTCCCATTAAGATTCAAAAACCCCACATCCGAAACATCAAAGGCAAACGTATAGTTGCCGGCACTCGTGATATGCAGGTTCGCCCGGTACAGCATCATATCCTGCCGATTCCATCCGGTGGGATCGTAACCCATGAACATTTCGGGGACGAACATTGAGGCAAAATACGTGGTGCGATTAAAAAGCCGCCGCATTTGTCGCCAATTTCGCCGCGGGCCTTGCACCAGTGGATATACCCGTAAAAATATTCCGCGGTCAATTTTCAGCGTCGGTGGTGCTGCTCCGGGATGCTTGTTGCCCCACCACACAAAATATTCCCCTGCCGCCGGCTCCTGAAAAGCCAGTCGCACCAGATCATCTTTCTTTGATACGCGCAGGATGCGCATGGGCAATATCGTTCCCGCGGCTGTGGTGACGCGTAAATCCCGTCCATCGGGCAGTCGTGCACTATTGGTGTAAAATTGCGCCCAGGCTAAGTCCGTACCGGGCGCTGAGGTGGGAAATAAATTGGCGCGTAATGAACGCCGGTAGGTCCATCCCGAACCCAGCGTAGTACCGCGCGAGATTCCCGGGGCGATACATAATGCTACGATAAGAGCCATCCCGATTTGCTTATAGTTCAAATTCAGGCCTTGCCTTTCTGTTGCCGGCGTGGAAATTTCATCGCCTTTAATCATCGGCAACTTCCTGATGCCAAACGAATCAGCGGAGCAAATGATGCAGTCCTGCGGCGCCGGGCTTATCGGACCGCTGCTGCCATATCATCCATGACATCCTGCTGGGTGTAAATGTCCCGCAAAATTGCCGGCACTTCCGGATGCTTCGGCGATAAAATGGCCAGATAAGGTATCGCCCGCCCGCCCAGTTTCAACCAGAACGCTTTGGGAATGGGTTGATCAATATCGGCACTGAATAATACCGCCTGGGCTTGTTTGAATTTCTGCCGCACGGCGTGCGCATCGAGTACCGTAGCTTTAACAAAGCGGCAGTTAATGCACCATGGCGCGGTAAAATCCACCACCACCGGATGGCCTGATTTTAATGCGGCATTCATTGCATTCCAGTTAAATTCCTGCCATTGATTTACGGCAAACGTTGCGGTATGGCCTGGCGGGGCATCGGCAGTCCGCGCGTTTTTGGTCGCATGAATGCCACCCGCCCATACCAGGTACGATCCACCGGCCAGCACGCCGCCGACGACAAAACCCAGACGTATACTCCAGATTTTTACCGCCGACATATTAATATCCGGCAATTTTCCCCACCCCCAGCAGACGACCGCCAGGATCATCGCCAGCATAAATCCGGCGGTAATTTGAGAATGGTTTTCCGTGCTTAACAACAGGTAAACCGCCACCGCCACCATCACCAGCCCCAACGCTTCTTTCACAATTTCCGACCACCGCCCGGCACGCGGTACGCGGCTAAGCCAGGATGGAAAGGCCGCCAGCAGCACATACGGCCACGCCATGCCGACTCCGATGAGCACAAAAAATAGTACGATCACGGCCGTGGGCTGCACCAACGCCCACGTCAGCATCACTCCCAGAAACGGAGCGCTGCAGGGTGTGGCCAATAACGTCGCTAACAGGCCCATGCCAAAGGCTCCGGCTAATCCACCGCGGTTACTGTCAACGGCGTATAACGCATTGGGCGCTTGAATGGTCCATACTCCCAGCATGGATAACGCCAGAGCCAGAACGATTAACGCTATGGCGATTAAAAATACCGGGTGCTGATATTGCATCCCATACGTCAGTGCCTGTCCGCTGGCCGCCCGATACGCCCCCATGATGAGAGCAAGAATTAAAAACAGGCAAATAATCCCCGCTGAGAACACCAGCGCATGAAGGATCGCCATTTTCCGTGAGCCATGCGCCTGCTGCACCATGGCTAGAACTTTCAACGGGATTACCGGAAGGACGCAGGGCATGACGTTAAGAATTAAGCCGCCCAGCAGGGCGAACACTATCAAGCGCCATAGCGGCTCATGGACAGTTTTAATTTGATAATGCAATGATTTGATAGCTGCAAGCGTGGCCTGCGTATTGGATTGCGAAGGCGCGACAGATTGCGCCGCGGCTGGGGGGGGCTGGCTTGGGCCGACGTGTTGGGATTCGGCGGAATGCCCCACGCTGCCGGAGGGACGTTGCCCCCCTGATATCGTAACGGCAGTCGAAAGTTTCAGCGTTTGCGGGGGCAGGCAGGACTGGGCATTGCACGCCTGAAATGTAAATGCCGCGTTGATAACAGAGCGTCCATTTGCTGCGTTAGTGGAAGCCGTAAAGGGAACATGTATGACAAATTGTCCCTCATAAACCGAGAGTTTGCCATAGCTGGTTATTTGGGCCGAAGCCGGAATTATCCGCGCTTTGGGAAAAGCAACTTTGCCAAAGTGAAATCCCTTGATCGGTGAAATGGTAACGGCCGCCGGTACAAGAAATTTATCCAAGGGGTGATGACTTTGCAGGTGGTAGCCCGGCTTGACCGTGCAGGAAAGGTTCAAAACGCCTTTTCCCGGCACCGGCAGCTTGCCGGGGTTTGTCTGAATCGCTGCCTTCACAACGGGCGGTGATAGAAAACCCAAGGCTGCCACCTGCGCCCGGGCGGATGTCGCACTGAATATAAAAAGCAGTGACGCAATTATTGCCAGCGTCAGTGTAACTGGCTGGGGATCCGATTTCCCGGAAGAATATCGCATTATTTACCTTTTAAACGGGATCCGCTTTTGCTTCGTCCCTCGGCTGCTTCTCCGGCATTTCACCCACGATAAAATTCAACGTCGTGATGTTGAAGTCGGCCGGCTCACCGCGAATCAGCCACAGCAGCGGAGCACCGGATATTTTGGCGGCCAAATCCAGAACTTCCACTGGTGGCACACGTCCCTTCTCGTAATAGTTGTAGGTGGAGGGGGAAAGGCCCAGTAAAAATGCGAAGCGTGACTGTCCGCGCCGGCCGCAGACTTGGGTGCGAACTTGTTTGAGTCGTTCACAGATCAACGCATAATTTCCACTTAGACCTGTTTGAGGCATCAGCACATTCATGGCTAACTCCTTTTTTATCGTCCGCTTCAATCGTGCGGAATAACTTTGTCATGACCGCATTCCCGGCAATTGCCGGAGCTGGCCGGATGGTTCAAGCATCTGGATATCATTCCCATCTGCACGCGCAGCCCTGGGGAAACCAGAGATCAACGCGTCTACTTTTTATCCCAAGTTCTTCCGTGAACGCGGAATTTTTCGGCCGAATGCCGAAGCGAGAGCTGTCCCCACAGCCTGAACGCCCACCAAGCTTTACGGCTAACTGTGAACTAACTTCATCAGTCGATCCGCATGTTCCTGCACCCATTTTACTTTCCTCTCAATCATTTTCAAGAATCCGAAGCCCTCAATACGGCCAAACGATCCCGTGGCGGCAATGTGGAACGCGCTCTCGGCGACCATCGCCTCTACCATCAGCCAAGGCACGGCCTGTAGTTCCGCCACACTAATCATATCCACCGAATCATACCCGTACATAAATTTTTCAAAACGCCCTTCATCGACGTGATCCGGCCAGGTTGCAGGGTCATCGCCCCCTCCAATAATTGAAAATTGCAGCACGCCGTTGGCAAGATCCACAATCCGCTGTTGCATGCGGGCGGAATCATAGTCGATAACCGCCACCACCTTTTGATTTCTAAAGAGCATATTTCCCGGATGCCAGTCACAATGCACGATTTGCATTGGCCAGTCCATCAGTCCAATTTCATTAACTTTGGCCGCCGCCTCCACATACGCCTTGTGCAATATTTCCAAGGTGTCTGTTACCACTGCGGTGCCGCCATGCGATTGCTTGTTGCGGCTCATGGTGTCGGGGATTTGATCAATGCTGCTGCCAATATGCTTGGAATTGTGATAACTTCCCATGGGCGGCTCATATTCCGGCGTGTAGTTGCGCAGGAGCTTGTGATAAAGTGCCAGGATGCGTCCCGAATCCTGCGTGGCTTCAGGCGAATTGTCATATCCAGTTCCCCGAATATATTCAAAAAGCTCATATATTGCGCCGGAAAGCTGCAACATCGAATTATTATCACGCTTGGTGCCGATTAGATGGGGCAACGGAAACTGCTTTTCCGCCAGGTACAATTGAATCGCGTGGCAAAAAGCCACCTTAAACGGATCATCTTTGCCGCGCGCCCGCCGTTTTAGCAGATAATCTCCCTTTTCCGAGCGAATCAGCAATTTCGGAGCTTTACGTGACCCCCGGGCGTACTCTTTCAGGGTGCTAATGACACCAATATCGTAGTGGCTCAGCACCACGGCGAGTTCTTCAATTCCGAATTTTTCTCGTTCGCTCATGAATTTCACCGCAAAAACATCACGCGGCTTCTTAAGCATGATACTAATCATGGCCGTCTATATGTCAAACGACACCCCATAAAAACAACGGAAAAACCGGGATAACCGACTTAGGTCCGCGTTTTACGTCGGATTAATGAATTTTCCCACTAATCCTCGCCCATTGCCCGCCCAATGACAACAATGCCCAGCTCATCAGCCAGTTTCAACAAATCCGGCTTCTCGAGCATAATGGTTCTCCCAGTTTCCACTACGACAGCCGCTGCCCCGAACTTCTTCAGGCGTTCAATTGTAGCAGGGCCGATGGTGGGTACGTCAAACCGAATATCCTGATTAGGGTTACTGGCCTTGCACAGCACCCATCCACCGCGTTTGCACAACGTCCCCGTGCGCTCAATCATGCGATCCGTACCTTCGACGGCCTCTACTGCGATAATTTCCCGGTCTTTGCACGCCAGACTCTGACCGATTAAAAGCGTATTGACTTGCCGCAGTAACGGCCAGGCAAAGTCGATATCGGCCATAATGCCCGCGCTGGGCTGGCAGCGCGTCATAACGCCGACACCAGCTAACAGTTCCGGGATATAGGGCAATGCGTCCATTATTTCCACTCCACCGCTGGCCAGTTCATCGGCCACAGCGCGCAGCAATCGGTCGGAGCGTTTATCATGTCGCAGCCGCACCAGCCATAGCCGCGCCGTGCGCCAGTCGGGCATATAGCGTAACATGTGAAAGCGATCATACATTCTTTCCTTGGCGACTCGGCCAACCATTACCGTCCGGCGGGCGCTGTGTCGCCGCAATACCCGAATCCATTGATTCAGGCGAATTAATCCTACCCGATGGAATACATCACACTGCGCGGCGAGTTCCTCTTCGCGGCTTTGGCCGGATAGGCCCAGGCATATCACCGGGTGACCTGCTGCTTTAAGCCCGCGGGCTACCGCCATTGGCAACGTGCCCTGTCCGGCGATCAGGCCGATGGGTTCTGCATCAGCCAACGCCATGTTCCGGCCCCTTCTGCTGCAGTCGTGCTTCTACGGACCGGGCGTGCGCGTCAAAGCCTTCCGTCCGGGCAAAATCGCAGATAGCTCCGCCCAGCGTCTGTAAAGCGCCGGCATCCAACTCCACGATGCTTATGCGTTTGCGGAAACTTTCGGCCGACAAGCCGCTGAAAAACCGCCCAGTCCCCGAAGTGGGTAATACATGCGATGGGCCGGCCAGATAATCGCCTGCGGCCACCGGGGTATAGGCTCCGATAAATATCGCGCCGGCGTGGTGAATTTTGGCCGCATCACAGCGGGCCTGTCGCGTGGTGATCTGCAAATGTTCCGGGGCGAAATCATTGACGAGTTTAATAGCTGATTCCATATCTGTTGTGACAATCAAAGCACTGGCATATTGCAGGGCCTTGGTGGTCAACTCCCGGCGGGGCAGTAACGCCAACTGCGATTTCAGTTCCAGTTCCACGCTCTGGGCCAGATTCAGGCTCGGCGTAATCAGCAGGCAACTGCCCGGTGCGTGTTCCGCCTGGGCCAGCAACTCAGCCGCCACTACGCTCGCCTCTGCAGAATCATCCGCCAGAACGATGACTTCACTGGGGCCGGCAAAGCTGTCAATATCCACAATGCCAAATAATTCCTTTTTTGCCAGTTGCACGTAGCTGTTGCCCGGGCCGACAATCTTGTCGACCGCCGAGATGGTTTGGGTACCAAACGCCATTGCCGCCACCGCCTGCGGGCCGCCCATGGCATAGACCTCACGCACGCCCAGCCGCGCCGCGGCTGCCAGGACCGCCGGTGCCACCTGCCCGCCGCGCATGGGGCTGGCAATACAAATGCTTTCCACACCCGCCACCTGGGCCGGCACCACGGTCATCACCACCGTGGATGGATAAGCCCCGGCCCCCCCCGGAACATAAACGCCTACCCGTTTTAGCGGCTCATACCGCATCGCCAGCATGGCCGCGTCGCTATCAGATCCCAGAGGTCTGATGGGTGCCGGTGCGGGGGGCAGCATGGCCTGCTGATACCGTCGGACATTGGCGATGGAAATATCCAAAGCCGCGAGAAATTTTACATCGGCGTTTTTTACCGCTGCATCTATTTGCTCCTGCGGTACCCGGAGGTGCTGTAAGGTATATTCCGGATAGTCAAAGCGGCGGGTGTACTGCACCACGGCGTCGTCCCCGGCGCGGCGCACATCGGCGATAATCCGCTGCACCTGCACGGTCAGGCTTTCGGCCTGCGCATCTAAGCCAGACAACAGCAGGGGGGCCAGCGATAATCGCGACTTAATCTGGGAAATGTGTTCTTGTCCGTCCGGCTGATCCGCCCGGAGAATCGGAATTACCTGCATGAGATTCTATACTCCAATTTAATCAGGAGCCTGTCCGAGTAATCGCCGGGATTGCGATTACTCGGATAGGCTTTTGGCCTGATTATAGCGTTTTTGTGGACAATGGGCAGGGTTAAATTTCCTGCATTTATTTGGATCCCGGCTTTTCGCCGCTTTTAACTTCAGCCAACTGCCAGTTGGCGCTGACGGTAATTGCATTGGCGGAACGGATAATTCCGAACATGGCCGTCGGGGGTTTAACCGAGAAATCTCGCATCTTAAGTTTCACCCGCGTTTGCACCGTCACTTTTCCGCCGCGATGTGGAGTAACGCTCAACGTTAAAGATTCCCTTCTCATAATCCCATCAATTTTCAATAATCCGGCGGTGCGGAAAATATAGGTTCCGGACTTTGTGGGCTTGGCGTTGTGTGGATCCGCGTGCGTTAAAATAAAGGTGATGTGCGGGTGCTGCCGTTGATGCAGAGCGTGCATGATGGTATCGGTCATGCCGCTTCCATCGCTACCTTTCAGCGTGGAGACGGGAATGACCACGTGCAGTAAATCCATGGTCACGCTTTTTCCGGACGCCATAGGGCCGCTTAGTATCATCCGCCCCGTAAGGGTCGAACTTCTCACCGACCAGTTGTGCAAAGTCGAATGGCCGCGCACCACTACCTTACTGCCGGCTGCCGAACGGTAGGTTACCGCAGTTGTTGTAACCGCCGCCGAAAGTGCGTTAGACGAAATTGCCGCGCCCAGAATCAACGCCATACCGGATAAAGTGATTTGCAAACTCTTTGGAAAATAAGGCGATCGCATAAAAAGTCCCCGCATGATCGGCTCTGCGCAACACAGCACCGCTGAACCTAT
>JAJZGH010000092.1 GCA_021798635.1 Planctomycetota bacterium | reverse complement strand
CGTCCCCTGTCCCCCGTAACCTACGTTCCCAACTCCTAATTTCTATTCATTGCTCATTACTCATTATTCATTCATCCATTACTCATTGAAGCGCAGCGCACTAACCGCCGCCGCCACCAACTGTTGACAGCAGTTTGATGTACGGCAGGAACACGGCCAGCACGATGAAGCCGACGATGGTGCCCAGCACGACGATCATGATGGGTTCCAACAGGCTTACCAGGCTGGTGACCAGGACGTCAACCTCTTCATCGTAATTATCGGCGATTTTTGTCAACATTTTGTCCATGTCGCCGGTTTCTTCACCTACGTCGATCATGTTCACAACAATCGAATCCACGACGCGCGAATTACGCAACGGCGTGGCAAAGCCTTCACCCTCACGGATGGCGTCATGGACTCTTTGCATGGCTTTTTCAAACATTTTGTTGCCGCAGGTGTCGCGGGTAATGTTAATGGCTTCCAGAATCGGCACGCCGGCGGCCAGCAGGGTGCCAAGCGTACGGGTAAACCGGGCAACAGTTCCCTTGGAAACAATTTTTCCCATGACGGGAATGCGGAGTTTGATCCAATCCAGGGCGGTGCGGCCCGGACCGGTTTTACCAATCATTTTCAGGATGAACCAGATGGCAAAGGGGGAAAATATGATATAGGCCCAGCCATATTCTTTGGCCACCCAGTGCGAGAAGTTCATAAGCATGATGGTAATTTGCGGCAGGCCGGTCTTAAATGAGGCGAACAATTTTTTGAATTTGGGAATAACGAAAATCATGATGCCGGTGACCATCAGAATGGCGAAGGAGACCACGACGATGGGGTAAATCATGGCACCCTTGATGCGGCGTTTGAGCTTTTCGGCTTTCTCCATGAAGTCGGCCAGCCGCTGGAGAATAACATCCAATACACCGCCGGTTTCGCCCGCCGCCACCATATTGACATACAGACGGTCAAAAACTTTCGGGTGCCGATTCATGGATTCGGAAAGGGTAATACCGCCTTCCACATCCGCGCAGACGGCTTCAAGGGTATTTCTCAGCAGGCCGGCCTTCTGCTGCTGCTGGAGAATCTTCAAGCTGCGGAGAATCGGCAGGCCGGCATCCTGCAGGGTGGACATCTGCCGGGTGAATTGCGTGAGGTGCTTGCGGGAAACATTCCCGATGGTAAAGGTGATGTCATTGATCCCCTTTTTCTTTTTCTTGGGCGCAAAGCTGGCCATTTGCTGTTCCGGGGCGGGTGCCCCGGCTTTGGCTTTGGTCTTTTTGACGCCTTTTTCCCGCGGCGGTTCGGTGAGGAAGTTGCCCTGCGCCCGCAGCTTGGAAATAGCCTCATCGGAACTCGCGGCATCAACATCGCCTTTAATCGTTTGCCCGGAGGCGTTAAGCGCTTTGTAAGAATACGTAGGCATTGCAGGACTCCTTATTCGCCGAGCCACCCGCCCGGTTTCCGCTGCTTGTATATACCGGCGAAAGGGGCGACCGAGTAGGGGGAGTGCCAATGAATAATGAATAATGAATAATGAGTAATGAGTAATGAGTAATGAGTAATGAGTAAAGTAATGAAATGGGGCTTCAGGGTTTGCTTTTCAGGCGGAGCGTTCGTATGGAGGCAAATAAAATGCGGCACAATTCGTCAACGGAGCAAACCAATGCGTCAGCGATCTTGGAATCCAGGTTTCCGGAATCGCGCAGGAGGCAAATCCAATAGCGGGTTTCATGGCATTCTTTATAAGCGATGGAAATTTTTGCGGCCAGGTCCGCATTGGATTGTGCCGCATGTGCTTCAGCCAGATTAGCTCCAATGGATGTGCCACTGCGGAGCAATTGTCTGGAAAGCACAAATTCGCATTTTTCTTTTCGCAGGGCCGTGCATATTTTAACGACCTGCAAAGCAAATGCGTATGCTTTCTGAAATCCCGGATTTTCCGCAGATTTACTCATTATTCATTACCCATTATTCATTGAAGAATAAATCGCCGAAGCGATTTATTCTTCCGTGATCGTTTGTTTCACGACTTCTTCGATTGTCGTGACGCCTTCGTAGATGCCGATGAGGCCGGATTCGCGGAGGGTTCTCATGCCGCGTTTCCGGGCGGCATTACGCAGGAGGTTGGTAGAGGCGTGAGCCATGATCATTTCGCGCATTTCATCGTCCAGGGTCATAATTTCGCAAATGGCCAATCGGCCCCGGTAACCGGTGTTGTTGCAGCTATTGCAGCCCCGGCCCCGATAAAACGCTTTGCCCCGCACATCGTCGGGGGTTAATTCCAGTTCCATGAGATGTTCTTCGGTGGGTTGATACTCTTCTTTGCAGACCTGACAAATACGCCGACACAGCCGCTGCGCCAGGACGCCTTCAATGGTGGCGGTGATCAGGAAGGGTTCCACGCCAAGGTCCAGTAACCGGGCAATGGAAGAAGGTGCGTCATTGGTGTGCAAGGTGGTAAAAACCAAGTGTCCAGTGAGCGACGCCTGCGTGGCGATTTCCGCGGTCTCTTTATCACGGATTTCACCCACGAGGATAATATCCGGGTCCTGCCGCAGGATTGACCGCAGACACCGCGCGAAGGTCAGGTCGATTTCCGAGCGAATCTGCACCTGATTAATGCCGTCAATATCATATTCCACCGGGTCTTCGGTGGTGATGAGTTTGTCTTCAATGCTGTTGAGTTCATTAAGGGCCGCATAAAGCGTGGTGGTTTTACCCGAGCCGGTCGGGCCGGTGACCAGAACAATGCCGTTGGGCTTATCAATGAGTTGGCGGAACACGCGCATATCATCTTCACGCATGCCCAGTTTATCGAGGTCCAGAGACACATTGGAGCGGTCCAGCACACGCAGCACGATGCTTTCACCAAAAATGGTGGGCAGCACCGCAACACGCAGATCCACCGGGTGGCCCTGCACCATCAGAGGGATGCGGCCATCCTGCGGGACGCGGCGTTCGGCAATGTCCAGATTGGCCATTACCTTAATACGACTGGAGATGGCCATGGCGATAAATTTGGGCGGCGGAACCATTTCATACAGCACGCCGTCAATGCGGTAGCGCATTTTGAATTCAGTTTCAAAGGGTTCAAAGTGAATATCCGAAGCGCGTTCTTTAATGGCCTGCATGAGCACAGTGTTAAGCAGTCGCTTAACGGGGTTGGCTTCGGCCAGTTCCTTCAGGGTGTCAAGGTCGATGGAATCGCCGCGGTTTTCCAGAGCTTTCAGCGTTGAATCCGAACCGATTTCCGACATTAAATCCGAAAGCGAATCCTGTTTTGTCTCATAATACCGGGCCAGAATTTTGGCCACTTCCTCCGGATCGGCAATGCACGTAATAACCTTGAAGCCCATGAGGGTTTGCAGATCATCCACCACGCGGAAATTATCCGGCGAATCCAGAGCGATGGTGAGGGTTTTGGTTTTTTCATCAAAGGCGATGGGAACCACACGGTACACGCTGGCCATCTGTGAGGGAATCTGTTTGACCAAGTCTGTCGGCAGATCGCGCCCGGCGAGGTCCACAACCTCGAACCCGCGTTGCGCTGCCAGCGCGAAGTTCAGATCTTTCTGGGAGATCATGCCCAGTTCAACGAGCACCTGCCCGATGGGGGTATTTAGATGCCGGGCTTTTTGCTGTGTTTGCACGGCCAGCGCCTGATGCACCTGTTCACGCGTGAGGCGACCCATTTTTATCAGCACGCGACCCAGCGGCCGATCCTTAAGTTGATCCACCGGCGGCATGGAGCCGGGCTTGGCCTCCGCGGGGTTGGGCATGGGCTTGGGGGTGCCGGGTTTTGGTGCTGGGGGCTGTTCAGCCATGATTACTCCATAGTAGCGCGGCGTAGCCGCTTAATGAATAATGAATAATGAGTAATGAATAATGTTTTTTGAACTTCCTTATTACTTGTCATTGTTCTTCGTTCATTGTTTCTCATACTTCACCATTCGCGGTGGCACCATGCCGCCGGCTAAATCCTAACTTCTGCTGACTCCTCACACTTTATTCATTACCCATTACTCATTGAAGCGAAGCGCTTCGCTAACTCCTCGGTTCTATTCATTACTCATTACTCATTACTCATTACTCATTACTCATTACTCATTACTCATTACTCATTATTCATTTAAGCGTAGCGCTCTCACCCCGCTGCGCGGCGCGATCCGCCGTTCGGGGGGGCGTCATCTTTTTCCGTATCGGGCCGATCCAGGCGGGCACCCATGCGTTCGGCAAGGTCGGCCGGATGGCGGGCTTTATCGACGGCATCTTCCGCGCTGACTTTGCCGGCGCGATACAGTTCCAGCAGATGGTCGTCGAGCAATTGCATACCAAATTTTTTCCCGGTCTGAATCGCTGAGTCAATACGGAAGGTTTTATTTTCGCGGATCATATTGGCGATGGCGGGCGTAATAACCAGAAATTCATACGCCGCCACAACACTGTCGGTATCGCAGCGTGGCAACAGTGCCTGACTGAGAATGGCCAGCAACGTGGTGGACAACTGCACGCGAATCTGTTCCTGTTGACTGACGGGGAACGCATCGACCACACGGTTAATGGTGCTGGCGGCACCGGAGGTGTGCAACGTGGCGAAGACCAAGTGGCCGGTTTCCGCGGCGGTAATGGCGGAACTGATGGTTTCCAGATCGCGCATTTCACCGACCAGAATCACATCCGGATCTTGACGCAACACGCGCCGCAGGGCCTCGGAAAAGGTTGTCACATCACTGCCGTGCCCGACTTCGCGCTGCGTGACCATGCTTTTTTTATGCTCATGGTAATATTCCAGCGGGTCTTCCACGGTTTGAATGTGTCGTTCAAAATTTTCATTGACATAATTAACCATGGTGGCCAGCGAGGTGGTTTTACCAGAACCCGTCGGGCCGGTGACCAGGAATAACCCGCGCGGGCGGCGGCAAAGTTCCGCACAAATTGGCGGAAGACCAATTTCATCAAATGTCAGGAGCTTATAGGGGATTTTCCGCAGCACGATCGAAACATGCCCCTTTTGGCGGAACACCGCCACGCGGAAACGGGCTTTGGCCAGGCCGTCGGAACTGGAAAACGCAAAGCCAAAGTCGGTGCTGCCGGTTTCCTGTAGTTCCTGCTGCCCGCGATCCGGCGTGATGGATTTCATCAGGGCCATGGTATCGTCCGGCTCCAGGGATTTGGTGGCCAAATCCCGCAGGTGCCCGTGCAAACGCAGTACGGGTGGTCGCCCGACATGCAAATGCAAGTCGGAGGCATTTTTCTTAATGGCTGTTTCCAGCAGACGATCAATAAGAATTTGTGACATCGAGCTTTTATCCCTTAAAATCGGCGGCTCACGGCTCACCGATACAAAACATTTTCAACGCCCATTTACCGATTATACCCTTTTATGGCGTTCAATTCCTGCTCCAATTATTCCGCCACCAAGCCTTCGGTCTGTGTCACGCGTGCGATTTCCCGGGGCGTGGTGACGCCGTTAAGTACTTTAATCCGGCCGTCTTCCAGCAGGGTTTTCATCCCGTTGGCGATGGCCACTTTGCGGATTGCCGAAGAACTTGACCGCTTAAAGGCCAGTTCTCGAACTTCCGCGTTCATCATCATCATTTCAAATATGCCGATGCGTCCGCGGTAGCCCGTATTATTACAGGCGTTACATCCGACGGATTTATATATTTTTTTACCGGCCATATCTTTATCGGTCATGGCCAACAGGGCCAGAAGTTTGCGATCCGGATCAGGATCCACCTGTTTGCACTGCTCACAGAGCGTGCGAATGAGGCGCTGGGCCATGATGGCCTGAATGGAAGACGCCACCAGGAAGGGTTTCACGCCCATATCAATTAAGCGCGTGATCGCCGAGGGTGCGTCGTTGGTGTGCAGCGTGCTGAACACCAAATGCCCGGTGAGTGCGGCCTGCACGGCCACGTCCGCCACTTCACGGTCACGGATTTCACCCACCAGAATAATGTTAGGTGCCTGACGCAACATGGATCGCAGAATTTTACCAAACGTTAAGCCGATGCTTTCGCGCACCTGGCATTGATTAATACCGGCGAAATTGTATTCCACCGGATCTTCGGCGGTAATGATTTTGCGATCCGGCGTATTAAGCTCCGCCAAAGCGCCGTAAAGGGTAGTGGTTTTCCCGGAACCGGTCGGGCCGGTGACCAGGAATATGCCATTGGGCCGGGCAATAATCCGCTTAAAACGGTTGTAATCGTCCTCTTCAAAGCCCATGCGTTGAATACCGATTTTGACGTTATCCGGCCGGAGAATACGCAGCACAATCGATTCGCCGTGATACGCGGGCAGGGTGCTGACGCGGAAGTCAATATCCGAACCATCGACCCCCATTTTAATGCGTCCGTCCTGCGGCAGCCGGCGTTCGGCGATGTCCATGCCGGACATGATTTTGATACGGGCGATGACGGAATTCTGCATTTGTTTGCGCAGGTTGTCGCGCTGCACGCACACGCCGTCAATACGGTAGCGCACGCGGATGCGGTCTTTCATGGGTTCAATATGAATATCGCTGGCCCGCGCTTTAACGGCTTCGGAGATAATGGCGGAAACCAGACGGATAATCGGGGCCTCTTCGCCGTCTTTGGTCTGTTCTTTCAAGGACATATCAATGGATGTTCCGCGATCCATACTGATTTTGCGGATCATCTCATCGATCGATTTCTGCTCTTCGGAAAAAAGTCTTTCAATGTGCTTTTTAATTTTACTTTTTACCGCCAGACAGGTTTCCAGCGGCTTATTCAGGCGGAAGCGCAGGGCTTCCAGTGTTTCCAGATCATTGGGGTCACCGATGACAATGCGGAGTTTACCCCCCTCTTCACCCAGCGGCAGCACCTGATGGCGTTTAATCAGATCCGCCGGCAGGAGCCGAAAATCGCTGACCGCCATGGTATTTTTATCCAGATCGATATATTCCATATCGTACTGAATAGCCATGGCTTTGGTGACATCTTCCTCCGTGGCGACTTTCGATTCAACGAGTACTTCTTCAATCGGCTTAAAGGTTTTGCGGGCTTCTTCCATGGCTTTGGCGGCGGCGGGCGGTTTAATGGAACCCATCTCCACTAAAATTTCCGTCACATCTTTACGTTTGCGAGCCATGCATCACCTGCCAAAAATATAAGACACTGTGTATGGTAGTTTGATTGCCGTTAGAGTCAAGGAATAATGCGGATATTTTTTGCGACTCGGAGCCGGCAATGCGCTTTAGCCCATCACAGGCCGCCACGCAGGACGATTTTTTTTGCTGCCTTACCCGCGGGTTTGGCCGACGCTGCCGATGAGGTTGCGGTGGAAGAACTTGCATCGCTACCGGCGGAACTGCCGGGTTCGGCGTTCTGCTGTGCGGCTTCTCGCTGGACCTGCGCTGCGGAAAGGCTGATGCGTTTTTTCTCCAGGTCTACGGCCAGAACCTTCACCTTAATTTTTTCACCGGGCTTGACCACCTGCCCGGTGTGGGCCACGCGGTGCGTAGCGAGTTCTGAAATATGGATCAACCCTTCAACGCCGGGTGAAAGTTCCGCAAAGGCTCCGAAATCCATCAATCGCGTGATCGTGGATTCCGTGACCATGCCGACCGGATAATCCTCTACCGCACTGGTCCAGGGATCTTTCTGCAGCTGCTTAAGGCCCAGGGAGACGCGCTGTTTTTCCTGGTCCACCGCCAAAACCATCACCTGCACCCGATCACCGGGTTTAACAATTTTCGTGGGATCCGCCACGCGGGTATGGCTCATTGCCGAAACATGCAGCAGCCCGTCAACTCCGCCGATATCCACAAAGGCACCATACGCCTGGACACTGCTGACAACTCCTTCGCGAATCTGACCCGTCGCCAGTTCGCTCCAGGTTTTTGCCCGGTCAAGGATTGCCTGCTGTTCTAGAATTTCCCTGCGGCTTACCACCAGCTTGCGGTCTGAACGGTTCACTTCAATAATCTGACACTTTATTTTTTGCCCCACCAGCGCGTTGAGATCGGAATTAAATCGAATATCCACCTGCCCCGCGGGCATAAAGGCGCGGATATTGTTAATCGTAACTTCCAAACCACCCTTATTAGATGCGGCTACCACACCTTCTACGACATCGCCTTCGTGCAGTTGGTCCCATGAACCATGGTTGACCGCGCCGCGCCGCGACAACATCACCAGCCCTTCGCGAGTGTCATATCCCGTGAAGGTGAATTCATATTCCTGGCCGATAATCGGTTCTTCGTCATGTTCCATGAATTGTTCCAATGGAACTACGCCCTGAGATTTTCCGCCTAGATCAATAAAGATGCTTCGATCACGAATGGCGATCACGCGGCCACGCCGATCCCGGCTGCCGGAGGCCGGCGCCTCGGCTCCAGCTTTCGGCCGCCCGCCCCGCATCGGACGCGATGGATCAAGGTTGTCTTCCACAGCAGCGGCAGGTTGGGATACAGATTTAAGCAGCTCTTCCATGGACAAACCGCCCATGGCTTCGGAAACCGCCTGATTGATATCGTCGCCAGAGGCTCCGGAAGATACGGAACCCGAGCTGTTAAATTCGCCTGACATGAGCAACCCTCAAAGGTAAATAAAAACCGTCGGATACATTACTTTATTCTACCATCGGCACAGCCACAGAGATAGCCCCCGCTGGGGCGAGGAGTTAGAAGTTAGAAGACGGATGGACAGGAGAATAATTTTGCCCGCCAAAGAAAATAGCAGCGCAGCGCTTCCAAAACATTCTAGCTCCTAACTCTTAACTCCTGCATCCTCGTCCACTCACGCCCATTCCAACTGCGATCCATTCACCGCTTTTTTAATTTTACCTAAAAAGCACGGTTGTTCTCCCAGCGCCCGCAACTGCGTCATGATGGAGCGGGTATATGTGGGACTCGCCACGATCACGTAGCCAATGCCCATGTTAAAAACATTAAACATCTCATCGAGATCCACCGGCCCGTGCTTTTGCAGGTATTGGAAAATCGGCGGTACCGTCCAGGCGTCCCGTTTAATTTTCACCGCCATGCCGTCCGGGAGAACGCGCGGAAGATTTCCCGGCAGCCCGCCGCCGGTGATATGGCTCATGGCTTTGACCACGTGACTGCGTTTGTATTTGTGCAACACACCCAGAACCGATTTTACGTAAATTCGCGTGGGCCGCAGAAGCTCTTCGCCCAGCGTGCAGTTGAATTCCGGAATAAATGTATCGGCCGTCAAACCGAGCTTGTCAAAGCATATCTGCCGTACCAGAGCATAACCATTGGAATGTACGCCGCTGCTGGCCAGCCCGATCACGCTGTCTCCCAACGTTACGGCGGACCCATCAAGAATATTTTTGCGTTCCACCACGCCCACTGCAAATCCCGCCATATCAAATTCACCAGGCGCGTAGACCGCCGGCATTTCGGCGGTTTCCCCCCCCAGCAAGGCCGCGCCGGATTCCACGCACCCGTCGGAGATTCCTTTGACCATTTGTGTGGTCACCGCCGGATCCAGTTTGTGAACGGCAAGATAATCCAGAAAAAACAGCGGCTCACCACCCTGCACAATCAGGTCGTTGACATTCATGGCCACCAGATCAATGCCGACGGTGTCGTATTTTTTCATTTCCGCGGCGACTTTAATTTTCGTTCCCACACCATCGGTGCAGGCGATGAGCACCGGTTCCTTATAATTGCGGGCGAAAATTTTTTCATTGAAATCCAGGCGAAAAAGCCCCGCGAAGGCCCCCCACTTGCCCAGCACCCGCGGGCCGTAGGTGCGCGCACAGAGATGCTTGATCTGATCGACCATGGCGTCTCCGGCGTCAATGTCCACGCCAGCTTGTTTATACGTCAGCGATTTATTTTTTTCCGGTTTCATGGTGCGAAAGTCTACCTTAAGTTAAATCCGATAGCGAGCGTGAACAGGACAGGTTCCCGAAGGCCGCGGTGCCCGGTAATTTATCACGGGCGCTTGTCCGCTTCATGGCCGCCGGTTTGGCCTTCATCAATATCCTGCGGGTCCAGAGGCCGCGTAACCGAGTAGCGCCCTTCCATCCACTGATTCAAATCAATGAGCCGGCAGCGCGGACTGCAAAAGGGAAACGCCTCGCTGTTTAAATCCGTGGGCGCTTTGCATATCGGGCACACGCGTTGCGGAAGAGGATGTTGTGAATCAGTCATTTGGCAAGTGTCCCCTGCGGAGGCCTCATCGCATATCCGCTATTTTTTCGCTGATTTTGACGCCTTGGGGGCCGGTGCGGCTTTTTTTTCCACGGCCGGCGCACTGGCGGTGGCGGCAGGCGATTTCGATTCGGTTTTTTCAGCGGACTTAGCCTCGCGCTTAGCGTCCGATTTTGCGCCGGCTTTGCCGTCAACTTTCGCATCCGCGGCGGCGGTTTCGGGTTTGCCGGCTTCCGATTCTTTTTTTGCCGCCTGCTTATATTGATCCGAGCGATAATCCGTTTCATAAAAGCCACTGCCGCGGAATATAATTCCCACCCCCGCTGAGATCAGCCGCTTCACTGACAGCTTACCGCACTTCGGGCATTTTTTTATCGGCTTGGCCGTGATAGATTGAAATTCTTCAAACTCATGACCGCATTTTTCACAGCGATATTCATACGTTGGCATAACTTTGTCTCCAAGAATTCCAGCGCAGCTGCGAAGGATTTACCCGACGGCTCCCCTCCAACGGTGCGCCGGAAAATTCCGTTACGAAAATGTTAATCCTTCGTACTGACTTTTACTTTTGCGGGCCGCAGAATTTTGTCGCCCATCATGTAGCCGCGCTGGAAACTCTGCACGATGGTCATGGGTTCCACCTCGGCGTTGACTTCCCGCGCGATGGCCTCATGCAAATTTGGATCAAACGTCTGACCGGTGGGGTCAAAGCTTTCAATGCCGCGCCGCTGGAGTACTTTTTTCAGTTCGTCGTAGGTAATCCGAACGCCCTGTAACAGCGTAGAGGCATCCATCTTGGTCGGATCCACCGCCAAGGCGGTTTCAAAATGATCCAGCACCTCAAGAAGGTCTTTGGCAAAGGCTCCTTCCGCATTGCGGCGGGTTTCGAGAATCTCGCCGCTGCTGCGCCTTCGCAGATTTTCAAAATCCGCCTGCCACCGCAAAAGCCGTTCGCGTAAATCGTTGGCTTCCGCAATTGCACCGGTCAGAGCTTCGTTCTGGCGCGACTCCTCGTCGGTTCCGGATTGCTGCTCTGGATTGGCCGACGAAGTTTCATCAGTCGGGTCTGGTTCGGGATGTTGACGTTTATGGGCCATGCGTTCACCTCTGAATTATATACGTGCCGATGTTTATCAGGAATTATTTTTTTCTGTTGGACTCTCGCTGGGTTCCTGCGTACCTACCAGATAATCTTTTAGTTTATCAAAAAAGCTCGTCTGCGCGGGCAGGACATCACGTTCTTCCGTGGCGGCAAACTCGCGCAGCAACTGCTCCTGTTTTTTATTTAATTTTCGTGGCACTTCCACGGTGATCGCCGCCACGAGATCGCCGGTGCGGCCGCCACGCAGATCCGGCAGGCCCAGGCCTTTGACCTTCAGCACCTGCCCCGGCTGCGTACCGGGGGCCACATGCAGTGATGATTTCCCGAACAGCGTGGGAATTTCCACATCGGCCCCCAAGGCCGCCTGCGCCATGCTGATGGGCACTTCCATCAGTAGATGATCATCCTGTCGTTGGAAAAAGGGATGTTCCCTGACCTTCACATACACATGCAGATCACCGCGATTGTTTCCACCCTCCCCCGGTTCACCCTCACCCCGCACACGCACGGCCTGGCCATCATGTATGCCCGCGGGAATTTTTACCACGATCTTTCGATTCAGCGGAGACCGCCCGCTGCCGTCACAATCCGGGCATGGCTTATCCACCGTGGAACCCTGGCCCATACATGCCGGGCAAGTGCCCACCATCTGAAACATGCCGCCAAAGCCACGCTGCACCACTTGCCCCCGCCCTCCGCAGGTGGAACAGATTTTACGTTTGGTCCCCGGCTTGGCACCGGAGCCTTCACAGGTTTTGCACAAATCCTGACGGGTAAATTCCACTTCACGTTCACACCCGCGGGCCACATCCTGAAGGGTAATTTCCGTCAGCGTTTCAAGATCAAAGCCCCGATTGGGCCGCCGACCCTGGGAGGCCCTTCCGCCCCCTCCGCCGCTGAATATATCATTGAACATGGAGAAAATATCGTCATACTGCATGTTCTGATAATCATGCACCGCCGAGCCGCGCAGACCATCATGGCCGTACTGATCATAACGTGAGCGTTTTTCAGAATCGGACAGCACTTCGTAAGCTTCGGAGCATTCCTTGAAGCGGACTTCCGCTGCTTTATCTCCCGGATTTTTATCCGGATGAAATTTCAAAGCGGCCTTGCGGTAGGCTTTCTTGACTTCTTCGACGGACGCTGTGCGCTGCAGTTCCAGAATTTCATAGTAATCACGTTTTGTGGCCATTGTATGGACTTCGCTCCGGGCTTTACAAACTGAAGCCCAGAGACCATGGCGATCTCTGGGCTCCGATGTTTTTATAGTATGCGATTATACCGCTACTGTCGCGGCTTACTACGCACAGGAAAGCTTATCGCACAGATCCGGCGATGGTTTCCTTTTCATCCTTAACTTCTGTGACCAGTACGTCGGTGGTCAGCAAAAGCCCGGCAACGGATGCCGCATTTTGCAACGCGGTGCGCGCCACCTTGGCCGGGTCCACAATGCCGAGTTTGAACATGTCGCCATATTCACCCGAAGCGGCGTTGTAGCCGTAGGAACCTTCTTTTTCAAGAATGCCGTCCACGACCACCGTGCCGTCCTCGCCGGCATTCTGGCAAATCTGAATCGTCGGTGCCCGCAACGCGGATAGGATAATATCAAAGCCGACTTTTTCATCACCGCGTGCTTTGGACTTCGCAGCTTCCACAGCGGCCATCGCCCGGAGGAACGCCACACCGCCGCCGGCCACGATGCCTTCTTCGGCTGCCGCTCGTGTGGCATGAAGGGCGTCTTCCACGCGGAATTTGGCTTCCTTCATGGCCGTTTCAGTGGCTCCGCCGACACGCAGCACCGCCACACCGCCGGTGAGCTTGGCCAGGCGTTCCTGGAGTTTTTCGCGGTCATAATCGCTGGTGGTTTTTTCAATCTGCAAACGAATTTGCGCCACCCGTGATTCAATATCTTTTTTCTTGCCGGCACCTTCGATAATCGTCGTGTTGTCTTTATCAATCACAACGCGTTTGGCTCGGCCCAGATCGGATAATTCCAGAGAATCGAGTTTGGCACCCAGATCTTCGCTGATAAATTTGCCGCCGGTGACCACCGCCAGATCACCCATAATGGCCTTGCGGCGATCGCCGAAGCCCGGTGCTTTCACCGCACAGACCTGCAAAATGCTTCGCAGACGGTTGACCACCAGAGTCGCCAGCGCCTCGGCTTCCACATCTTCTGCGATAATCAGCAGAGGCTTGGCGGCGGTGACAATCTTGTTCAACAGTGGCAGAATTTCGCTGATGGTGCTGATTTTCTTTTCAAACAGCACAATGTAGGCGTCTTCCAGAACACATTCCAGCGTGCCGGGGTTGGTCATAAAATAAGGGGATAAATACCCTTTATCAAAGGCCATACCTTCTACCACGTCCATGGTGGTTTCCGTGCTTTTGCCTTCTTCAATGGTCACCACACCGTCTTTACCCACGCGATCCAGAGCATCGGCAATCAGATTCCCGATTGCCACGTCCGAATTGGCTGAGATGGTCGCAACCTTGCGCAGATCGTCCTTGCCGCTTACTTTACGTGAGGAGGCTTTAATGGCTTCCGTCGCAGCTTCCACGGCTTTATCGATCCCGCGCTTGACGACCACAGGATTCATCCCCGTGGTGACATGCCGCAGGCCGGCAGAGTAAATGGCTTCCGCCAGCACGGTAGCGGTGGTGGTACCGTCACCGGCAATATCATTGGTTTTATTGGCCACTTCGTTGACCAGCTTGGCACCCATATTTTCAAAGGGTTCCGGAAGTTCAACTTCCTTGGCCACCGTGACACCGTCACGCGTCACCTGGGGCGAGCCCCAGCTTTTGGAAATCACTACATTACGGCCGGAAGGCCCGAGCGTGACTTTTACGGCACGGGCGAGTTTGGAAAGGCCTTCTTGAACTTTCTGACGCGCCGCCTGATCGAACATTAATTGTTTAGCTGCCATGGTTATGCACCTCTAGTAAATTTTACTTCTGTATATTCAACGCTCGCATCCGCCGAGCTTAGGTTGGCTGCCCGGCCTGATGCACACCCGTTACATTATTTCTCAACAACGCCCAGCAGGTCGCTTTCGCGGACAATCACGAACGCTTCGTCATTGATTTTGATTTCCGTGCCGGCGTACTTGCCGTAGTACACTTCATCGCCAACTTTCACACACATCTTGGCACGCGCGCCGCTGTCGAGCATGCGCCCCGGTCCGGTGTGGAGCACCTTACCGCGTGTGGGCTTTTCTTTAGCCGTTTCGGGCAAGACAATGCCGGTGGCTGTTTTGGTTTCCGCTTCCGCGGGTTTAATGACAAGCCGATCATCCAAAGGACTAAGCTTCATGTTCGTTTTCTCCTGTTCGTTGGTTATATATCTACCGCGGCTTAACGCCGCATTATTCCAGAACTTGCCGCATCCGGGCCACACACCCGGATTACATCATGTCCATTCCACCCATGCCACCCATACCGCCCATTCCACCCATGCCTCCCATTCCACCCATACCGCCGCCACCCATCCCACCCGGAGGGCCGCCGGCATCTTTAGCCTTGGGTTTTTCAACGATAATGGCATCGGTAGTCAGCAACAGAGTCGCCACGCTGGCCGCATTCTGCAGGGCGCTACGCTCAACTTTGGTTGGCGTGAGAATACCGGCTTTGATCATGTCCGGTTCAAAATCCAGCGTTAAAGCGTTAAAGCCGAAGTTGCCCTTGCCGGCCAACACCTTTTTGACCACCACCGCGCCATCTTCGCCGGAATTATGGGAAATGCAGCGGGTTGGCTCCTGTAACGCCCGACGGACAATCGCCACACCGGTTGCTTCATCATCACTATGAGTCTTAAGGCCATCCAGCACGGAAAGGCTGCGAATCAAAGCGGTTCCGCCACCGGGCAACACACCTTCCTCCACCGCCGCCCGTGTGGCATGTAGTGCATCTTCCACGCGTGCTTTCTTTTCCTTCATCTCAGATTCGGTCGCCGCACCGACGTTAATCTGGGCGACACCGCCAGCCAGCTTAGCCAGACGTTCCTGGAGTTTTTCACGGTCATAATCTGAGGTAGTGGTGCCGATTTCGCGGCGAATTTGCTCAATGCGCCCTTTGATCGCTTCGGTCTTGCCCACACCTTCAATAATAGTGGTGTTGTCGCCATCGATTTCCACCTTGCGAGCCTGACCGAGATCCTGCACGGTCACTTTATCAAGTTCTATGCCCAGGTCCTTCATAATGCACCGGCCGCCGGTAAGTACTGCGATGTCTTCCAGCATGGCCTTGCGGCGATCGCCGTAACCCGGAGCTTTAACCGCGGCGACATTCAAAATTCCCCGCAATTTGTTGACCACCAGCGTGGCCAGGGCTTCGCTTTCAATGTCTTCCGCGATGATCAACAGGGGTCGTTTGGCCGCCTGAATTTTTTCAAGAATGGGAACCAGCTTGGTAGCACTGGAAATCTTGTCTTCAAAAATCAGAATATAGGGCTTCTCAAGCACGACGGTCATGTCATCCTGATTGGTGATGAAGTTCGGGGAAATATACCCGCGATCAAACTGCATACCTTCCACGACATCCACGTAGGTTTCCAGGGATTTCCCCTCTTCAACAGTGATGACACCGTCTTTACCCACGCGCTGAAAGGCATCGGCCATGATGTTGCCGATTTCTTTGTCATTGTTGGCGCTTACCGCGGCCACATCGGCGATTTCATTTTTGTCGGCAACGTTGAGGGGCTTGGAAAGTTTCTTGAGATTTTCAATGACGGCTTCAACCGCTTTATTGATGCCGCGAGCCAGCGCCATGGCATCGGCTCCGGCGGCCAAGTTACGGTACCCTTCCTTAAAGATCGCTTCGGCCAGCACTGTGGCGGTGGTGGTGCCATCCCCGGCGATATCGCTGGTCTTCGTGGCCGCTTCTTTTACCAGTTGGGCGCCTACATTTTCAAATTTATTGCCTAACTCAATTTCTTCTGCTACCGATACGCCGTCTTTCGTGACGGTCGGGGCACCCCAGCCCTTATCCAGCACCGCGTTACGGCCGCGTGGCCCCAGCGTGCTTTTAACGGCGGAAGCCAGTTTGGTTACGCCTTCAAGTAAACTTTTACGCGCTGATTCATCAAATGAGATCTGCTTAACTGCCATGAAAGACTCCTTCGCAAAATATCGCGGAATGCTACCGCTGCCACTGTGACGCACTGCGCCGAATTTCGACCGCAGTTGCCGCTAATCAATACCGACCCGCATCGCGGGCGACAGCCAACCAGCTATGCAACTTCTATGCCAGCACCGCGTCTGGGTGGATGATAAAGTCATAAACCCATTTACTACAACAACTTAAGCATTTTCCACCGAGTATTGACCGGGACATTTCCACCCCGTTTTCTGCCGTGCTGGCAGGGGGCGCCCGAACGTTTCAATCCTCCAGTTGTCAAAAAGGCAGAATATCGATCATCTCCGAAGGGAACCTGGGATCTGGAATCTGGAAGTAAGCATCCGGCATCTTGCATCTCGCCCTCAGCAGCGCCAGCGATTCCAAAACATTCTAGCTCCTAACTTCTAACTCCTAACTCCAATACGGTTTACTTAAGGAGAAATAGCGGAAAGAAAGGGCCCCGATTGCCGATAAAAGTTTTGTGATTAGAACTTTTGTGCAAGGAGGCCCTTCTCATGTCTGTTATCGTCCATGGAGGGACGATT
>JAJZGH010000091.1 GCA_021798635.1 Planctomycetota bacterium | reverse complement strand
ATAAATACTCCGAACTTCAAGCTTGCGGCGGACATCAGCGGGTGCCATTGGCTCATCGAGCGTGACATGAATCACAGCGGTACGCCCGGGTCGGATGGCGATGAAGTTATCCGAATAGGTGGCGGCGGTATCTTTCATGTTGACAAAAGCCCAGAGAGCTGGGGCATTGGCGTCAATCCGCAGGTCATAATGCTGCCGACTTCCGCTGACATGTACCGCCAACTGCGGCTTGTTACATTTGAGGTCCAACGGCCGCCCAAAGAACAGTGCGTTGTCCGCCACAGTTCGGCTACCCACCCGCACTTCCGGCCAGATGATTAAATTCTTAGTCCCGTGGCTGCTGATCAGATCCGCCAAGTCTAAGGTGTGTGCCAGGCGGCTGGTGCGGGCGGGAATGTGAACCGCCATTTCACCATGCTTCAGCACCGCACCGGTCATATCAGTTACATACCAGCGTAAATCCCCGGAAACATCCGCCTGTCGATCGCTGGTAACATGCAGTTCCGCTTTGCCGGTTTTCGGATCGGGTATACCGCTGACCAGAATGGGTGCGAAGAAATGTTTGCTTTGATATTGAATGGCCTTAAATCGGCGATAATAATCCGTCATGGACCAGGTGGGACCGGGCCAGGAGTCATTAAACTGCCAGATTGTCGCCGCCATGGATCGGGGCATATCGCGCCGCCAATGTTCCACGCCATAGCGGATTCCATACGCCTGATTGATTTGCGTCAGCACGAGCGTGTCGTCAAAATTTTCCGGCGCTTTGCCAAAATACATGTTGGTGTAGTGCATGATAATGCCGATGCCGTGGCCGCTGCCGTCCATTTCATGGTAGCGCATCACCGGAGAATGAATACTCTTGCGATCCTCGGCGTCGGTGTAGGAATCCACGGTCATGGGGTCGGGGAATGATTGCATACCGAATTCCGTGACAAAGCCTTCCACCGTGCGGAACTGCTCAAACGGTGCCATGGCATGCCACACTTCCCAAGTGTGGATATCGCCGCTGCCCGCGGCACCGCTGCCGACTTCATAAAACGCTCCCGGAAGGAGGCGATGCACTGTTCCGCCAATGACGTCGCGGAACAGATGGTAATACCCTTTGAAGTCCTGAATTTCATTGTTGCCGCTCCAGATCACAATGGAGGGGTGATTGCGGCAACGCAGGACCTGTTGATCCAGTTCTGTCTGTAAATTAGCCATCCATTTTTTGTCGTTAACCGGATAGGTATCATTGGCGAATTTGAATTCAAATTGCAGCATGATGCCCAGTTCGTCACAGAGGTCAAATAATTCATCCTGCTCGTAATATCCGCCGCCCCAGAGCCGTATAAAATTAAAGTTGCATTCAATAGCTTTCTTCATATACCAGCGGATCGTTTCCGGCGTTACGCGCGTGGGAATGTTATCCGCGGGAATCCAATCCGCGCCTTTTACGAATACCGGCACACCGTTAACTTTTACGTGCATGGCCACGCCGTCTTTTGGTGCCACAACATCAATTTTTCGCAGACCGATGCGGCGGCGCGCGGTATCAATGACCTTAGCGGATGAGGGTGTCCCCGCTGCCAGCACATCCACCACGCTGCCGGCGGATTCGTGCAGTTGTGATTCCACCACATACAATGGGTGATCCCCCATACCGTTGGGCCACCAGAGTTTTGGCGAGGTGATTTTCACGTGACTTCGCGCCATGCCGCCGTTGACTGGAGCTGATGCGGTTGCCACCACCTGATTATCAAATAAAACCCGCGTGGAAACGTGGGCATCGGAATTGCTGCCGGCAACAGCGGTCTGGATATCCAAATGCACCGTACCGGACGCATCATGATGCTGTAAAATTCCCAAATCGGTGATTCGGGCGTCATAGCCGAGAATTTCAATCCCTTTCCAGATACCCTGCGTCAGCACCGCCCGGCACCAGTCCCAGCCCCACATATAAGGCGCTTTACGCACCCAGCAGCGGGCGTCGCTTAAGTCAATGCCATAGTCGCTTTTGTAGGCCGCGCGATTTTTTTCCACATAAGGCGTCAGGGTATCAAACCGGATGCGAATGGTGTTACTGCCCGCCTTGAGGTGCTGCCGGACATCAAAACTCCAAGACCTAAACATATTGTCCGCATAGCCCACTTGCTTGTCGTTAATCCAGATAGTAGCCAGCGTATCTAACCCGTAGCATTTCAGTTCCACGTGCGGCTTGGCCAGCATTTCCGCGGGAATATCAAAGCTACGTTCATAAATCCAATTCTTTTCCGCCACCCATTGAACCTTACCGTTGTCTTCACGGTAATAGGGGTTGGGAATTTTCTTAGCGCGCATCAAATCGGTGTAGGTGGCACCGGGCACAATGGCGGGTATTTTTTCTGATTGGCCCTCTTCATGCATCGTCCAGGTGTCGCCGGCCAGATTTACCGCCATCGACGGCACCGGAACTTCCGCCGGGGCGGTAGTCGCCTGCTGCCCACCGGGCGTGCTGCATCCGCTTAGTGCCAATACTACGCCCGCCCCCGCCGCCGCCTGCAGCATCTGTCGCCGCGTCAATTGTTTTACGTCTGTCATGTTTTCTTCCATGTGCATACCCCTGTTCTCAATATATACAATGATCAATGAACAAGGATCAAAATCTAAGAACTTTCCTGTTTATTGATCAGTGGTCCTTGATCCTTGATCCTTGGTTATCGTTAGCGCCTTCTTAATCAACGCACCAAACGCGCTGGGCTGATAGTTCCAATTCTTTATGAGCACCGGCCCGGCCTGCGTGTGAAACGACCAGGCGCACCAACTGATATGATGCGCCGCCGCATACGCAATAACCTTTCTGCCAAACGCCAACTGTTTCCCGGTGCCGCCGAATTCATCAAAGATCATCGGCACCTTTTTCGCCGCGAGTTCAAAGCTGTGCTTCCATCGCGGCTTCCATGGATATACATGGCAATCATACACAATATTTTTCCCCGCGATAGCGTAGCCATGGGTAATGCCAAAGTCGTCGTAGGCCCAACTGGTTCCCCCGATGATGACAATATTGGCGGCACCCGCGTGCCGCACCACATCATACAAACGCTGCATCCCTACGGCGCGATATGTTACCACGGTGGTTTTTGTTTCGCCCGTGCAAATGCCGCCATCGCGCCAGGTAATCCAGTTGATCCCGTGCGGTTCATTGTATAGATCATAAAATACATTGGGATAATCCATATAGCGCCGAGCGGCCAATCTCCAGAAGCGCACACAGGAATGATCGGGCATGCGGTGCTGCCCGAGATCCGCAAAGGTGCGATCCATATCATTCCAATGCAAATCCAGCACCACATATACGTGATGCCGGGCGGCGTACTGGATCAACTGATCCACAATATGCCGATACACCCGCCCGCCATGGCGTTGTCCCGGCGCTTGCCCGAACCAGCGATTGACGGACGTGGGAATGCGAATAATTTGGCAGTGCCACTGCGTGACAGCCGCACGCATCGATCGGCGGACATGATCGCCCCGGTTGGTCCATTCCAGACTTGGCAAATCCACGCCGTGGAGTACCACCAGTTGATTTTGTGCATTCAACAGTTTATTGCCCTGTGTGTGCAACGCCATATTGCTGATGCGATAGGGGCAAGATAACGTAACGATATGCGGAACCGCCGATGGGGAAGCCGCGGCTGCGAGTGTCCACCCCGCAAGCAACACGCCGATCAGCAGGGCCAGGACAAAACGCGATGTCGCGCTGATTGGCGACCGTATATTGAATGTCAATGATGCTATCTCACTAATCTGAGGCTCGTCTCTCATTTTCCGCCCTCCGCCGGGGATACTTTTTTCGCCAACTCGTGTTTCACCAGCGTACCGAGCTTCGTGGGCTGATACTGCCAATTTTTTACCAGCGCCGGCCAGGGCGGCCCAACGCCAAAATTTACGGCTGTCCAACTGATATTCCTTTTTTCCATCGCCCGCAACAGCAGGTGCTTATAAGCCGCCCCTTTGCGTCCGCCACCCCATTGCGCCACCAACACCGGCACATGTTTGGCGGGCAGTTCAAAATGCTGCCGCCATTGCCGCGCCCAGTGGGCAATCGGTTCATGGGATGAGACCCAGGCGTAAATATTCGCGCTGTACATGATATTCCGGCCCCGCACCGCGAAGCCGTGAATCACGCCGAAGAGATCCGCCCCACCGCGACATCCCGGTGCCACCACAACATTTTCCGCACCCGTCGCCCGCACAGTGTTATACAGTTCCTGCATTCCCGCGGCCCGATACGCCACAATGCGCGTGGCGGATTCGTGCGTGCACACGCCGCCGTAAAGCCAGGTGTGCCAATCCACACCGCTGGGCGACGCAAACAAACCGAAAAGTACATTGGGATAATTTTGATACCGAGTAGCCACCGCCCGCCAGAATCGCACAGAATTCCCATCCGGCATGTGATGGCGACCGAGATACTTTCCCCAGCGGCCAATGTCGGTCCATTGCAGAGTCAAATCAATATAAGCCCCGTGCGCGGCACAATATTGCACGAAGGAATCAACCGTATGCCGATACGCCATGCCATCGCGGTGTGAATCAGGCAATTTTCCAAACCAAGCATCCTGAGAGAGGGGCAGACCGATCAACCGGCCTTCCCAAGTTTTCACCGCCACCGCGATAGATTGGTGAAGATGCGACCAATTAGGCGTTCCCGGCTTAGCGGCCATGACCACACCGCGGAGGACCGCAGTGTTACCGTTGGCATATAGCAACTCATTGTCATGAGTATGCAGAGCCATGATGCCCTTGACAGGCGCGAAAGCGGGTAAGGTGCGGCCTGACATGCGGTCTGCCGCCCGTGCATTACTGACCATGAGCACAGTCAGAAACATAAACGATAAGATCAGGCAGGAAACGCGCACCGAGTTACTCCGCTGATACCCCGCTCGGCCACAACCGGCACTGGGCGGCGTAGGCGAAAGCGCGACAGGTACCGCAGGCGTCCCGCCCGCTTTTGTCGTATTTTCGGGGCAGGCAAGATGCCTGCGGTACGGCGTATTCGATCGCTCGCTTGTCACGTTGAGGGGCGATCGGAGTCTAGGTCCCGATGAACGAAGCGGTTCATTAAGCTGCAAGCAAACACTCCAAAAGCGAAGAATTATGTTGACAAAACCGGCCGCCCTTTCTATTGAATCAGGCGGCCGGCTTCAGGAAGGTGGATCAAGAATCAGGTCACAGTTTTGCAAGACGCTTGCGCCGCGGCGTAAGCAGCAAACCCGCACCGGCTGCAATACCTAAGAGGGCCACGGTGGTGGGTTCGGGAGTGGCGACATTCGCCACCGGTTGCAGTTGGAAGCCATTGACGCCGTCAGTTTGTGCTCCGGCAATATTGGCATGGTAAAACGTGATGTTGCCGCCGGAGTCTGCCTGCGTCTGCAGCATAGTCCATATCTGACCATGGGTCGCGGTGGCGCTAGCCCAAGCATAACCGTAGGCGGTGGTCGGAACATTCCATGGCAGCACAAAGGGCTGGTTCCTATTTGGATCGCTCACGGACGAAATGCCTGTGGTTGTTGCCGTCGACGCGTCACCGGCAATGGCGTTCGCGGCGGCCAGTGAAAAGGTGGTGCCGACGCCGTTGCTATTCGCATCCGAGCCGTACACATACAGGTCGTATTGTGCGCCAGGACTTAACCCGGAAATATCAATTGGCAGTGGGATTGCCGGACTACCTGTCCCCCCAGAATAGCTGTATGCCCAAGTTCCAGTCAGAGGCGGATTCCCAGCCCAACTGGCGTTTTCAAAACTCGTCGAAGCCGGTGCTGTGGGAATTGTCACAGTGATAGCCGTCGGGTTCCCCTGGGAATCCAACAAATTACTGAGCGTGTTGGCTGCGGGGGCATAACCGTATGCACCTGCGGCCAACGCACCTTTATTTGTCGTGGGGACCATCTGATTCCACACGGTGCCGGTATTGCTGGGGTCCACGCCCACGGCCGCGTACCCCGCTGCCGAGCCTTTATTGGTGGTGTAGGCCCCCTCACCGCTGTACGCAAACATGAAATTGATAGCGTTTGTTCCGCTATATGGTGCCGCTTGGGCGGTGTGCGCCGATAATCCTACCAAGGTTGCGGATGCCGCCGCGATTCCCAGCCCGAGAACCCGGCCATTACTAAATAGTTGAGTTTTCATTGAAACTCTCCTTCTAAAATCCAAGCCTGTTAAGAGCCGGCTCGTGCGCTCTACCCTCTCCAATCGAGGAACGAATTTGTTCACCGACCACGAGGGCGCTATATTTTGAGTTGCTGTGCGTCTGCGAGGCAGAACAAGCCGATAAATTTTAGGGGATCGTCTTCCTCGTTACGCTAACCCGCCAAAAGCCCGCCCCCACGGGCCAAGGTGGCCCGTGGGAACATCAAGCGATTCTATTACTGGCCGCCCGGTGCGGTGGCCATGAAGTCTTCCGTGGGAAGATTGCTGACCGGCGGTTTGGACGGGTTGCTTCCGCCGGGAACACTCGCAGTGTAGGAGAACGTTTCCACGTGGTCATCGCCGAACACGCAATTCACAGAGTGTGTGTTTCCGTAACCATGCCGCCAGCGGAGCCAATAGGTGGTCTGCCAAGTATCAGCTGGGCCGGATTGATCCGGGCCGGGGGTAATACCCTGCTGAGGATTTGCGGTAGGATTAGCAGCGGTGGCGCTGATGGAATCACCGAAGTAATTTATTACATTCGTGGTGCCATTCCAGAACCCTGTGATCCCGTTACCGTGCAAGGTACCCCAAAAATCTGTTGCTTGCGTCAATCCAACGGTCATGCCGCTGGAATTTCGTGACCTCAGGCCGTCAGTAAACATCACGACCTGCGAACCGCGGCCACCGAGGTTGGCGAGTTTATAGAGCGATTCGCCCGGCCAGCTTGGAAGGATGTACCCCGCGAGCGGAAACAGTTCCTCGTTAGCCTGATAGTCGCTTTGCCCGGCGAGGGGCCACGCGTTGCTCCCGCCAATATTGGCCGAAGCTGGATCGCGAAAAACATCGGAGAACCCATTCCATCCCTCGGGGGATCCGGGATACGCCAGCGGCCACTGCCACATGTTGTACTGCGCCAACGGCGAGAGCGGCTGTGATTGCAAGTAGGACTGAAACTGATTACGCCAAGTTGAAACGTCACCCGCGAGGGCCGCTTGACTTGGGCCATTTATATTGCCGTTACTTGGTGATGCGACCTGGCCGCCCGGAGGCCCCTCGCCAAACGGGAGCATACCTTCGTTCTCATTGGCGTACATTTGGGCCACCAAACCGAGTTGGCGCAGATTAGAGCCGCACGAAACAGTTAGTGCTGCGGACTTGGCCCGCGCCAGCGCGGGCAGTAATAATGCTATCAGCAGGGCGATGATGGATATTACCACCAGCAACTCAATGAGCGTGAAGCCTTTCGCCTTCCCATGATAATGTGTTGAAACTGGCATAACGTCTTCCCTTTCTAAAAAAAGACTGTGGACACCCTGTCGCATTTAATTCAACCTCATAACCTGAACTCTGAAGAGAATGGCAAACTTGTTTTCAGGCTACTGCCGCCGCCATTCTTCGATTACCCAATAATACGCCGGTCAAAAAACCGATACAAGAATGGTTGGCGCAAAAATATTTATCGTTAGCGCAAAACTGCGCCGACAATGAATTCTCCCTATACAATGCCCCCATGAAAAATAGCGGACGCAAAAAAAAACGCGACGGCATTCGGCCGAGCCGTGCGGGCAAATTGCGGAAGAAACCACGGATCGCTTATTTGTCTCGTGAAATAGGGATTTACAGCGACCAGGCGGCGATGGAAATTGCCAGCTTCGCTACGGAAGTAGGGAATTGGCGCACCCTTATTGCCACCTTGGGCGAAGTCGGCCCGCAGGATATCGCCGCCGGGCGCATTGACGGAGCCATCATCGGCCACTGGGATGACCCGGAAACGCTTACCGCCCTGGAGCAGGCGAATATTCCAGTGGTGGCCACCCCGCACTTCCAGGAAACCACCCCCTTTGTTCAGGTGATTCCCGATGATTACGCGGTGGGTGTACAGGCGGCAGAGCATCTGGCGAGCAAGGGATTTCGCACGTTTGCGTATTATGGAATGTGTGAGGCGACAACATTTCCTTGGGAGCGCCTCCGCCGGGCCGGTTATTTAGCCACACTCCAAGCACTGGGTTTTCAGGTCCATGTATATGAAAATACTGTGCCGGACTGGTGGCGATTTCAAAATGATGAACAGCAGATTGAATTGCGAAGCTGGTTAAAGAATCTCCCCAAACCCATTGCGCTGTTTACCTGCATGGATCGATTTGCCTATGAAGCCATACGCATGGCCCGCGAAGAAGGCTTCGCGGTTCCTAACGACATCGCGGTGTGCGGGGTGGACAACTGCTTATGGGTGTGCATGATGAGCGTGCCGCGCCTTACGAGTATTCAGTTGAACGGACGATTGGTAGCGCGCCAGGCGGCACAGACGTTAAACAATATCATGTTGGGAAAAGCCGCACCAAAAAAACCGATTTTTGTGGCTCCCCTGCCCGTGGTGCAGCGGGAGTCCACCGATGTCACCGCCTATCAGGACCCGGATGTGGCCGAGGCCTATAGATTCATCCGCACCCACGCCCATGAACCGATCCATATTGACGATGTGCTGGCCAAGGTGCTGGTATCACGGCGCAGCCTGGAGATACGATTTAAGGCCCTCACGCGTTCCACGCTGCAGGATGAAATCTGGCGTGCCCACGTGGATCGGGCCAGACAACTGATTATCGAATCCGATAAACCCATGTGGAAAATTGCGGAAGAATCAGGATTTCGAAGTGAGACCGTGTTTAATGTTATGTTCAAGCGGATTGCCGGAATGACCCCATCCGCTTATCGACGCAATAACAGCGGGCAGGCAATATCGTTCTGATACATTGTTGGTAAACATATTTTTTGAAAGGGTTTTCATTATGGCATTGCAGAGCATTCGGGAAAAGATGAACCAGAACCAGAAGCCGTTTGTCATCGGCGGCATTGTGCTGGTCTGCCTGGCGATTGGACTGGTTGTGTGGGAAATAAAACCGGTCAGCGCACCGCCTGCGCCGTCGAGTTATTATTTTTATGACACATCCAATGGCAGCATTACCACCGAGCCGACAAGCGCTCTTCCACCTTTAAAAGGAGCCACCGGCAAAGATACGCTGGTACGCGCTTATATGTATACGTGTACCAGTTGCGGGGACAAAAAAATCGGCTACCTGATGAAATATACCCCTCGAGCCAAAGAGGCCAAGCAATACCTCGCCCAGCCAAAAAGCCCCAACATGACGCCCCAACAATCCATGGCGTATTTTTCCTCACGGGCCAGCTACCAATCGGCCATTCCGGATGGCACGTATGTTCGCCTTCCCGCGAAAGGCTCACATTGGTATCCGCTCATGAGCGCTGCGGGAAGCGCTATTGCCAAACCCATTCACTGTCCGAGTAACTCCGCAGGCAAACCGTGCCTGCCCTAACGCCCTGTGTCCCCATTCCAAGCGTGATCCGCCCTTGGCTCGATGCGGCAGCGAAGAGTTGGATGCGGAATGCAATCTGAATGCGCGATACTCTTCCCATCGGCGCGCCTGGTACATCGATTGCCGAGGAAAGCGCAAATATTTTCCGCGACGGCGCTCCGCAGCGAGCCGGAACACTGCCGCATCAGTTGGCTACCATGCGCGGAATATAAGTCAAACGTTCATCGTTAGCTCGATGCGGCAGCGTTGAGTTGGTTGCGAGACGCGATCTGACTGCACGATGCACTTCCCGGCGGTGCGACTGGTACACCGATTGCCGACGGAAGCACAGATATTTTCCGGGACCACACTTCGCATCAAACCGTGACGCTGCCGCATCAGGCTACCTTGCGTTTATTAGCGTGGCGGCGCAGCAGGGCGAACGGCGGGACATCTGAAAAACTCACGCGGTCCGCGGGAGCGAGAACCAATCTCAGCTTCCGCCGCGATCTGCGCTCTTGAAGATCGCGACATCCCTCCGGCCGCCACAGCCACATAACGGAATCGCGGGCGCGTGAATTTAGTCAACATTTTAAGTGCTCCCCTTAATCCTCCGCCACTACGTACAGCGCAAATCTTTTTACCAACAGCGCAAAACCGTTTTACGCCGCGGATCACCGGCACCCCCATAATGCGGCACCATGCGAACACGTTAATTCCAAAGGGGTCGCCTCCATAAAATCTCGGCACGTGATATGCGATTCAAAATGGACCGCAAAAAACCGCAGACATCGGGCTGCGACCCGATAGAGCAGTGACAGGAGAGAGTGGAAAGTAGAGACACGAATTCGGCTGGCGCAAAAGAGTGGCCGTCGCTGAAACAAAACGGAACCCCGCGTTAATCCGCGTCACCGGCGTCATCCGCGGTACCCCCCAAAAACACAACCGCGGTTTTCGCTGATCACGTGGATAAACGCAGAGGACGGTTTACGTTGACCGGGAGCCTGCCCCAAAATCCGGGTATTGTCGAGTACCAGTGGAATGTTCCGCCACTTCTACGTTATGCTACCCGCGAAGTTGCGACCCCGGGAGCCCTGTGAGTAATGGCGGGCTTGCGATTACTCGGACAGGCTACCAGGTTGCCGATATGGCGGAGTGCTCTATGACTGATCGAATTTATAACGTTGACTTAACCCAATGGAATGGCCCATTTTCCCCTGCGCAGCAGAATGGTGCGACCGTGGCGATGGAATCCGGTAACGTGGTTTATCTGCCCAGGCTGGATTTCGCGTTCACGCCGGAGGAACAAAAGTTTCTTACCCCGGTATGGAGCAACGGAGGGGCCAAAAACATCAGTTATGACCATCGCAATGGCCGCATCCAGGGTATGGAAGGCGATGATGCAGCGCAGCTAGAATTGGCGGCACTTTTGAAACGCTATTCCGAAAGCACGCTTACGCTCATGCAGGGATTGTTTCCCCAATACAAATCGGCTCTGCTGCGCATGCGCACCAGCTACCGCCCCGTTGAAATCAAGGGCCGGGCCAGCAAAGTTACCAAAGATGATACCCGGCTGCATCCGGACCAATTTCCGGCCCGGCCCGTCGGTGGGAAACGCATTATCCGCATATTCTGCAACGTTAACCCCGAAGGCAAAGGCCGCGATTGGCGCATTGGTGAACCGTTCGCGGATTTTGCCAAAAAATTTGTACCCCGGCTCAAAGCCCCGCTCCCCGGTGCCCGGGAGTTCATGTACCTGTTGCGCATTACCCGCACCCCCCGTACCGCGTACGACCACTACATGCTGCAACTTCATGATCAGGGCAAAATGGATGAGCAGTATCAAAAAACCGCCCCCCAAACCCCCTTTGTATTTCCGCCTCACTGTACCTGGACCTGCTTTACCGATGAGGTGCTGCATGCGGTGGATGCCGGGCAGTATTTATTGGAACAAACCTATCTTCTGCCCATAGAAGCGATGAAAAACCCGGAAAAATCCCCCCTGCGGGTGCTGGAAGGGATGATTGGGAAAACCCTGGTCTGACACGTTGCCGCGAGTATTGGAGCCGTATGCCCCGACGAATGATTTTAACCATTGCCTTGGTGGTTATTGCGATAGCCACAATTATTCTGGCGGTGCAGGCGCATCATAAAATCGCCCACGAAATGACCCGTCAAAAACATATTGACGCTTTTGATTCCTACATGAAAACGGTCCCGCTGTTTATTCATGATCATAAGCCCTATCGCAGCGATCGCTTTCCATTGCCGCCGTTTGCCATGCTGTTCGTGGCCCCTTTTACACTTTTATCCCGCCCCGACGCACAGGCGGCGTGGGTTATCTGCAAACCGTTTTTCTTTGTCCCGATTTTTCTGCTGGCCTTATCCATTATCCGCCGCGGCGGGGGCAACGTACTGCCCGGCGCGCTGTTGCTGATTGGTGCGGGGTGGTTTTTTCCCGTCATCGGCGATATTCAGGAGGGGCAGATGAATCTACTGATGCTCCTGCCCCTGGCCGCCGGATTATGGATGGCGCAGGAAGAATCTCCGGCCGGTGACGTAGCAGCCGGGCTGCTGGTGGCCATGGCGATCTGCATCAAGGTAACTCCGCTGGCGTTTCTGGCCTATTTTCTCTATCGCCGGCGATGGATCATCGGCGCATCAATGATTGCGGGAATAGGAATATGGATATTTCTGGTTCCCGCGATTTTTTTCGGCTGGAGTCAGAACATCACATGGCTGGGCCAATGGGGCCATATCATGATTGCCCCCTATATTCTGCATGACAAAATCAAATTTGGTAATGGCGAGTCGATTCCGGAGTTTATCCTCCGACTGTTTGCCCATGTTCCAGCCTGGAAAACAATGCACAACGGCGTGGTGCATAATCATTATTTAACGCTGATCCGTCTACCGCAAAAAACCGCCCATCTGATCGGCCGCATAATCGTCCTGATCATCGCGATTTGCGGCATGTGGTGGGCGCGGAAAAAGTTGCCCAGCCTGCGCACCCGCCGATATGCCATGGAAATCGCGTGTGTGGGCATGTTCATGCTCTGGGCTTCGGAACGTACCTGGGTACCGCATTACGTCACGCTGATTTTTGCCCTCATGGCCGTGGGGATGATCGCCGAGGACAAATTCGCCGCCCAAGCCAGTCGGAGGTTCGCTTGGATCGCACTAAGTCTGACGGCATTTCTCATGCTTTGGACATCGGAATTTGCCAGGGTACTAGGCCCGAATGGCCGCCATTACATCGACACGGTGGATGTCGTACTCTGGTCATCACTAACGCTGGCCGCGGTCATCTTGACCGCCCGATTCGATTACAATGCGCAGTACATAGTGAATCCAAAAAATTCTCCATTGGCCGGGAATTGATCCCGCCTTGGCCAAAAACCGTGTAACCGGAACCCAATAACAGCCGCGAGCCTGTGTCGCTTGTTAATCGGTCGCATTGTTGATAAAAATAACTGGTATGAAAGAGATAAAATCAATCAGCCCACCCGCCGTCGATAGAACTGATTCGGAGGACCTGACAACTCCAGCTATTAAGCAGGCGGCCACGGCGCTTCTGGCGGCCAGGCACGCGGCAAAGCGTGATCAATATGAGGAGAAACACTTACGGCTGATTTCCTACGAGATAACCCGTGAACCCCTGACGGAGGGGAACCCTCCGGAAACACCCGAATTGGTTGAAAGCTATGAGAAACTCCACCCGAATCAGTTCGAGCCTGAGCAATGGCCGGAACTGCTATCCGAGCTTGAAGCGCTGCACAATAAATTCCCGGACGATGCAAAAATCGGCAACTATCTGGCGGCACTCTACAGCCGCCTCGGAAGAGGGGCCGATACGCATCGGACCGTCCAAGACTTGTACCGCCGCCACCCTGATTATCTCTTTGCGATAACAGCGATGATCAGAATTCATCTGAACCATAACGAGTTGGAAAAGGCCCAGGAAATACTCAAGCACCGATTTGAATTATCATTGCTGTATCCGGATCGCAAGATATTCCATATCTCAGAATTTGCCGCATTTTACGAAATGATTGTGCGGTATCACATCGCGTGCGGAAGGCCCGA
Source organism: Planctomycetota bacterium (assembly GCA_021798635.1). Next base: position 3,399 of record JAJZGH010000091.1, on the reverse strand, counting down.
AGCCGCACTAAGCGCCTTGAATATCTTTGAGAAAATCGATCCGGACCATCCCGCGCTGGAATCCCTCCAGCAAATAGTTTTCTTATATAACATGACTGCCGACCTCCCCAGTTCGTTTACCACAAAACGCCGCGGCAAACGCAACACACGGAAAAAATAGCGATTTACGGCACTAACAGACTGCTGCCGGGATAACCCGAAATACTGCGGCTATGCCAGCCGGCTGGATCCGTCCAGGTGACAGATCCAGAAGTCGTGGTGGATTTTTGTAAATCGGAAAGCCGAGGAATCAGAGAAGTTATCGGCGGATTAAATTGCAGCCCCAGCAGCAATGAATACGTTGCTGCTTCAGTGGTGAGTGTCGCGTAGGCGTCCGGCAGCAGTCGCGGCTGATCCACAAACGCGGCGTTGGTGTAATTACGCGCGCAGCCGAGCTGATTTTGCAGTGCTATGAACTTTTTGTTATCAAGAATGGATCGTGCATCGGCGTGACGCGCCAGCGCCACCTCAATGGGCCGGGGGAATGCGGAAAAATAAAAGTATCCGTGGGCAATCGCCCAGGCGGGCATGACAGCGGCGGCTTTGATGTAATAAATGGTCGCGCCATGCGAATGGAGAATTCTTAATTGGGCCGGCTTGCCGTTGTATCCGCGTTCCCGCATCGCGGCGTTGACCGCCAGCAACGCCATGGGCGTTAATGTTTGCAAGGCACGGGAAAGACGCTGGGGATGCGCAAGCTTATTAACCAGCACCTGCCCCAAGGAACTGCTCATCGGCATGGCGGGGCTTTGGTAAGTCAGCCAATACGGGCCGAACGCATTGATCAAATCCTTTTCGATATCGACCCCGGTGATGCCGTTAACCATCGTTAAGACCTGTTGCACTTTGCGGTGCATTTTCGGGCCAGCGACTTCCAGGTACGCTTTGAACGTGCGGACAAATGCGCCCGCATTCCAATGCGAAACAGTAACGCTCGGCGAATCTTCGGGTGCCAGAGCCAGCATATCCGCTGCGCCGGGCGTGGGTTTGACTGTCGCATGGCGCAGGGCCAAAAAAGATGCGTTCAGCCACTGTTTACCGGCAAAGCCATCCGCCGATGCGTAGGCGACAGCGTTATGAAATGATCGGCCGTTAAGAATAATCTTGGCGCTATTAAGGATGATGCGCTGGTGTTTACCCATGGGCGAGCGAGGCGGCGCGGCATGGTGCAATGCTTGATCTAACAGGGTGTTGCCATACGCACGCAGCTGCGTTAAATCAGCGAATTCCGCGGATACGGGATGGGCGGGCATAAAGCGCATGGTGCGGCAAAATCCTGCATCCGTCGCCAAGGTTTTGCCTCTGTGAGCCAAAGCCTTTCGCACGCCCGGTGTGATGTGGATACCGGCGTACACCATGGAACCCACAGTCCCGACACTAATGCGCGGGCCGGTGGGATAAAGCCGCCGCGGCAACTTTTTGAATATCGCCAGCACGACCGCCGGATATTTCCCGGCATTCATGATCAGCACCACCTGAGGCACCGGGGCCACGTTGCGGATACCTGTGCTGATAGGCCGAAAATACACGGCAAATGGATGCGTCATTAATAATGAGCCGATGGCGAATGCCTTTTTGAATTCCGAAATGTGCAACTGGGTATTGCGTGCCGCGGGCAATTGATTGAAGCGATGCAGCAACATCGGCAGATTGCCCTGGATGAAATCCGCAATGTGCGTATGGGAAACCACCACGCGGAGATTGGACGTTTTGTAGCCCGGCCACTTGGCCACCGGCCCCGCCCATCCAAAATAAACCTGCGCATCCGATGGAATTCGGCCCGCCAAGGGGGATGGAAAGGCTACGGGCGCAACGGCAAGCGCCGGCGGAATTGCAACACTGATGGAGCCGGCCGCCAAACCTGTTACCGCCACCATAAACCAATACCGTCTCATCGTGTTACTCCATTTAGCCGAAGGAAAATCAGGGGCTTGCCGGTTTCGGCGGCGGAAGTTTGGCTTTAAGCTCGTTGGCTTTCTTTATTAATTCCGGAGTTGTCAGTGTCGGTACCTTGGGCACAATAAATGCCCAGATTTGATGATCCTTAAATTCAAAGGGCAGAATGCTGGCAAAAAGGTCTACACCATACCATTGGAACCAGGGCCGCGGCATGGTTTTATGCGTATGCAGATAGTAATACACATTTTTGGGCTTCAGCGGCGTGCCGACATTTACTTTTTTGCGCAGCCGCACGCTGTAATCTCCGTACCATTTGAACGGCACCCTACAGGGTGTGGTGCCCTGCTCCACATCGTTTAAATAGACCAAACTTCCCGGCGGATCGCTTACCAGCGTAACTGAACGCTCCACGCATCCTCCCACCGTAAGCAGCAGGGCACACAGTAATACCCCGCCAACCCAGGAACCAAAACGTCTACCACACTGATCTTTTTCCAGCATCATGGAGTAAATTGTAACCATGCGCGGAGTCTTTAGGCCAGCAGACCGGCAACTTGCATAAAAATATTACCGCTGTACGACTCCGGGATGCCGTTACATTAAAACCACGACGGCGGAATTGTGTATACCGGGCAGGGCTGGTGATTGCCCGAAAGATTGCCCGGAAAGTGACCGGAAAGTGTTGTCCCCTGAGCGGTTTTATGGTAAGTAATGCGTTATGGATGAGGCCGATTGCTGATGCGTTTGACTCCCCCGTTCAAGCAAATGAAACAATGGATCTTGGCGTGGCAACTGCGCGGGCAGCAGCAATTAGCCCGATGGGGAATTCGTGAGCAGACCTTACTGATCGGTCTATCGTTTATTGTCGGTCTGCTGGCGGGCGGGGCGACATGGCTTTTTGAACAGACCGTTAAGCTCATTGAAAACTATTATTACTTGCCGGCGGTGAAGGCAACGCATGCAACCACTTGGTGGCCCTGCTATGTATTTCTACCCCTGATTCCCGCCGGTGGCGGCCTGGTGCTGGTAATGTGGCGGCGACTGTGGGGCCGGCAGAAATCCGAATTGCACGGCTTAGCCGGGTTGTTGCATTCTCTGTCGCGCGAATCGGGTAAACTCAAGGCTTCCCTGGGCATAGAAACATTGGTCGCCAGCAGTTTGACCATTGGCACCGGCGGATCGGCCGGCCCCGAGGCACCGATTGCGGTGATTGGCGCGTCGATCGGAGCATTATGCGGCAACAGCCTGGGATTTTCCCGCCGCAATATGCCGATTCTGTTGGGCTGCGGCGCTGCGGCGGGAATCAGTGCGGTGTTCGGAGCGCCCATTGCAGGCGTACTGTTTGCCATGGAAGTTCTGCTGCGCGATTTTTCCGTGCGAACGCTTACACCGATTGTTATTTCTTCGGTGATGGCCTCGACGATGTACGTGGGGCTTTCCGGTGGAGGCGCGGCAGATCGG
>JAJZGH010000353.1 GCA_021798635.1 Planctomycetota bacterium | reverse complement strand
CCGCTAAAAAGGCCTCAAGACGTATGTCTACCGTGGACGGTGGGCCAACCCTGAAAAATAAGGAGAATTTGATGGAACTTCAGAGAAAGTTAAGTAAATTTATCGCTATTCTGATCACCGTTGCGAGCTTCGGCGCAGGTGCTGCTGGAGCATCCGGGGCGGCGCTGCGGGCCACAGCGGATCCGACAGACCCAGCCATCATCAACGCAGGCGGGATGGATACCACCGCGCTGCACTCCAAACTCGTGTCCACGCAGAATGATGAGGAGAATCTGGCCACGACGAGCCAATGGTGGGATATTACAAGCATCAGTGTCAGCGGAGACGATGTGCATTGGACCGTTGTTTGGACCGGCAACTCGACACAGGCGAATGCCACCGGCGTCAGCGCCGCTCTCGTTGCAGCGTCCGGTGCCTCCGCGACGTTGCAGTGCACCTTCGCCTTGGACTCCTTCTGGCAGGTCGATGTGCAAAGTACCGCAGACTACACCGTCACCATAAACGGGCAGCAGGAGTCAAAGGGCCCGATTACGAGCAACGCAGTGGTAACAAACCATACCGTCGCGGATGTAACCGCAGTGGCAGTCGCTACCGCCAATGGTGCGACGCAGAAGAACATGCAGCAGGACTACCCGAACACCGGCGACCAGGATTGGGGTATCGTCAAATCCGCCAACACATCGGTTATAATGCAGGCCACAACCGTGCCCGGCACGGATCCGGTCTGGAAATACCTGCAGTGGCAAGGCGGTGCGGCGGTGGCCAGCCATGACGATGAACGATCCTATTCCGCAGGGATCTCGCAGGAGTATAAAATAAAACCGACAATCAATGGAAAAGGCCTTGAGCATACACTGAACCTCTGGGTGATCTGGGCGACGGTGACAATCGATAGTGCGGGTGTGGATCCTGCGAATGCTCCAAGCTTTCCGGCAGGAGAGGACGGCGGCCAGTCACTGGGAATCCAATACGATGCGGCCAAGGACAGCGTTGCTTTCAACAATTGCCAAGTCGCCCAGATGACTCCCAGCGGGGTACACGATGTGATTATTGGGGGATGCGTGATGAGGCAAGATCGCGACATCCACGAGTTCCAGAATGTAACCCAACATGGAAGCTTTTGGGACACAGGCTGGGTACCCGACAATCCCATAACAGGGAACTACACGACGACCCCAGATTCCGCCGATAAGCTTTACGCGATCGACGGCCCCAACGACGCCCTGTTCAACGGGTCATCTCAATGGGACAAATACGGCGATTTCCGCGACTGGGCGGAATGGAACGGGGTGATGTGCTCCGATTATGCCTATTGGTATTCTGAGGCCGGGGCAAAATCCACGGCGAACCCGGTGATCTATTTTGCCGACGGCGGGACGGGCCAGATAACAATCCCCGGCACCGATCCGCAATCAGCGGAGAATCCAAATTGATGATTTATTGCATTGCAATACAAGGAGCACAAACATGTCAATACGAAAACACACTCCAATCTTCGGCACCGCGGCCTTGGCCATGGCCACCATGGCGGGAGTGCAGGCGGGTTCGCCCCCTGTAAACGATTCCGCGGTAGCCCTTGCCGGGCAACTCACCGGAAAAAGCTGGCAGGCCGATCAGGGGCCTCTGAACACGTTACGGCAACGCCGACAAATACTTGCAAAGGCCCTGATCGCGGAGGCGAGGTCGCCCCGCTTCGAAACGCGTGCCGCGGCCATGTATTTGCTGGGACTGAACAGAATGGTCAGGGCTGTGCCCGTGCTTTCCGCAAACGTGCAATTCCGCTATCTCTTCGACATCAGCATGCTCCCCGTGCCGGGGAGTTCCACCCTGCCGGCGATGCACGCACTAATCCGCATTGGCTCGCCTTCGGTTCCCGCAATGGTAAAGAACCTGGAGACGACCACGAGCCCCGTGGTTGCCGCTTGCTCGGCTTGGGTGATCCGAAACGTAGATGGCCCGCAATTGGGGGCCTGCGTCGTCGAGTTGGCGTTGCGCGGCGCATCAGCCCCTCTGGAAAAGGCACGATTGCGGGCGGCACTGGCTTCCATCTCCTCGAAGCGTTGGCGCTGGGCTCAGTGGGGTCCGATGAAACTGCCCGCAGGGGTAGAATGGCCAACCGCCGCCACCGGAAAATGACTTCCGAGCACGCGGGCTGTTTCCACTGTCCTTTATCCGGCTGAGACGGGCGATTGGCAACGCTGCGGACGCGTCCAAAGGGTCAACCTCGCCGCTGCCCCGGCCGTTTTCCCGCCCCGGCTCGCTGACCCGCATTCTGCGGAAGTGTTTTATCGCATGGTTGATGCGCTGGGTGTAGCCTACGCCACCGCAACAACCCCGCAACGAAAATCCGAAGTGCTGCTGGCCGGTGGCTGGTTGAACACCTAGTACCAGAAATTCCGGGCAATTCCCGGCCCATGGCAAAATTCCATCCGCACTGCATGGGCCAAATGGCAATCCGTGGAAGCCGATGCCGCAAGGCACTAAGCTCTGCGGGCGATCTACCGGGATCCATAGGCTTTAACCTAAGGTAGCCCCATCGCAATCCCGGGAATCAACGGCGAAACTCCTTGGCCCCGGCCGCTCATATCGGCCGATAATCCACGGCGGAAAAATCAAGTTGTTTACTTTAGATATGGCAATACAATGGTCGCCGGTAGCTTCGATGTTCACGCTTTCAGGATAATGGGAATAATCGATGGATGACCCCAACAAGGCCGTGGACCGGAAACCAGTAAAGCAGCGCAAGCCGCGGCTGGAGCCAAATGTCGCATTTATTGGCGGCAACCGTACGCCCACCAGCACGGTGCGTTACAACTGGGATGGCGTTACCCTCACCGTGGGCAGATCACGGGGCATCATTTTAATTTCCTTATTCTGGAGTGTGGTGTGGGGCCCTCTGCTGCTGTATCTGGCGCTGGTTGTTTCCCACCCACTTACCACAAAATGGTCGTTCTTCGGCGTGGCTTTTACCGTGCCATTCCTCGCCACGGGACTGATCTCCACGTATCTTTTAGCGGGGCTTTTGTTCTCACAAAACAACGTCAGGATCGATTTCTTTCGAGGCTCGGTTGCCTTCAGACGAAGGTTTTATCGAGGATGGTGCGAAGAATTAAAGCTTGCCGAGGTCGACTCATTTTATCTGTGTGATACCTTCGCACGGACCGACATGTATTTGGGGGCAGATGGCACCACGGCTCTTGTCCGTCCACGCCTTGGGGATAAGCCTGATCAGTCATCGGATGCCTGGTATCAGCAGGCCTGGTGCATGCAAATGAAATTCAAATCCGGCCGGGAAATACGGATATTTCAAACTACAAATAAGAAGATAGCCATGGAAATATGCGATATCTCGAATAAGCAATTACGGAATTCATCCGCCTCCGCCATTCCGTAGGCCTATGCGAAAAAGACGGCCACATTTTATACAACCGCCAGCGGGATTGGCTTGTGGAAGTATACCCCTTGCCGCAGAGCTATTGCCGGGCCATGGCCCGACCGGTGCTTTCAGCGATGGTATTTCCCAAAAATCCCGCCGCGCAGCAATGGGCCAACCGGGCCATGGCGGCCACACCCTTGGCGGAAACCCGCGCAGTAAATATCTGGAATCCGGTGTATACAAGATTCGCCATCGCGGGTCCGGGGCAATACATGGTGCGTATTGTGCGCGGCTCAAGCCTGAACACAGAAATCAGCGGCATATTTATTGATAAAGCCGACGCGAAGCCAACACCAGTTGACCGCCAAGCCATGCCTTGCCTGTGGGGCGTCAATTACCGCGCCCCACAGATGCCCATCATTTACACACCAGGCAGCAAACTCGTCGAAGCGGTTTCAACCTGGGACTTGGCCAAACATGCCTTCGGCAACCTTGCCTTCACCGCCCGCCGGCCGGCGCGGTTATTTGCGTACCGCCTTGCCGCAGCCAACCACGCCCCAAAAGCCCTGCTGGCCCGCTGGCGATGGCGGTTAGACATCTGGAAAAAACGGGATCGCGATGTATTTGACACCAACA
>JAJZGH010000090.1 GCA_021798635.1 Planctomycetota bacterium | reverse complement strand
AAAGTCGTTCTCAAGTTGCCCCAGCAAGCTGAATCTTCAGCGCAGGCCGCTACGCCGGAAACTCAGTCGATCTGAATATTTTTCTTTTCACGGACGGATGTATGGCAGGTTAAATCCCGAAGTATGCGGCTCCAACGTGTGGAACTTTTTCGGTATGATGATATCTTTGGCAAGTTGATCAGTTAAACTGCGGAAAAAGGAACATCATGGCCCGTGAAAAAGCAAGCAAACGTCACACCCGCAAAGAAGCCTCCGCGCCCCGGATTAAGCCGGCCGCCCCACCGCGACCCGACCCGGCGGCCCTGGACATCGTGATTTGGCCCGATCCCATACTGACCCGACGGGCTGATGATGTCGGAACAATTGATTCCTGGCTCCTGCAGGTTGTTGAACGCATGAAGCAACTTATGGAGTCCCATGAAGGCGTGGGCCTCGCGGCACCGCAGGTGGGCTTATCGCTGCGACTTTTTGTGATGGCGGAAAAAGCCAAAGCCGACCAGGCCGTTGCCGTGATCAATCCCGTGCTGGAACTGGATTCTCAAACTGAACAAGCCGAGGAGGGCTGCCTGTCTCTTCCGGGAATTCGCGGCCAAGTCATGCGGGCCAAAAAAATTACGCTGACCGGCTATGATCTTAAGGGCGATCCAATTTCGATGCCTCTGGAAGGATTCCCCGCGCGCATAGCACAACATGAAAATGATCACCTCGATGGCGTCCTGATCATCTCCCGAATGCCCCCATCAGCACGAATTGCCCTTGGTAAAAAACTGCGCGAATTGAGAACCCGCTCCTGAACCGACTGTCCGGCCGGCGATAATCTGAATTTTACGGCAAATTTATTTTTCAGCCAATGACGGGAGTACGGCGACTTCCGGAAGACACCGGGGGCGCTTGATTGGTCGGGGCTAGGCCGACAGGAGGATTTCCGACCGGCTAAAGGCGGATTATGTCAAGTTTTTTTGCCATAAAACTTGACATAATGGTCGGCGGTAGCCGATACTGGTGTGATGATCGCCATTCCCAGAGATCGGAAACGTCGCGTGGCTAGCCTAGTCCGCAATCGCATTGAACGCGGGGGTGAGCGACTATGGCGATTTGACGACTTCAACGACCTGCCGTTTCCGGCTGTAGCTAAAGCCCTGTCGCGGCTGGCACGCAGTGACCAGATTGAGCGCCTAAGCAAGGGCACCTACTACCGCTGGCGACAAACCCGCTTTGGCAGAAGCCGCCCCAATCCAACACAAATTCGACAAATCGCAACTCGGCGGAAGAGCATTTTCCCCTCCGGCGTTGCGGCGGCCAATCTACTGGGATTTACCACACAAAGCCCGCGGCACGGGGAACTGGCCACAACCGGGCCGAGCTTGCCGCGTAAACTGGTAGGATCGGAGGTCATCATTCACACACGCCGCCCCGCAACTTGGTCGAGCCTTGGCCAGACCGATGCGGCATTACTAGATTTTCTGCGCTGCGGGGGCCGTAGCGGCGAATTGTCGCCGGGGGCCACAATCCAAAAAGCCATGGAACTACTGTCTGAACCCGGCCGGTTTGAGCGATTGCTCATGGTTGCAGATACTGAGCCTCCGCGCGTCCGGGCTATGCTTGGCGCGCTGGGCGAACAGATGGACCGAGATGATCGGCGGATTGGCCGTCTCCGGGCCTCGCTGAATCCACTTTCACGGTTTGATTTTGGGCTGCTGGCCGCCCTGCCCAATGCCGGGTCCTGGCACGCCAAGGAGCGCTGACGACGTGAAACTCTTTGAGCATCCGGATTTTGAACAAGCCGTGCTGGGTGCCCACGAGCATTTTCGCCGTCGTGGTTTACGCCCCGCGATTATCGAAAAGGACTACTTTGTGACCGAGGCTCTGCGCGCCCTTGCTGGTGCGGCGGGCGACAAGATCATCTTCAAGGGCGGCACGAGCCTGTCCAAGGGCTGGAATCTTATCCAGCGGTTTTCAGAGGACATCGACATTTTTCTAGACCCGCAAGCATTCACCCCCGTGCTGGGCAAAAATGCCATTGACCGGGAACTCAAAAAGCTCCGTGACGCAATCGGCAAGCACCCCGCCCTGACGGTGATGCCGACGGAGGGTCAGACCATTGGTGGCTTTGGACGCAACGACCGCTTCTCCTATGTGCAACGCCTCGGCGGTCCCGGCGAGGTTGTTAACCGCGTATTGTTGGAAGCCGCCACTGCTAGCGGCCGGGAACCTACGGCTAACGTGGAATTGAGATCGTATCTGAGCCAATTCCTCGCAGAAGCCGGTCATTCCCTGGACTGCGAGGATGAGAAGTCCTTCTCCATGCGGTTGCTGCATTTCCGTCGAACCTTTGTGGAAAAGATGTTTGCGATACACAGCAAGGTTGAATTATTCAAGCGCAAACGGCAGCCCCTTGGAGCTTACACTCGCCACTACTATGACCTCCATGAGCTTTCGAAAGAGACGGAAGTTCTGGCTATGCTGGAGTCTGCCGAATACAAGAAGATCAAGTCCGATTATGATCGAATCAGTCGAGCGCATTTCACCAAAAGCTACTTCTACCCCGACGGCATGTGCTTCGGGCGCAGCGATGCATTATTTCCGCCACCAGCCCTTGCCGGCATGATTGCCGAAGAATATGAGCAGCAGTGCCGATCGTTGTGCTACGGGCCGTTTCCCGCATGGAGCCAGGTTCAGAATCGTTTCACCACGATCCGAGATCTCCTGTAATGAAACGCCATTCATGTTTATGCAGGCGCAGATCCCGGCTCACTTACCGCGCGTAGCGGATCCGCCTTTTGGCGGATTGGCACGCAACACAAAGAGTGTTTGAATAAAATGACCGTCATTGATGCGATCAATAATGCGGACTTTACGATGGGTCTGCCGGGCGATGGCGGAAACCTGCCCTGCAAAGACGCCTTCGTCGCGCGTGAGCACATATATACGATGCGGGTTGCGATCTGCGATGGCGGTAAGTTGGGCAGGCGTTTTCATAGGCAGAATTTCATCGGCATAATATAACACCCCCAGCCACATCCGGTCCCCCATGAGCGTGTAGATCCGATGGCCATGAACCACCTTCATCATCTGCCGGGTTTCCGCGCGATAGCGGCTTATCTGATAGCCCTTGCCATCCATGTAAGCCCAGTTCATCGCCAACATAAACAGCCATCCCGCTAGCGCATAAATCCAAAACGCGCGATCAAACTGCCGCCCAAATTCCCATCGCCATAGCACCACTCCCATCGCTATGACCAGCAATGCCACTGCCCCCCAGCCAAAAGGGCTTAAAGCCGCCAATCCCGGCTTAAGCAGCGAAGCCGCCTGCATGGCCGTCCAATGGCCGGTAAAATTCAGAGACGGATGATGGGCCAGCATGACCACGGGTATGAGAACTAAAACCAGCACCCCCGCGCCCACAAACATGACACTTTGCGCCGCCAGAAGAAATTTCGCCGGTGGTTCCAGCTCCAGATTTTTTTTCAGACGAACAAATTCCTGCCAGACCGCGGCAATCAGCAGAGCCGCAAATGGGAAATTCTGCAGGGCATAGCGCTGCTTTTTTTGCGCCGGAATGGTTAGTAAAATCAGGCCCAGCACCAGAACAATCCAGAACATCCACCGACTGCGCCGCTCCTGCGGCGTCGGGGGCGGATCCGATTGTGTGGGCAAAAACGGTAATGCCAGGCCGGCGATAAGCGGCGGGGTCCAGGGAAATACCCACGCGATCATCGCCAGATAATACCAGCGCGTATCCGGCAGCACGCTGACATAGCGGCGAAATTGGCGCGTCCAGATATGCCACGCACTTCCGCCATATTCACTGTGATACCGTATCGTCACGGCAATAAGCCACGGGGAGAAAACCGCAATGGAAACGACCAACGCCAAAAGAATGCCCAGCCAACACCGACTGTTTTTACGGTGCTCCCACAGCAGCCAGAAACCGAAAGGCACCAGCACATACATCGGCGGCACCGGCCCCTTGCTTAATACAGCCAGCCCCAACGCCACGCCACCCAATCCGGACCAAACCCACCAGCGCTTGGGATATTCAGCCGCCGCCAGCAACCCCAGAAAGCCCAGCGTGGTAAAGGCTGTCCCGTAAATATCATAAGACGCCATGCGAGCCTGTCGGATAAACACCACCATGGAGGCTAAGGCAATGGCCGCAAACAACCCCAAACGCCGATCGCGCGAGGTAACACACCCTATCCCATACGTGGCCCAGCAGGTGACCAAGCCCAACACCACCGAAGGCAGGCGAACCACCCAAAGATTGTCGGTATGAAACAGCATGGCCAGGCCGGCAGGTATCCACACCGGCAGCGGCGGCTTTTCCAGCCGCGGCATACCGCCTAGCGTGGGAATCAGCCAATGGCCGTCACGGTACGCCTCGCGGATGGGCACCAGATTAAACAACTCCATCATCGCTGTGGCCTGCCCGTGACCCAATAGTTCTAGAAACAGCGGCAGCGCAAACGCAGTGATAATCGCCAAAGCGCCCCAGTGCGGAATATTCCAATCCGCGGCAGGTGCCATATCGCCGACAGTGCCGATGGAGCCATGGTTGGAACTGGGATTTGTTTCGTTCATGCCGGCCCAATGTGATCATGCGAATGTCTTAGTTGCAGCAACGGCTTGCCAGGCCGCCCGCGCCACACCTGCTGCCCATGGCGAATTTCCCGGACGGTATACACCGGCTTGCGTTGCGCTTCAAAATAGACGCGCGAAATTAACTCTGCCAACAGTCCGGTGGAAAAAAACATCAGCGCCATCATAAACAGCATGGCACCCAGAATCAGCAGCGGCCCATGCGTCGTAAGAATGCTGTAACCACGAATTTTTTCATAAATTAAAAATAGACCGATCAAAAAAGATCCCGCCAGAGAAATTAATCCGATCTTCCCAAATAAATGCAGCGGCCGCGTGAGATAGCTGTTAAGAAATTTAATGGTCAGCAGGTCCAGCATCACGCGAAACGTCCGGCCAATGCCATAGTTGGACGGGCGGTAAGGCGCGTTAATATTTTTGATGGGCACTTCGGCGATGGTGGCACCGGCCATGGCCGCCAAAGCGGGGATAAAGCGGTGCGAATCACCATACAGGTTCAGATGCTCTATAAGATCGCGGCGGTAGGCTTTAAACGTGGTGCCAAAATCATGAATCTCCACACCGGATATTTTCCGGATCAGCCAATTGGCGGTTTTGCTGGGTATACGCCTTAGAAACAGGCCATCCGCCCGCCGTTGTCGCCATCCGGAAACGACATCAAAGCCCTCATCAATTTTGGCAATGAATTTCGGAATTTCATCCGGGTCATGCTGCAAATCCCCGTCCATGGCGATAATGATTTCCCCGCGGGCATGATCAAACCCGGCCGCCAGCGCCGGCGTTTGTCCAAAGTTTCGCCGCAACCGAATGACCAGCACATGCTCGTCTCCCTGCCCCAGGCTGCATAGCTTGTCATAGGTTGCATCGGAACTGCCATCATCGATGAAAATAATTTCATAGGGCTTTCCCAAAGCCGCTAAATTACGCGTCAGGGCGACGTAAAGCTCTCCGATGGAGGCCTCTTCATTATACATGGGAACAACCATGGAATAGTACGGCTCCGGCGTGACATGCTGCCAGTCCGTCGGCGAGGGCGGTAAATGTGCTGAAACCATTTCCATATCAACTCCTGCCGGGAACTGCCGACAGATCCTTCAATTCACTTAGGGCCATTTTCTCACAGGCCTGACAGATTATAAACCTTACTGACTGCGTTGGACATGCGCATAGTAGGCCGTGTTAAAGTCACTGCGCCCGGCACGGCGGGCATCGGGAAGCAGGGTTCCGATGTACACGACCTTGCGCCGCAGGGCGATGGCCGCCGCCCCGGCCCGGTGCTTAAAGCCTTGAACAGAAATCACACATTTGAAATTTTGCGGACCATTTTCAACTGTCACACTCACACCGTGCTTTGCAATAAACGAAGCGGCATGTTGTGCATATTGCGGCAACGTCGTCAAAATAACCAGATACCACCGATTCGGAGAGCGAACAACCTGCGATGCCGGAACCACGCGGCCAACTTGTACCTGCGGCGGCAATGGTTTTGACGCCGCGGCCGCCGGCGTCGATCCGCTGTCATTAACGGGCAGTAATTGTGTCTGCACAAGGCCCGGCGTAGGCGTGCCGGGAGAAATGGCAACAGGTTCCTGCGGCTTGCCGGTGCGATGATCGCGCGTGGAAACAATGATGATCACGGCTAAAACCAACGCCACCACCCCGGCCGCCGCCACCAGTATCCAAGGGCGGAATCTCGCGAGAATCTGGTCCAGCAGAACAGGCTCCGGGGAAGATGAAGTTCCCGATGCCGGAGCTTGTGCTTCCTTTTTCGCTGCCGTGGCAGCCGGAAAAAGTGACGCTCGGGTCGGCGGCGGACGAATCGAACCCGTAGCCGGCACGCGTAGCGGCGTACGATTATTCATAGACGCTGTGGATTCCACCGTCGGCGGCTTTGGCGTTGCCGCCGGAGTCTCCTTTTTAGGTGTTTTCTGGGCCGTCCTGCCCAACACTTCATAAAGAGTGGCGGCATCTTTTTTTCTATTTGTCGCCATACATCACCCCGAAAATTCGCGAGCCTGACAATCCTTGTGCGCCGCGTATAGCGTAATGTATCGACCCGGAGCGGTAACTACAATCAATGGAATGATTATTTTTTTAATTCCCACGTTTGATAAATCACGTATCATGGAATAATTAGTGGTGATGGAAGATTCAATGACCCTGTTTTTTCTTCATCCCGGCCTGTTAGTTCTTCCCCTGCTGGTTGCCGCAGGCGGCTGGTTTCTGCTGCCTCGAAGCGGAATCACCGAATACCCATTTACCATCCTGGAATTCTGGCCGCACGAAACGCGCGACGCTACGGGCCGCTGGAAAGCTAAACCCGATTGGCCATGGATATTGATTCTCATAGCAGCGGTACTTGCCGCCTTGGCATTGTGTTCACCGCACCTGCAATGGACCGATCTGAAAAATACAACCGCACCGAGCGTCACCCTGCACGCTATTGGCCGCAGTCTTCCCCACAACAACCAAAGCGTGGATGTATTCATTCAATCTCCCGCTATCCGCCGCGGCTCCGAGTATCAAGTCCTCCTTACGACCCATCAGCAAATCCAGCGAAGGACAGTAACCGGCAGATCGCTGAATGCCGGAATCGATTTTTCTCCCGTGGCGGCAACGCCCAAGATTCTCATCATGCTTAAACAGGGCGATCGCATCATCGCACAAAAGACACTCCATCGCGTATCAGGCACCAAGCCCATTGCCGGGCATTTTATCGGCACGCCCCCATCTGCTTTTCTGCGGCTCTTTGCGGCTCTTCCCGAAGTGATCCTGCACGGCCCCGCGACCAACCGCGGCATCTGGATCGTCCACCAACGCCGATTTAATCCGAAAATTCTGCGTGGGACATTCAACAGCACCATTGTTCTGTTGGGTAATACACCCGGCCCCGGACTCACACCAGGCGCAGAGATTAAGCTGAATCAGGCGGGTCCCCTGACCGCACTAACCCATCACCGATTGATGCAAGCGGTACATCCTTCCCGCGCGACCGTGCGAAGATTTTTTACTGCCCATCTGGATTCGCATTGGCACAGTCTCATCGCCATTCAAGGCCACACGTGGCTGGCGGAAAGACGCGACGCTCCGCATGGCCAAACGTGGCTGTGGCTGGCAGCACCCATGGATTCCGCCTGGACCAACTGGCAAGATCATGCTTCTTTTGTCATATTTTTCGCCAATGTCTTGGCACAATTGCAAAAATCGCACAGCCCGGGCGGAAATGGAAACTGGTGGCGACCCACCGCCCCACACACGAAGGCCCTTGCATCAGGAACAAAAGCCAATGTGCAGTCAAGGGATCTCAACATTGAACTTGCCGTGCTGGCATGCGCGTGCCTGCTTTCCGGCGTATTGCCGCTGGCCTTGCGCGCCAGGAGTCTTGTCACGCATAATGCCAACATGCCATGAAATATCAACCACCAATGCCCATCACCGTTTAGTGCCCAAACAGACCGTGCAAATTATTGATGATATTGGGCGCGTTCTTAAGCGTATTGCCCAGATCATGGCCGATATTTTTCAGCGGTTTAGCACTTAAATGCAACTGCGGCTTGCTGGTGGTGCCGTCAATACTTAACGGAATCGGCAGGGTAATGCCCGCCCCGGTCACATTCACATCCTGATGCACGCTTTGATCCAGACCCACCCATCCGGAAAAGTCCATTCCAAAGCTGACCAGCAGCACTTTGAGGTCCTGATAATAGATTTTCCCCTGTTTAAGATCAAACGTTGTCGGCCGAATGCCACTGTCCTTCATCGCCATGCCTGATCCGCCGTTACTTGTCAGCGGCCCCATGCTTTTGCCGATCAGGGAAAATAGCGGAGAATCAGATGTTATATGCGTTGCGCTGACGCTTCCCGTGAGCGTCCCGGTTTTTTTAAGCTGCGCGTATGCCAGCGGAAGACTGGCCTTCTGCAATTGCACATTTACCGTCCCCGTAAGCTGCACACCGCTGGAATTGTTTCCCGCACCCCATGCCAATGGCAGGAAACTCAGCAGACTTCCGCCCATGGCTTCATTAATTTGCACCTGGTTCACCAGCGGCAAGGGCGTCGTGAGGATATATTCCGGCGAAGCAAGATTAAAATCAATATGGCCGCCCGTATTGAGCGTACCTTTATTGGCGGGTATCGCGCTGGGAATCAACCGCAGAATGCCGTTGGATTGAACAAATGGAATTTTTCCCGGCCCCAGCGTCAACCCATCCATGGCGATTTTATCAAATCCTAAAGACGTCTTCGCGATTTCCAGCTTACGCAATTCGCGTAGACCCTTGTCCGCTGTGAGCTGACCAGTAATGTGCAATTTCATCGTATGCTTGCCGGACATGACCAACCCGGCCGGCAGCATCGGCCCCAGCAACGCCTGTATCCGAGCCAGATCATAGCTGAACGCACCGGTGACATTTTCCGGGGATTTATCCGACCAGGCAATCACGCTGCCTTTGTTTAGTTCGATGGTATTGCTCCCCGAGCCGGCCACTGCGTGCTCTCCGACCGTGCAATTATCAAGACATGTAAATGTCGTAGCCGCCGGATTCAGCAAACCGGAAACCGCCACCACCAGATTATCCGGTGGCAGTTTCGCGGAACTTCCCGGAATGGTTAGCTGGTAGTTCTTCACCCCGCCATTGAGCGCGAAGCTGATCGAAGAATTCGGTTGAGTCGCTGATCCAAAAGTCTTAGCCGCCCCTTTCAACGCCAAGGCTCCCTGAAGTTTTGAGCCGGCCTGCAGTTTGCCCAAAGCCTCAAGCAACGGCACGAACTTATGCAAATTGGCGTTGATGGCAAACGCGGGAACCGTTGCCGCCATGGAGCCACCAGTGTGCAACGTCACGGGCCTTGGAATGCTTAAATCAACCGCTCCATCGGATGTGTTAATCGCCAGAGACGAAATTTTTACATCCGTCGTTTTGCCCATCAATGCCTGACACGCCATATCAACAGTTAGTTTGGGTTCCACAAATTGTGCCGTAGAAGCCTTGGGCGCGATATTGCGGAAGCTGATGTTATCCATTTCCAGATGCAATTTGGATACCGTCACAGAACCCGGCTTATATGACGCAGCAATAACCGAATGAGTCACCGTTCCGCCAATATCATCATGGGCCAGCGACGGTGAAAACATGGCAGCCATTTTCATCACCGCCGGCAAGTTAATACTGGAAATATTGACTTGCGCCATCGGCACGGTCCATCCGGTGGAAACTTTTTGTGCTTCCATGTTCCCACTGGGAATATTAATTTCCGCACTTTGAATACCAAGGGTGCTGTTGACACCCGTGATGGCACCATGCGGTGAAAGCAGGGTTCCATCAGAATGGATATTCACCGTTGGCTCAGTAATCACCGGCCGCCCTTGCCCCAATCCTACCGCCAATCCATTGAGCGCCACGCTCAGGTGGTAGGGAATTTTCTGCGCGAATATATCCGCAGCCGTCGCATTGACATCCAGCGTCCCGGCCGCGCTGCGGCCATTCAGCGCCACGAAAGGGGCGGCCTCCTGCACCAGATTGGCCAGTACCGCCTGCATGCTTAACGTGTATGCTCCATGGTTTTGTCCCGTCACCAGAACATTTAACTGCGGCGTACTTTCCGGCTTGCCATTCGCAGTAGCCGCTTGATCCACCATACCCTTAATCAGATTCCACTGCATGTTTGAACGTTGAAAATCCGCCCCGACCAGAACCGGATTGATGACAAACGGCGTTTTTTTCCATGTGCCGCGCAAATCGGTAAGCGACAGCGTCTCTTGCCCGATTGATTGCTTTCCTTTGCTTGTTAAAGCAGCCTGCATAGTCATGATGCCGTGCCGCAGCCGCAGTGCCAGCTTCTCCAAGCCCAGCGTGTGCCGAAAGCTTGACGTGAACCAGCCAAGGTTGCAATAGCTGCTTACGTGCAAGTCTGATGCGCCCCAGTCAACCTGATTATCCTGGATGGCTTTAAGCTCCGCCAACGTGGCATCACCCGATACCAGCATTCGAAGATTGCTCGATTTCAGCCCCACTGAACCAACATGAAATCGGTTTCCTTTCCATGAAATATCCACTGGCAGCGTCACCGTGCCAACTTGCGGTTGATCTCCCTTCAGCAGCGTGCCGCCCAAAGCACAGTTGGTAATCGTCAGCGGTCCGGAAATTTCTCCGCTGCCCGCTTCGGGCGCGTTCACAGAAATGTTCCCGTTCACCACACCATGAAATACAATGGATCGACTCGTGCGCGGCAAAATCTGGGAAATGGCCGTAAGATCAAGATTGGATACCAGCAGTTTGAGTTTGCCGGTCAATTGATTCAACGGCAGAATTTCTCCATTTTTTATGGCTGTTAAATTCGCCACTAGAGAAAAGTCCGCCGGCTTGGCTTTAGCCTGCGCAATATGCAGGTGAACATCAGCCTGAACGGGCTTGCCCAGCGTATTAAAGGCCACCGTGCCAGTCGCCGCAGCTGACCCGTTGGGTCCACCGTTCGCCTGTGTCCAATGCAATGGAAGAATGGTAAAGGTAACCCCACTGTTCACCAGCGGCAACGCCCCGCGAGGACTCTGGGCAATCGCTGGGCCGACATGCCCCAAACTGATCACCGCCGTAACCGTGGTTTGTCCGCCGACAAAATGCAGACCGCTGGGCAAAGCAATCACATGAGGCAGCGCGGTAAGCGTCTGCGCCAGCGGAGCAGATGCCGTAATGTTAAACACGGCAAGCTTATCGGAAACCTGTTGATGATGCAGCACCGCCAATACCGTGGCAATAGATCCATGCCCCGCGACCGCCGCCCCGCCCAGTGCGGTCTCAATGCCCAGCGCGCTAATCTGATAATCATCCGCCTGCCAGGAAGCGTTGATCGGAACCTGCACCGTTCCCAACTGGGGGGAATCCCCCTTCAACATTGCACCAGAAAGTGCCGCATTTTTCACCAGGATATGACCCATGACCGAGCCTGTCCCGGGTGAAGGAATCTTGGCCGCCAAGGCCAGCGTCAAATCACCACTCGGAGAAACCTTCACTCCCGCCATACTTAATATCGGCGCCAGCCCCGCAAGATTAAGCTTTTGTATTCCCGCGGTGACCGTCCCGGTCATGTTTGCGACAGGCATAATCTGCCCATTGGCAATCGCGTTGATGACCGCCGCTAAATGAATTTTGCCGCGGGCCTGATTTACCAGACCGGCGGCAGTATCCAACTGTACATGAATCGGCTTATTGTCTAATGTATCAACCGCGACGATCAGGCTCGTATGGTCCGCATGAAAAGACTCCAAGCCCGGTGAGGTAAATGACGCTTGAGCCAAGTTCAATGTCAGCGTGGTGTTAATTTTTGGCAGCGTGGTTGCAGTGCTGCTGCTCTGGGTTGATTGCGATACGGCCGGTTGCGTGGATGCGGGTGATGCCGCCGCCGGATGCGGATTGGCCAGTGCCTGCATGATATTAATCTGATGATTGCCGTCGCGGCTAAGCGTAAGCGTCTTGATATCAATGGCAATATTTCCCAAATTATGCCAATCCGTTAATAAATTCAGAATGCTGCGATGCGTCACGACATTAACATCGCCGACCACAACATCCCCGTTGGGATCTTTCAGCGTCACGCGGTTCAACTTGGCGGGCGTAAACCATCCTAATGACATGCGCCCGATTGCCACGCTGCCGCTGATGCGCGAGTTAATTTGTGCTTCAACAAACCTCACCCCCGGCCCGGTGCACAGCATGCTGGGAATTGCCAGAATCAGCAATACCAACAGCAGCAGTACAATTCCCACCACGATAGGCCACCGTCGCCGCTTACGCGCCGGCGTGTTGGGTCCTCCGTTGGATACTCTATTTGCTCCTCCATTGGAATTATTTCCGCTTTGTGCGCCGGAATTCATGGATGGATTATTATCAGTCATTGCTTAAGTCCTGTTACCACATAACTTCAGTACCGCGCCGCCTGGCCAAGGCCATGGCAAAGCGCGGCATCTATTCTAGCCAAGCACCCCGCAGCCATGGCAAGCGCCATACTGGCCTCGCGGGACCGACATTATGCCATAGTATATCCGCAGAAATTCCAATTGTATCGGGTCACATTTTCGTCCGGCCCGGCCCATAGCCCTTCATGCCCCCGTCACGCCCGCCTCACTTGCCCAATATAGGTCAAAAACACTATCATCTACTGCGGCAAGATTGGCGGGACGGTTTGGAATTCCCGGATTTTTTATTAATTCTGCCGCTTGGATTGGAAATCTACCCCCATGATTGAATTTAACAATGACCTGCTTATCCCCCCCCTCCATCAGCCCACCGGCTATCGGCCCGGATTTGATATCCACGCCGTCATTGACGGCAAGGCCCGCCTCACCGAACAACAGCTTAATGAACTGTATCATCACGCCCCCCTGATTGATCTGGGCCGCTGGGCCTTTGCCGTCAGTCAGCGCCTGCACCCGGAAGATTACCGCACGTATGTCATTGACCGGAACATTAATTACACCAATATCTGCACCGCCCGCTGCACCTTTTGTGCGTTCAAGCGTAACGACCCCGCCGCACCGGATGCCTATACGCTTTCCTACGAACAAATTTACGAAAAAATCCGTGAACTCGTCAGCATCGGCGGCACACAGATTCTTATGCAGGGCGGCATGAATCCGGCCCTCCCGATTACCTACTATGAAGAGCTTCTCCGCGGCATACGAGAAAAATTCCCCTCTGTCCATATCCATGCCTTCAGCCCCCCCGAGTTTGTGGAATTTTCCCGGTTTTTTGATTTGCCCGTCTCGGAAGTTCTCGCACGCTTTAAGGCCGCGGGCCTGGCCACGGTCCCCGGCGGCGGTGGTGAAATATTTTCTGATCGCGTCCGCAGCCGTATCGGCCCGGGCAAATGCTCCGGCGATCAGTGGCTGGATGTAATGACCGAAGCCCATAAACTCGGCATGCACACCAGCGCCACCATGCTCATTGGCCATATTGAAACCATTGAAGATCGCATCGACCATATGCGCCGCGTGCGCCAGCGGCAGGACTGGGCCTTGGCCAACGCCCCCGCCCATTACACCGCCTTTATCCATTGGACCTATCAACCCGATAACACACCTCTGGATAAAAAACGCAAGTGGAATCCCGATTCCGGCATACCGTTTGAATTCGACAATGGCCGCACCGTTAGATTGGCCGATGCCAATGAATATCTTCGCATGCTGACCCTGGCCCGGCTATATCTCGATAACGTGCAGAATCTGCAAAGTAGTTGGGTAACCATGGGTCCCAAGATCGGCCAATTGGCCCTGTTCTTCGGAGCCAACGATATGGGCAGTGTCATGATGGAAGAAAATGTCGTCAGCAGTGCCGGCACATCCTTCCGCCTCTCCGAGGAAATGATCTGCCGCCTCATTCGCGACAGCGGCTGGATTCCCGCCCAGCGCAATCAATTTTATCACGTGCTCAAACGCCATGACGGCCCGCAATCCCCTGATTTGCAACCCCGCCAAGCCGGTGAGTTTGCCAAGCGCCAACATCAGATCACGCCCGAAGCCGCCGCCCAATACAAAGCCATCGAACTAACCATCAGCGCCGCTCGCGCCGGAGCGGCGGAACAGCCGGGGCGGATATCAAACGTTTAGAAGTTGATCAGAGCGGCTCAGGATCAATGCGAATATTTTTTTCGCCCGCCGCCTTCTTTTCCTGATATTTTTTCAGCCAGGTCTGAAAGCTCTTGCCCGCCGCCGGGTCTTTACCCGTGAAATGAATCGTGACAATATCCTCATATCGGATCGTTACCCGATCGGTGGAATCTTTGATAATCATTCGAAGAATCCATTGGGCCGTATCCGAGGATTCCGCCTGCCGATCAAAGATATAGCCTTCAACCGCATCGCCCTTGCGATTAACAATCGTCACATCCCCGCGATAGCTGAAAGCCTTTTCCACGACATCCCGAACCATCGGCAGGGAATCCAGCCGAGGATTGTACCCCTCAAGATTTTCATGTTCCGTAACCGCGGGGCTACCCGCCGAATCGGGGGCGTTAGACATCTGTTCTTGTGTTGTCATATAAAATTCTTAATCCCTTATAAGCAGCAGTCTTAAATTAAACCTTGATCGCATCATTAGCCCGCGACGCCGATCGCGTTTCCTGATTCTCGGCCGATGTCGTTTTACCGGCACTGACGCTTAAGGGAATGAAATGATGACGCGTGTTTTCCACCGGTTGCTGCAACGCCTCAAGGGCTTCGCGATTCACATAACTACCGCCAAAAAGTGTTGCCCGCGCCGTGGCCAGCAGACCACGCAAAGATCCAAAGGTGTCATTGACCGCACTGGCCTCATACCCGCTGTGCACCATGCAGTTAGCGCATCGTGGATTTCCCGACTCAGCCCCGTAATGGTCCCAACTGGTGGTTTCCAGCAACTCGCTGAACGTGTCGGCATAGCCGTCCTGCAGTAGGTAACACGGCTTCTGCCAGCCGAAGACGTTGTAAGTCGGCATTCCCCATGGCGTGCAGGCATACGACCGCTTTCCCATAAGAAATTCCAAAAACAACGGGCTTTGATTAAACCGCCATTTTTTATCCCGATTGCTGAGAATCGTGCTGAAAAGCCGCCGAGTCTTTGCCCGCCCCAGGAAGTGCTGCTGATCCGGTGCTTTGTCGTAACTGTAACCAGGTGAAAGCATCATGCCTTCCACTCCCAGTTGCATCATTTCATCAAAAAATCCGCGTACACTCGCCGGATCGGCCCCGTCAAACAACGTCGTATTGGTTGTAACCCGGAAGCCGCGTTTCACCGCTTCCTTAATACCCTCAACGGCAATCTCATAGCCGCCTTCCCGACAAACTGAAAAATCATGGTGTTCTTTCTGGCCATCCAGATGCACGCTGAACGTCAGATATTTCGAGGGCTTGAATAGATCAATTTTCTGCTTAAGCAATAAGGCATTGGTGCACAAATAAATATATTTTTTTCGGGCGATCAGCCCCTCCACAATTTCTTTAATCTGCGGATGCAGCAGCGGCTCCCCACCGGGGATGCTGACCATCGGAGCACCGCATTGCTCAACGGCATCAAAACATTGTTCGGGCGTGAGTTGCGACTTAAGAATATGCGCCGGATACTGAATTTTTCCACACCCCGCACACGCCAGATTGCACCGGAACAGCGGCTCAAGCATCAAAACCAAAGGATAACGCTTGCGACCTTTTAATCGCTGCGACAAAACATACGTGGCAACAGTCCACATTTGTGAAATTGGGACGCCCATGAGTTCCTTTCCGGCCCGCATTTTTATTGGCCAAGAGTATAAAAATATAGCCGCACACTGGAATACCACCCGAGCGGCTCTTCCGGCAGTCATTATTCACAGGCTCGCACGTCATAAACCTACAGCCTTGCCGCCACGAAATCATACCCGCCCGCAACATCCCCGCCAAGCGCTATGCCGCCCCTTGCGGCACCACTTTTTCACTTATGCGGATCACTTTCGCCATTTTGGCGGTGCATTCTCAGACCAATCACCAACATTGCGAGCTATTCCCTTGTTGGCCTGATCTAACCTTGCTGCAATATCTGCCAAGTGTGTCCCGATCGCCCACTACGTTGTAAATTCGCAGGCCTACTACGGATGCGGCCGCTGGCAATACCCTGGCCGCAGCTACTGCTACTGGGTCGCGTGAAATACAGGAATGGCGTTTCTTTTCAATGGGGCCACAGCGGCTGCGAAAAATCGCAGCCGCCGCGGAAAATGCCCTTGCGAGCATGGAGTAACCGCCCAAGATAATGCTTCAATGGGGCCGCTTCGGCGTGCCGAAACGGAACATGGGCGGCGTTAGATTTTGCCATCGGCAAACATAATGTTGCCGGGATTGACATCCAGCATATATATTTCAGCCTGCTCACCGAGCATCGCCAAAATATTTTGCACCTCCTTCCAGCGCGTGCCGAACTGTTCCCGCTTTTCGTTGTGCCAATATTCCATCGCCTCAGGCGAAAATTCCGGCGGCCAGTCCAGATAGGCTCCGGCAAAATCCAACAAGAATGGCGGGGTGACAATGGTCATTTCGATGACCCATAACCCGTCATCACAGCCAATGTATTGCGGAACATGGTGACCGCAAATCTCGGATATATCTCGTTCACGCAGCCGGTTGTAACAAGCCAGTTCCCGGGTGTATGATGTACCGGTGTTGTGTGCCTTGACGGCAGTTCGACCGCTGCTGGAAAAAACGCAACCATGCAGTCCGCGGCCTAATGCGTCGCGGATTTTCAGACCTCGCACGGATGCGTAGGCCCAGGCGCGCTCATCCGCATTTTTCGGAGTCGATTCCATGTTGAACCCTCGCACAGACGATGCTCCAACTTATTCTTCGGGCGCTTTCTCGGCAGCCGTACGCATCGAATTGCTGATCTCCGGGGAAAGTTTTCCAGTTGCACAAATCGGGCACGATCGACTTTTTTTTGACAAGCCAGTCGCCTTCGCGGACCGAACTGGTGAGGTTATTGTAACCATTGATGAAACACCTCAACGCTGGCGAGTAAAACTTCACCCCGGCCCCCAGCCAAGCCG
>JAJZGH010000089.1 GCA_021798635.1 Planctomycetota bacterium | reverse complement strand
ATTTCACAGGTGACGGAGCGCGGCGGGACAAAGACGGGTACTTCTGGGTCATGGGCCGCGTTGATGATGTGGTCAACGTTGCGGGCCATCGCTTGGGCACTATGGAAGTTGAAAGCGCGATTGTGGCCCACAGCAAAGTTGCGGAAGCTGCCGTGGTTGGCCGACCCGATGAGCTTAAAGGGCAGGCCCTGTGCGCGTTTGTAACTGTCAAGGCGGGAATTGCCACCGATGACGCGCTGAAACAGGAATTAAAAGCCTGGGTGACCAAGGAAATCGGTGCCATCGCGCGCCCGGATGAAGTGCGATTCACGGAAATGCTGCCCAAAACCCGCTCGGGCAAGATCATGCGGCGCCTGCTGCGTGACATCGCCGCCGGGAAACAGGCCGTCGGGGACACCAGCACGCTGGAAGACTATTCCGTTTTGGCCAAGTTGCGCGAAGATCAGGAGTGAGGCGGGGGCCGGGATACGATCACAAACATTGTCCTGGTTATTACTTGCGATTGCGGCGGTTTTTCCTTATACGATTTCGGACGTGCCATGAGGGAATATCCGAAATTTTCCTTCGTGGTTCGTACTCTAATTCGTCAAAATAGGGGCGAATTTTTTCGTGCAGGGGATGATGCCAGTTATTCACAACGTCCTTAAACATGGCGTAATGCCGCTCCAGTCGCTTGCAATAGTCGGAATCCATCAGGACCCGCTGCGTAAAAATAGCCAGCAGGTCTTCAGATAAATCAGACTGCCGATTCAGTGGATCAAGAAATGTCTGTTCCGAAACTGCGGATTTTTCTCCGGGGGGATCAAATGCGTGGCTGATGGTCGCGACATGCCGACCCAATCGCTTGGATACCACGTTGAACATTGCGCGTCGGCAGTCGCAGCTCGGCTCGGCGCAATATAATTCGAATAACGCAAATTCTTCCTCCTTCCCCTCACGCCGGTGCCAACGGCCGCCGGATTGCAAGATAATACATCGTGTCTCCGCGGCACCAAGTTCCGGGTACAAAACGGTAAACATCACCATCGACATTGCCGCACTCCAAAAGCCAGGACGATTATATGAAAGCTCGCCGTTGCGGGAAACCTGAAATCACAAATCCATTGCGAAATGATGGGCGGTAATGTTCATACCGTGCCGCAGATAAAAGCGATGCGCCCCAAACCGCTGCACGCCGGAATCCAGAGCCAGGTGTTTGCATTTCTGTCGGCGCGCCTCAGCGATCAGCCAATCCAACAGCAGCTTTCCGACACCTTGCGATCTCCGGTGTTCGTCGGTAACCAGATCGTCCACGTAAAGATTGCGCCCTCGTGACAGGCATTCTGAGACGCGATACCCCGCCACAGCGCAGACGATCCGCCTATCGAATACCGCTATCATGCGGAATCCAGTTTCCTCCTGTCGCCGAACGCGCGCGACGAAATCTGCCTCCGTCACGTGCGGTCGCAATTGCCGGATGACGGAGAAGCACGCTTGGATCTGCCGGTTGGTCCTGATTCTCTTGACGGTCATAATGATATTTTCCCGCGTTTGGACATTTTATTCGGCGTAAAAGTAGCTAACCTTATTTTCCGTGCCTGAGGAAAATGCTATACCGTGAGACTGGACTGTCAAGTACACCGGCAATTCGTTTCCGCAATGCCCTTGCTTTGCAGATTGAACAATACGGGAGAGAACCGCAGATTACGCGGATAACGCGGATGCGGGGACGATTGGTTTGGGATCGTTGCGGTATTGGCGGCGGAAAAAAGTGGTTCTGATTGGCATGACAGGCGTCAAAACTGCGTTGTCAGCGGGGCATGTCGAGGTCCCGGAACACAGAAAACCAGCGTTGATCCGCGTAATCCCCGTAATCTGCGGTCTTTTTTACGGCCTATTTAGGCCGCCTACAGCGTGCCGAAATTTAAGACTGAATCCCCCTCAATCCGCAACGCCCTCTTGCCACGCGTTCTGATGACGTATCCTTGTTTACTGCAGTGGCAGAACACTCGATCACTTTTATGGACGCACCAGAATTTTGGCGTAAAATTGCGTAAACACCAACTGGGTGCGGAACAGCGATTGGCCGTTCGCCCGGTTTGGAAATGCGATCCGGAGTGGCGGTACATTCCTGGCGCGATTTTTACAACAGGTGCTTGATGCTCATCAGCCTTATTTCCGCGATGACGCCGGAGCGTGTTATTGGCTGGAAAGGACAACTCCCCTGGCATGTGCCGGAGGATCTTCAGCACTTCAAACGCCTAACCACCGGCCACTGTGTCTTGATGGGGCGAAAAACCTTTGACTCCATCGGCCGGCCGCTGCCCAGGCGTCGCAATCTGATACTTAGCCGCCGAATTCCAGATCCCACTCCTGCTGACACGCAGTGGTTTACGCAACTTCAGGAAGCTCTTGCGGCGGCCAAGCAAGCGGGCGAACAGGAACTATTTGTTGTGGGCGGCGCGGAAATTTACACCTTGGCGCTACCGCTGGCGGATCGCATGTATATCAGCATTATAAAGTGCCAGACCCAGGTCACAGGCGATACATGGTTTCCGAAATGGAATGAAGAAGACTGGCGGATAGCTGAAAGCCGCCAGTCACAGGGGGTAGACTTTTTGACGTATGATCGCATTTCGACGATCTCGCCGCACCACCGCATCTTGCCTGCGCATGAGCGAGGCCTTTGACCAATCCACGGGCACAGGCATAATGGAGTGTCGGTCGGCCGCGGATCGTTGACCGGCGCGACGAACAGGAGATTCACATGGCCAGGGAATATTCACCTTTCACGCCGGGCGTGCCTGTTCCCATTGAATTTTTCGCAGGTCGAGAGCGGGAGATCACTGAAATTGTGGATCGCGTGGCAAAGTCCGCGTCAAAAAAAATGCTCGAGCGTATCTTCATTTCCGGGGACCGCGGCATCGGCAAAAGCTCGCTATGCCGCATGGCATTGCGCATTGCGGAGGAGAAACATGAGGTGTTGGGTTTGCATGTATTTCTCGGCGGCGTGACGTCTTTAGAGGAAATGGTGCGCCGCATATTCGAGCGGCTCTTGCAGGTCAGTCAGGACCGGAGTTGGTTTGAGGGCGTCAAGAAATTTCTCGGCAATAATGTTCGTGAGGTCGGCCTGTTCGGCGTTTCGCTGGCTTTCGAGGCATCGCCGCGGGACCTGGCGCAAGCCGTAGGGACACTGGGGCCGACGCTGCAAAAGCTTCTGGCGCAGATCAGCTCTCATCGAAAAGGATTGATGATTGTATTGGATGACCTGAATGGTCTGGCGGCGGATAGAGCGTTCGCCAATTGGCTTAAAAGCTTTGTGGATGAATTGGCAACCGGCCGCGAGAATCTGCCCCTGACCCTGATACTGGCGGGTATGCCCGAGCGGCGGAGCCAGCTGATTCAGAAGCAGCCATCGCTCGATCGCGTATTTGATGTTATCAACATAACTGCCTTCAACGAAGCGGAGACGCGACAATTTTATCAACAGGCTCTGGCGAAGGTCAATGTGCGTATTTTGCCCGGAGCGCTGGATTTGTTGTGGCGCTTTTCCGGCGGATACCCGGTGTTCCTCCACGAGATTGGTGACGCAGTATTCAAGACTGATACCGACGGCGTCATTGACGAAAACGATGCCCTTGCCGGCATAGTCGCGGCGGCGAAGATCATCGGCGTAAAATACATCGAGCCGAAGGTGCTCGATGCCATCTGGAGCAAGCGTTACCGGCGGATATTGAAACGGATGGTAATCGCGCCCTTGCAGTTGCATTTTTCCAAAGCTGAACTGGTGGACCGAGTCTCGTCCGACGAAGCCAGAGTATTGGATAATTTTCTACAGAAGATGAAACAGTTGGGCGTGGTGCAGCAATCCTCGGAGATGGGACGTGGAAAATACCGCTTTGCCAGCCAAATTTATGCGTTGTATTTCTATTTGCAGTCAGCGCCCCATCCGACTGCGGACTAGGAGCGTGGCGAGGCGATATTTTGACGGCTCGCCGTGCAGACTGCGCTTTATTATTTTAACTCGGAGATCATGCTTTGGTCCGAAGATTCGCTGCAATCATACTGGTCGGCACAATCGTATTGAGTGTACCCGCGTTTGTGTTAAACATCAGCGGCATGGGCAGGCCTCAGCGGCCCCTCACCCAGCGCCTACCACCGCTGCCGCCGCTGCATTATCCGATTTCCGGTGTGCCGCCCATCCGCGGTTTTTCAATGCAATTGGATAATCCCCGCGGAATATCCGGATATCTGCGCTCCATCGCAAAGCTGCGAGCCATGGGTTGTACCTGGATTAACTTTGTCATCAACGCCCGGCAGCATGATGTCCATGCCGACAATATTCATATCGATCCGCAGGTTTCACTGACACCTCTGCAGATACATGAGGTACTTCTGGCGGCCCATCATCTGGGCATCCACACAATGCTTATGCCTATCGTGTTATTGAATCATGCCACCGGCAACGATTGGCGCGGGGTCATAAAACCCAAAAGCTGGAGCCTCTGGTTTACCCGCTACCGCGCCTACATTCTGGCGGCTGCCACCTGGGCGCAGCAAGCGCACGTGAATGTTTTCTGTGTGGGCAGCGAGTTGCTTTCCACCGAACCTTTTAACACACAATGGCTGCGCATAATCCGACTGGTGCGGCAGCGCTTTACCGGCAAACTTACCTACAGCGCGAACTGGGATCATTATCAGTATGTTCATTTCTGGCCACAGCTTAATTACATCGGTATGAATTCCTATTACGATCTTTCCGATTCCAAGGATCCTTCCGTTGCCGAAGTCGTCGCCCACTGGCAACGCATTAAAAATCGCATTTTGACGTTCGCCGCACGGGAACGAAAGCCGGTGCTGTTTACCGAAATCGGTTGGGATAATCTGGACAACACGTTGGCCAAGCCATGGGATTATGTTGGCACGGGGCTGATCAATCCGTCCAATCAGGCCATTGCCTATCAGGCATTTGTACGCGTCTGGCGGAAATTGCCCGAAAGTTCTTTTGTGGGCGCTTTTATCTGGGAATGGTATCCGGGCTGTAAACCAACCGACTACGGAGCCTACTCGCCACAAGGCGAACCCGTACTACCGCTGATCCGCCATTGGATTTCGGGCAAATAAGGCAACGGGCAGAACGCGGACGTTTTCGGGCAGATTGTGTCCAAGGGTTGCCGCTAAGGATTCGGCTTCGGCGGCTTGGTCGGACAGGATAAAAAATGTTGAGCCGCTGCCGCTAAGATGCACGGGGCGACTGACTAACGCTGTGATTTTATCGCGTAAGGCGCGCAGATCAGTCGTGACGGAAAATGCGGGGGCTTCAAGATCATTGCGAATTGCGGCACTGATTTCCGCAGCGCTCAAACGCGCTATTTCCTGCCAGCGCATTGGTGTGCTATCCACCGCTGCGGCTTGATGATCAAATTCCTGATAGACATCGCGGGTGCTGGTGCCGTAGGGCGGAATGATTAACACCGCAAACAGGGGGCGATGGAATGGCAACGGCTCGATAATTTCCCCGCGCCCGCGGCACACCGCCGACTGCCCGTAAATAAAAAATGGCACATCACTGCCCAGCGACGCGGCGAGCTTTGACAATTCTGCCGTGGAAATCGGAAGATTCCATAAGTGTTTCAATGCCAGCAAAGTCGTTGCGGCATCGGAACTTCCGCCCCCTAAACCACCTCCGGCGGGAATAAGTTTATGGAGATGAATCTGTGCGTGGGCGGCCACGCCGGCTGCGTCAGCCAACGCCAGCGCCGCACGGCCCACGAGATTTTTTTCCGGCTCATCTGAAAGTTCCGCCGCCAAACCGGTGAGCTTCAGAGTCAGCGTTTCGGCCTTGCGGAATACCAGCGTGTCGCAGAGGGAAATGGGGACAAACCAGGATTCAATATCGTGAAATCCATCCGGGCGGCGTGGAAATATCCGCAGACCCAGATTTAATTTTGCCGGGGCATGAAATGTCAGCACATCAGCCGGGGCCGTTGCGGGCGTTACCGGCTGTTCGTTGCGCGGATCAAGAGCCGAATTGTTGTGCACCATCTTTTTAATTCCGTATTCCGTAACGCGTACCGATATCAGCTTTCCAACGCATGATCAATAGCCTTCAACTCCTCGGCGGTAAAGGTGCGATTGCTAAGGGCTTTAACATTTTCCTGAATTTGCGACACCCGGCTGGCACCAATCAGTGCGGAGGTTACGCGCGCGTCGCGCAGCACCCAGACCAGGGACATCTGGGCCAGGCTCTGGCCCCGGGCTAAGGCAATTTCATTGAGCGTTCGGATACGACTTTGCAATTGCGCGGTAATTCTATCGGCCTTGAGAAAGCTGTATGATTTAGCGGCGCGCGAGTCTTCGGGAATATCTCTAAGGTATTTATTGGTTAATAACCCTTGCGCCAGCGGGCAGAACGCAATCGCTCCCACTCCTTGTTCCCCCAGCACATCCAGCAGTTCGCTTTCAACCCAGCGTTCAAGCATGGAATAGCGCGGCTGATGAATCAGACAGGGCGTACCGAGGGATTTCAAAATCGCAAACGCCCGTCGGGCCTCAGGGGGTTTATAGTTTGACAGCGCCACGTAAAGCGCTTTGCCCTGCCGCACCGCCGCATCCAGGGCACTCATGGTTTCTTCCAGAGGCGTTTCCGGATCGGGGCGATGGGAATAGAAAATATCCACATAATCCAGGCCCATGCGTTGCAGGCTCTGATCCAGGCTGGCCAGCAGATACTTGCGCGATCCCCAATCACCATACGGCCCGGACCACATGGTGTAGCCGGCTTTGGTGGAAATAATCAGTTCATCCCGCCACGGATGCAGATCCTGTTGCAATAAGCGCCCGAAGTTTTCCTCAGCTGATCCGGGTGGTGGTCCATAATTATTAGCCAGATCGAAATGGGTAATGCCCAGGTCAAAGGCACAACGCAGCATGGCGCGTTGATTTTCAAGCAGATCCACCCCGCCGAAGTTATGCCACAATCCCAAGGAAATTGCCGGCAGCTTAAGTCCGGATTTACCGCAGCGGTTGTATACCATTGCCTCATACCGGTTGGATGTCGGCACCCAGGGATTCATTTGCATAAAAGCTCCAAAACAGTGTCACGTGGGCCGGCTCGTGTGGCCCACGGCAACCGCCATCACGACGAATTTATCCGTTCATGACCGGTTTGGGAAGTTCCAACCGGCACTCTGCTCCGCAACCTTGCAGTTCCAGTTCAACGTCTAAGTTATGCAACAGGCGCAGCAGCCTGCCATTCGCGCGGTGTTTCCCAATGCCACATGGTAAATAATCCCACCGCCCAGAGTGCTAACGCGGAATACGTAACCAATCCCAGACCGCGAAGAATATAAAACGGCGGCGGCAGCACCGTCATAATGTGTGAGGCGGCAAAAAAAATCAGCACCCAGCCCAACGCCCCCCCCAGAGGAAGCATTCGGTCCTGTTCCCAGCGCGCCGCCAGAAGCGCTGTAATCAGGGGCAGCACCATACAGAAATAGTGCGGGTGACAAATGGGAATAATCGGCATCATGATGGTGATCAGCACACCAAGGAACAGGTTGCGAAAAATCGGATCATCTTTTCGTCGCATAAATTCCACCAGCAGCGTGATGGCCACAAGGACAGCCGATATTCCCCAATGCGCCAATTTCATCCATTTTGCCGGGGCCGGGGCGTGGCGGCCAATGTAAAGCGTATGATCAATCATCGCTTCAAAGCTTGTTGAATCAGTCTTATTAATATCCAAAAGTTCCTTGTCACGGGAAGCGTTATGATTCAATCCAAAAGCCGGCTCTAAAACCACTTGCGCAAAACGACGATACCCGGCCACCATATGGTGCGGCCCCATGATAATCCCTGGGACAACCAGCAAGCCGACAACCAACGCCGCCGCCATACCCAGAAGATAAGTTCCCCGCAGGCGCGATATTCCATAGAGAATTAAAAATCCGGGAAAAACTTTTAACGCTGCCGCCAGACCCGTGGCACATCCGGCCCAGAAGCGTTTTCGGGTGGCCAGAGCAGCCCCGGCAAAGCAAAACAGCATCAAAAGGACGCTATTGACCTGTCCGCGCACGACCGCCCGGCCAATGGCCGGAAGGCAGATCAATATAGGAATAATACGAAGTGCCCACCACCTGCGGCAAAAGCGCGGCATGTTGCGCACGGCGGGATCGGTACACGTTTTTTCCAGGGCTTGCGCCAGCGCGTGGCTCCCCCACCAGATACAGGCAATACTGATAAGAAACCAGACCGCCACGGAAACGGGATAGGGCAGTAACCCCGCGCGGCCGAATTTAGCCGGTGCGTCGGCCAGGGGATACAAAAGCGTTGCCAGCAGAGGGGGATAATTGTAATGCCAGCCATTGGTATCGGTGACGTTGTAGGGATCTTTGTGCACACGCACGGCCCAGGCGGCGCGAAAATAGGTGTCAACATCCGTCATTCGTCGGCTAAGAAACGCGGACCGAACTTCCGTAACGCAGCCGAAAGCCAGCACGCCGATCAGCAGCGCGATCAGACCCAAACGTTCAATTTTTGTCAGCGGGTCAAATGGGCCGATCTTCGTGGTGCGGGGTGTCTTCACAACTGATCCTTAATAGTGATTGAGCCGGTCGCTTCTGAAAAGCCGGCAAGTTTCCCGGCGCACGACACTGCGTGCGGCAACAGTTTTAGCTTGCCGGAGCCATTCCCGCAAATCTTAGAATTGCGCCCATGCGATGTCAGGCGGAAGCAGGGCATTGCGTTGCGTATAAGCAGTCCAAGCTGCTACTGCACTAACTTTAGGCACGGGATTATCAGGATGTCGGCCCGCCGTACAGGCTTATTTTCAACGTCCTATTGATTCTTGAAGCGAGTCTGTCCAATAATCAGGCAAAACGTCCTGCTTTTTCCATATAAAATCCACTTCATAAAATTATGGGCCGCAATTGTCCGGAGATTCTCCAAAAAAAATCCGCCGTATGTCGTACTGGCACGAGAGTTGCAATATATCTAACGTGCGGCAAGGACCGCGGGAGTGACAGAGAATGCAAGAACGTCGAGACCGAAAGAACGTGACGGTGCTCGAATGTGACAAGTAAATATGGATCGTGTATGGCGCAGGCCCGCCGCTTCCCGGGCACAACGTGGAGGTCTGTGCTGGTGAGATCTGCACCATACACTATCGCTTAAACTCGTTTCCTCCTCCGCCAGGCCGTGTGGACCTACCCTCCTCCACACGGCTTTTTTATTGCGCTGAAAACTATTGTACTGAAAACGGCGCTGAAAACTATACGATTCCACCCGCAGCGTGTATTATGAGCACCTCTGATGTGCGTTCAGGAGTAATCGTATGACCCAGACCCCCCTGACTACCGTCGCCGCAACCAGCGGAGGCCTGCGCGACATCGTGGCGTTAAGCTCTTCGATTTGCTCAATTGAAAACGGCGTGCTCACCTATCGCGGTATTACCATCGACGAACTGGCGGAAAATTCCACGTTTGAAGAAGTGGTATTTTTGCTTTGGAACGCTCGGCTGCCCACGCGTGCGGAGCTGGACGATTTGCGACAATCCATCGCGGAGCAGGCACTCCTGCCTGAAGGTCTTCTGGCCATGATGAAGTCCTTTCCCCGTCGCAGCACACCGATGGAAGCTTTGCGCACCGCCGCCAGCGCCATGGCCATGTTTGACGCCGAATCAGAAGATATGTCCGCAGCGGCCAATCAGCGAAAATCCGTGCGGATTCTGGGCCAGATGGCCGGCGTCGTAGCGGCGTATGATCGTATCCGTAACGACCGCGAACCCCTGGCACCACGGCGCGACTTGAACCTGGCGGCCAATTTTTTATACATGCTCACCGGACGTTCACCCGAACCATTGGCCACCCGTGCCCTGGACAAAGCCTATATTCTCCATGCCGATCACGAATTAAATGCCAGTACCTTCGCGGCGCGCGTCGCGGCGGGGACGCTGACCGATATGCACTCAGCACTGGTCGCCGCCATTTGCGCCTTAAAAGGCCCGCTGCACGGGGGAGCCAACGAGCAGGTCATGCGGATGCTTAATGAAATCGGCAACCCGGACACCGTGGACGCCTATATCCGGGCCAAGCTGGATAACCATGAAAAAATTATGGGTTTTGGACACGCGGTATATAAAAACGGTGATCCCCGCGCGCGGCACCTGAAGGAAATGTCACGCCAGCTCGGCACGCTGACCGGGCAGCAGCGCTGGTATGAAATGTCCGTGCGCATTGAAGACATGGTGGTACGAACCAAAAATCTAAAACCGAATGTCGATTTTTACAGCGCCTCGGTGTACCACTACCTGCACATACCGGCTGATCTTTTTACCCCGATTTTCGCCATCAGCCGCACCAGCGGATGGATTGCCCACATCCTGGAGCAATATTCGAATAACAAGCTTATCCGACCCCGCGCGGAATATATCGGGCCGCGCAATCAGCACTGGAAATCCTTTGAATCCCGCTGATGGGGTGCTTCTCACCAGGCCGCGAAATTAAATTCCGCAGCGCTTATGGGGCTTGATGCTATGAACATTCTGGTAATTGGACCCCATCCCGACGATCAGGAACTCGCTATGGGCGCTACGATTGCACTGCTGACACGCCAGAAGCATCACGTGACTTTGCTGGACATGACCAACGGGGAACCGACGCCTTTCGGTACGCCGGAAACGCGGGCCGCGGAATCCGCCGCGGCCGCCGGAATTTTGGGTGCCACGCGCGTGGCACTGGGCCTGAAAAATCGTGAAGTGACATGGAGCATTGCCGCCCGCCACGCGACCGCTTCGGTGTTTCGCCGCCTTCGACCGGATATCGTATTTCTTCCCTACCCGAATGACGCTCATCCGGATCATCGTCA
Source organism: Planctomycetota bacterium (assembly GCA_021798635.1). The sequence goes on along the minus strand of JAJZGH010000089.1, from coordinate 6,344 downwards.
AGTGACGCAAATCGCGGAAGACGCGCGGTTTGACGCCAAGCTGACAAAATCCAATATTCCCGGTGAACCTTTTTATCCACCGCGATTAATCTACTATTTCTGTTCGCACCTGCGGTTTAATTTTCCGGCCTCTTTCTGCGTGGATGTTGCGGACACCATGGATATAAAACGTCAGGCCGTGCGGTGTTACGCATCTCAGTTCAGTGCGGGAAGAGCCGTAGAAGCGCAATGGGAAATCCTCAAATACGTTGAGAATATCAACGGATATTTCGGCGGGACCATTCGCCGCCCATTTGCGGAACCGTTTTTTGTACAGGAAACGCTGGGGTTAAAAACCCTGGATGGGCTGGCTTTTTAAGTTAGGGTGTTGTAAGTTTTATTTTTTAGCAACAAGGATAACGACCGCATGACTAAAGAATCGCAAAGTGCAAAAGTAGAAGTCGCCGACTCCCCCCGCCGCGGAGGACCGCCGAAGATTCATAAATATTTTGAAGTTGTGACCAAGGTGGAGGGCAGCGATTTGCATATCAAGGCCGACGTACTGCCGCGGGTGCGCAAATCCGGACGTCTGGTTCCCACGACGGGCTCACCGATGACCAATGCGGAAATAGAAGCCATGGTCAAAGAAATGCTCACCGATGAGCAGTGGCATGATTTCCTGCATCGCGGATCCCTGGATATCGCTTACGCTGTAACGCCCACCGAGCGATTCCGTGTCAACATTTTTCGCCAGCGCGGCATGGTCAGCATGGCGGCGCGGCGCATTAATCCGAAAATCCCCAATTTCGCGCAGTTGCACCTGCCCGAAGTTTTTGAAAAAATTGCGGAAAATGAACAGGGACTGGTCATGCTGGCGGGCATCACCGGCAGCGGCAAAAGCACCACGATTGCCGCAATGCTTCAACAGGTTAATGATCGGCGATCCTGCCATATTATCACCATTGAGGACCCCATTGAATACACGTATGTAGATCAGAAGGCCTTCATTAACCAGCGCGAAGTCGGCCTGGATGTTGAAAGCTTTGAAATGGCGATTCGCTACATGATGCGTGAAGACCCCGATGTTATTCTGATCGGGGAAATGCGTGACCGCCTGACATTTCAGGCTGCGGTTCAGGCCACGGAAACCGGGCACATGGTGTTTTCCACCATTCATGCCGCCAGCGCTCCGGGAGCGATCACACGCGTCCTGGAATTGTTTCCTCCGGATATGCACATGAACATGCGCCAGGCTATCGCCAACAATATGAAGGCGATTATTTTCCAGAAGCTTGTACCGGCCATTGATCCCGCCGTTGGCCGGGTACCGGTGGTGGAGGTCATGTTAAATTCACCTTCGGTCAGAAAATATATACTTGAAGGCCGGGAAAATGAATTGACACAGGTCATCCGGTCGGAGCGCGGAGCCGGGATGATTGACTTTAATGATATGCTCTGCGAGCTGGTGGCCAGCGAAACCATTACCCATAAAGAGGCGTATATAGCCTCTCCCAATCCGGATGAATTGCGTATGCGCATGAAGGGTATTCGCACCAATTGACGCCCCCGGCGGACTGGTTCCCGGGGATCAGGTACAGCGTCAAAGAGCATTCTGTATGGAAATCTCTGGCATAATTGGCCGGATCATGGTAAGTTTTGCATTTGGCGGCGCGCGGGATCAGTCCGATCCGGCGTGCGAAGGCAGGAATGATTGCTTTGATGTACGTAAATATAATTTATGTTGCGGCAGCGGTTGCGGTTCTGGTGCTGTGGGGCCGTTTTCTGGTCTGGATTGATAATGATCTTCCTAACATGCCCGAACAGCCGGCGCAATTATGGAAAGGCGTGCTGCTGGCTTCGGTTGCCATCCTCCTGCTGATCTGGCTGCTGATTCCGAATTTCTGGTTTGCCCTGATATTAAACATATTTATTCCCGCAGCTTTGCTGGGTTATTATTGGCGGACGCGCGTGCAGGTGTTGGGATCCTCAGGGGACCTGCTGGGCGTTATATCCGGCCACATGGAGCAGTTTTCAGCCGGGCGGCAGGCAAAAAAATCTGTTTCACAACTGGGCTTGCGGTATGAAGGAAAGGGCGGACGGCCCCTGCCTCTGCCGGCGGTAGAAGACGCGGGCTACAACGGTGTCGTACTGCTGGATCAATTGCTGATACAGGGCCTGGAAAATCGGGCCCAGCGAATTGATCTGATGCCGTCGGATCAGGCTTATGAAATGTCGTTCAGCACCGACGGCGTGTCCTATCCACAATCCGGAATGCAGCGACCCAATGCTGAACCGCTGATTCAAGCCGTCAAACAGCTTACCGGCCTTTCGCTGGAAGAGCGGCGGCGGCCGCAATCTGCGGTCTTTACCACCCGCGACGCGGACAATAATCCGGTACATTGGACCGCCAATACCAGCGGAACAACCGCCGGCGAACGGTTATGGCTTCAGATAAACGCCAAAGATAACTGGAAAATGCCCCTGGATCATCTGGGTATGTCCTCCGAACAACTCACTGCGTTGCGTGAAGTGTTGCAGGGCAATGAAGGCCTGATTATCGTATCATCACCTCCGCACATGGGCCGAACAACCACGCTTTATTCCCTGCTGGCGAATCATGACGCGTATACCACCAGCATCAATACCTTTGAAATTAACCCCCGTGCAGATTTCGAATCCATCTCCTTAACCCGATTCGACCCCGCGGCGGTCAATGCCAGTCACTCTAAAGCCTTGCAAAGCCTCATGCTGAAAGACCCGCATATTCTGATGGTGGCGCAATGCCCGGACGCGGCAACTGCGGAATTGATTGCGAAATATTCTCGTGAAGAGCATCGCGTTTACGTTGGCCTGCGAGCCAACGATGCCATTACCGCGCTGGAACTCTGGCGTAAGGTTTTGCCGGATAATCAGGTGGCGGCAGCGCCCTTGCGAGCGATCATCTCCCAGCGGTTGGTGCGGCTGCTTTGCCCGACCTGTAAAATCGCCTATCAACCGGACGAGGCGATGCTGGCCAAGTTGAATTTACCAGTTGGCCGCGACCTCTCGGCATTTAAGGCCAATACGCAACCCGCGCGTGATCAAAAAGGGAACTTGATTAAGTGTCCGGATTGCGCCAGCCTGGGCTATCGCGGACAAAGCGGGATATTCGAAATCCTGGTAATCAATGACGAAATCCGCAGGGCCATTGCCACCGGGCGGCCGGCTGAAGAACTCCGGACCTTGTCGCGTAAAAATAATATGATGTTCCTGGTGGAGCACGGATTCAGAAAATTTGCACTGGGAATTACCTCCATTCAGGAAGTGATTCGCGTATGCACCCCGGATAAAAAGCCGGCAGCCAGACCCAAAGCCGCTGGTTCAGGTGCTTCCCGCGCCGGTGCGGCGGGGAAGATGCCGGGGCAAAGCCAGGCCGGTGCCAGCAGTGCCGGTAATTCACGGGCCGGCGGATCGTCCGCTGGAAACAGTTAAGTGACACAGGTGTACGAATTGCTTGCCGGATTGCGATTCAAACGCCATAGCACATTGGAAGATCCTAGATGATTCTTCAATTCATCGTACTGTTGTTCATCATCCTGTTTGCGCTTTATATGGCCAATGAGGGGCCGCTGTCCGCATTGCTCCTGTTGTGCGCCAGCTTCTTTGCTTCTACGTTGGCGATGGGTGTTTATCAGGCGTGGGCGAATCCGATTCTGAATCATCGTCCTGATTTTGCCTATGGTGTTACCTTTTTACTGGTGTTTTTTCTGGCGTTTTCGCTCATTCGAACGGCCTTTGACTACCTGATTCGCGGCGATGTGGAATTACCGCTCTGGCCCGGGCGAATCGTCGGGGGCGCGTTTGGCTTTTTTACGGCCATGATTTTAGTTGGCACGGTCATGGCGGGCGTGCAGATGCTGCCGCTGCCCAGCAGTATTCTGGGATACTCCCGGTACGACACCGCCGCGGATTTGGCCAGTAATTCCCCCAGTGGACTGTGGCTGGACCCGGATGGCTTTGTGACCAGCTTGTGGGGCATGGTCAGCGGCCGCAGTATGGGCGGACATTCATTCAGCAAGTATAACCCGCAACCGTTGCGGCAATGGTTTGGCGACCGCTATACCGTTCAATACGCCGGTGCCAAAGCCCTTCCACCGAGTCTGTTGCATGTTCCTTTTGCCGGGCCGCTGCCGGCCGCAATGATTACGCGCTACGGCATTCCCGCCGCTGGAAAGCAGGCTATTTTGGTCCGCACGGAAGTCAATCATGGCAGCGCGCAGCCTGATGTAAGCTCCGATCAGGGCTATTTTCGCCTGACACCTGCAGAGGTGCAGTTGGTCACATCCGGCGGAATGTATTTTCCCAGCGGTTATCTTGTAGATGGCCGCCGCTACGCGCCGCTGAAGCCGAATACCGCCCTGGTCGATGACTTCCGAACCGTGCATGGTCATCGGCGCGTGGTGCAAGACTGGATTTTCCTTATTCCCGCCAACGACCAGCCCGTGGCGTTGCACATGAAGCAGACGGCTGCGGTGGACCTCACGGGCATGACCAGTGAAAAACTTGAGCCTCTGCGAGCCTCGGCTTATCCGCAACTGCCTTACAACAACTCTTCTCTGACCGTGCAGTTAGCCGCCGGGAATCTTTCATCCGCTCCGGTCGATATGTGGATTATTCCCGCCGGTACTCGCATGGCCGATGTTCGGTTTGTCATGCAACCCGCTTCCTCCAGACTCGGACGAATTCGCCGCGCCATTAGAGCCGGCAAACCGCCCTGGTCTTCAGCCAATATCACCGGGACACCCAATACGGCCATGACCACCATGTATCACCAAAATGCCTTGAATCTCCGGCTGCAACATGATGCGGCGTGGTCGCAGATATTACCGGTATTATTTGCATCGCAGGTTGGCACCAACACCAATAATTCACTCACACGCATGCGCAGCTACTTCCGCAGCAGCATCAAGCCGCTGCTGGCCGGTCAGCGCGTGGCGGCTGCGACGCTCAACGCACAGGGTTCGCTGAATAAGGCCATTAAAATTGGACCGGGCCAATATGACGTTATCATCTGGACGCACACCGCCGCACAAATGCGCGTCTGGCTCAAATCCGTCACTGTGCATGAGGGTGGCAAAGCCGCCGTACAGGTTTCATCAGGTGACAAAATTGTGAACTATTCAATAGCGCAATAAGTGTTACGGCATCAGGGTCTTGACCTGTGCGGAATTGTGCTACAATAACAATACTGAACTGGCTGCCGCAGGTAAGTGGCTCATTGAATGGGTAAATTGTTTTTCAGGAGTACCGTCATGGCTTTTCAACTTCCTTCCTTACCGTATGATTTCAGCGCTCTGGAACCTGTTATTGATACGCAAACCATGCAGATTCACCATGGCAAGCATCACGGCGCGTATGTGACCAATCTTAACAATGCCATCGCCGGCAAGCCCGCATTAGAAGCCAAAAGCCTGGACGCGCTTATCGAAGATATCGCTTCGGTGCCCGAAGATATCCGCACAGTAGTGCGTAACAATGGCGGCGGCCATGCCAATCACAGCATGTTCTGGCAAATCCTGGCACCCAAGGGCAAAGGCGGCGGCGGCGAGCCGACCGGCGACCTTGCCGCCGCAATTAACTCCGCCTTTGGATCCTTCGCGGATTTCAAGACCCGCTTCGGGGAAGCCGCGACCAAACGCTTTGGCTCCGGCTGGTCCTGGCTGGTTGTGAAGAATGGCAAACTGGCCATTGGTTCAACCGCCAATCAAGATAATCCACTGATGGGCGAAGCGGTTTGCGGCCTGTCCGGCAAGCCGATTCTGGGGCTGGATGTATGGGAACACGCCTATTACCTCAAATATCAAAATCGCAGGCCTGAGTACATCACCAATTGGTGGGAAGTGGTCAACTGGGCTAAAGTTGCCGAGCTGTATCAGGCCGCTAAATAGTCGCGGGGGCCAAAAGCACTTGACAGCTTTTTCATTACCTTTTTCCTACCGCCTCCAGCTTGCGGCTGTGCTGGTTGTTTACATACTCTGTGCGGCATGTTTCCTGTGCATACTGCCGGCGTCTGGGTCTATCCAATATCCCGGTTGCGGAAGAGCGGCAACGCAAATGCCGCCCCGAACGGACTCCAGAATTGACGCCACCAGTGTCGGCGTTGCATGGAACGGCGGCGGCTGCGATGGGAAGACGGATATAAAAGTATTTAACCGGCAAGCTCCTGGCGACAGGCGCTCTTCTGTCAACAACCCGTAACTGGAACCTGCCCAACCTCCCTGTTGTGCCGAAGTAGAATTGTCACCCCTTAGCCGAAATAGAAGTGTCACCTCCAAGTCTGGGGTATACCAGACAGGATGGAAAACTTACTTATGTCAGCTAAGGAA
>JAJZGH010000088.1 GCA_021798635.1 Planctomycetota bacterium | reverse complement strand
AGTTCCTGCGGATTATCAGTAAAAGGTGTCTTGAAATAACGGGCAAATATCTGTCCGATTTCCGCGGCATTTTTGTGAATGACCGGCATGACAATATGCGTTGGATGGTCGTTATCCACCTGCAAGATGAACTCGCCAAGATCCGTTTCCAGCGGTTCAATACCGGCCGCAATCAGAGCGTCATTCAGCTCTGTTTCTTCACTGACCATGCTTTTACTTTTTACCACCAGCTTGCTGCCGGTACGCCGGGCGATGTCTACAATCAGACTATTAGCCTCATCGCGTGTGGCGGCAAAATAGACCGCTCCCCCGTGTTTGATAACATTGCGCTCCAGAAGTTCCAGATAATAATCCAGATGATCCAGCGTATGGCGTTTTATATCGCCAGCCAGTTGCCGCAGGCCATCGGCATCGGGCAATTCCGCCAGACTGCTCCGCCTGCCATAATCTTTTTTGGTTACCGAATTATCCAGTGCCGCATGAAGGACCGCATCGGCAGTGGCCGCATGCGCCTCTGCCATAAAATCCGGATGAAACACCGGCAACGACAAGCCGCGCTGCGGCGAGGATGGTGATTCCTTAACGCTATTCATGAAGCTTTCGCCCTCGCGGTATGCTCAATAGCGGCGGCGATGATCTGTGCAATATGCTGTACCCGGAATGACGCGCCCATGCGGTGGCAGGCACCGCCGATATTCATAGCGCATCCGCCATCATTGACAATCATGGTTTGTGCCCCGGTTTTGCTGCCGCATTGCACCTTATCGCGCACCATGGCACCGCTGATATCGGAATATTTAATGGCAAACGTGCCGCCAAAACCACAGCACTGTTCCGCCTTTTCCAGATCTGCAAATTGCGCCCCGCCCAACTGCTTAAGCAATCGGATCGCCGGCTCTCCCGTAGCTCCCAGGCCCCGCAGGTGGCACGTGAAGTGATAGGTGAACATTTCATTTTCCGGCAGCGAAAGCGTGGATAGATCCACCTTCAAAATTTTGGTCAGAAATTCCACATATTCATAACACCGTGCGACAAAATCCTCAGCGAGTTTCCGCTGATCCGGATCATCATGAAATAATTCAATGTAATGATCACGTATCATGGCACAGCAGGAGCCTGAGGGCGTGACGATATAATCCGCATCATGAAATACATCAATCATTTTAACCGCTAAGGCCCGGGCCTCCGCGGGAAAACCATTATTAAACGCCGGCTGCCCGCAACAAGTCTGGCCCGTGGGAAAATCCACGCTGCATCCAAAATGCTCCAGCGTTTTAACCACCGCCATACCCACATCAGGTGCGAATAAATCGGTTAGACAGGTTACAAACAAACTGACTTTCATACCCGCATTCTATAGCCATCACCCCAATCTGGCGAGAGCCAACTGTCAACGCCGACAAATCCGCCCGGCCGATCAAACTGCCAATATTTTCCGTAACGGCATTGCCCACCTGCCGTTACGTGGGCGTTAGCTCAATGCGGGAGCGTTGAATGACGCGGAACGCACTTGAATCGCACGATGCGCGTCGCCCCTTTACGATTGGCACCGCGATTGCCGCGTCGGAGTGCCAATGCTTTCCGTGCCGGCGTTCCGCGTCCAACCGCGACGCTTCCGCCCCGGACTAAGGGGATTGCGCGCGCCGGGCGGGCATTGGGTGGGGATTTCGTGTAAACTGATTTTTGAGAGTACCGGGAAACCAGGACGGTCGGGGAAAACCGATCAGGCGTTAGTTATGACTGAATTACAACATCCACCGCTGCCGCATGTGCAGATTGTTAAAAAAGCCATTGAAATCTATTTACCGCTGGCGTACGGGGTCGGGAAAATTCCCGATGTCGTTGAGGCGCGAATCGCACCGATCTTGGCATCAGCGGATTCCGACCCCATCAATCCTGAATGGTTTGAACCGGCCAATAAGGATGGACGGGCGGTTTATCGCCTGCGTTTGGGGCAGGTGGCGTATCCACACATGAAATTAAACGTCGAAGAATCGCCGGATGGTACAAGTTATCTGCTTCTGGCCGATGCCCATGACACGCATCTGATGGCACCTGAAACGTCGCCAGATGCCAAGTTTTTAAGTGATTTGCGAAAAAATAACGCCGCTCTGGTGGAAAAAATCCAATCCGCCTGGACGCAGGCCGGCCTGCCGACATTCCGGAATTATTTCCGCGCCACGATGGAACGCCGCGTTCGGGAAAAATAACCGCGGGCACTTTCGCGACGGCGCGATTTCTGATACAAACTTACAAGTTTTTTCCCCGACCCTGGTGTAAAAGGTTATTGACCCATGCCCAAAAGAACGGACCTTAAGAGTATCCTGATCATCGGCTCCGGCCCTATTGTCATCGGACAGGGTTGTGAATTTGATTATTCCGGCACGCAGGCGTGCAAAGCTCTCAAAGAAGAGGGCTACCGCGTGATCCTGGTAAACTCCAATCCGGCCACTATTATGACCGATCCGGATATGGCCGACCGCACATATATTGAACCGCTGACGGTGGAGGCCATAACTAAAATAATTGAAATCGAACGCCCTGACGCGCTACTGCCTACGCTCGGTGGCCAGACGGGCCTGAATTTGTCGGTTGCCCTGGAAGATGCGGGAATTCTGAAAAAATTCGGCGTGCAGATGATCGGTGCCACCCGTGAAGCGATCCATCGCGGGGAAGATCGTCGCAAATTCAAAGCTATTATGGAATCCATCGGTTTACAGTGTCCGGCTAGCGGCTTGGCGTACAACATGGAACAAGCCAGACAAGTGGCCCAGCAGGTCGGGTTACCGTGTATTATCCGGGCGTCATTTACGCTCGGCGGAACCGGATCCGGTGTGGCCTGGAACATGGAGGAATTTGAAAATATCGCCCAGCGCGGTATCGATGCGTCCATGATTAATGAAATCCAGATTGATCAATCGCTGATCGGCTGGAAGGAATATGAGCTGGAAGTCATGCGTGACAAAGCCGACAACGTGGTGATTGTCTGCAGCATTGAAAATTTTGATCCCATGGGCGTACACACCGGCGATTCCATCACCGTCGCCCCGGCCCAAACTCTGACTGACAAAGAATATCAACGCATGCGCGATGGGGCCATTGCGGTCATCCGGGCCATTGGCGTGGAAACCGGCGGGTCCAATATTCAGTTCGCCATCAACCCCGCCAATGGGGATATGGTGGTGGTGGAAATGAATCCGCGGGTATCCCGCTCCAGTGCGTTAGCCAGCAAAGCCACCGGGTTTCCCATCGCTCGTATTGCCGCCAAACTCGCGGTGGGTTATACGCTTGATGAGCTGCCCAATGACATCACCCGCCGCACCGTGGCATGTTTTGAACCGTCAATCGATTATGTGGTGGTGAAAATTCCGCGTTGGACATTTGAAAAATTCCCTGATGCGGACGAAACACTCACAACCCAGATGAAGAGCGTCGGCGAAGCTATGAGCATCGGCCGGACGTTTAAGGAAGCCCTGCAAAAAGGCATACGATCCATGGAAGTTAAACGCTTCGGCCTGGGGCTGGATCGCATTGATAAATGGTGGCGAAGGCAGGTATTGGAACTTGATACCCAACCTTCCTCGGTCCCATCAAGTCTGGGCGACCGCGGGGCTTTTGTAACCCGCATGGCGGCTTTGGAAGAGGCGGCGCAAGTCTGGCCGATACCGGAAGACCGGTTAATTCGTAAACTATCGATTCCCTCGCAGGGCCGGCTCTATTACATCCGCTACGCTTTTAAAATGCATTACACGCTGGAGCGGGTGCATGAACTGACCCATATCGACCCCTGGTTTCTCTCGCAAATGAAGGAACTTGTTGATTTTGAAGAGGAATTATTTCAGATGCGCCCGCAGGCCGCCGCCTTTATGGCCGGGAAGATTTCCGCCGAAGATCGCCAGCGTTTTGCGGCGCTTTTGCGCCGCAGCAAGGAAATGGGATATTCCGATGTGCAGCTAGGCTCGGTGTGGTCCCTACAGCCTGCGGAAGTTCGAGGCATCCGCAAGCGCCTGACCATTGAGCCAGTCTATAAACTTGTCGATACCTGCGCTGCGGAATTTGAAGCGGCCACGCCGTATTATTATTCCACTTATGAAAGTCCGATCACCCGGCTGGAAAACGGCCGCTCCATGCAGCAGGTCGATGATGAAGTGCGCATCACCGATCGCAGGAAAATTATTATTTTAGGCGGCGGCCCCAATCGCATCGGGCAAGGCATTGAATTTGATTATTGCTGCGTGCAGGCCGCCTTTGCGTGCCGGGAACTGGACCTTGAAAGCGTGATGATCAATTCCAATCCGGAAACCGTCAGCACGGATTACGACACGTCGAACCTCCTGTTCTTTGAGCCCCTCACGCATGAGGATGTGCTGAACATTGTCGAACGCCTCAATGGCCGCCCATTAAGCCAGCCCGGGGGGTTGGTGCAAGGGGTCATCGTACAATTCGGCGGCCAAACTCCGCTGAATCTCGCCCGCGGCCTTAAAGATGCCGGCGTGCCGATCATTGGCACGGCTGTGGAGTCCATTGAAGCCGCGGAAGATCGGGATAAATTTAATCGCCTGATAAAATCTTTGGGCCTCAAGCAGCCCCCGGGCGGAATTGCCCGCAGTGCCGAGCAGGCCCGCAAAGTGGCCGCGGAAATTGGCTATCCGGTACTGGTGCGTCCCTCGTTTGTACTGGGCGGCCGGGCCATGGAAATTGTTTCCGATGAAACACAGTTGGATTATTACATTCGCCATGCCGTGGAAGTGGCGGAGGAACATCCGATTCTTATTGACCGCTTCCTGGGCGATGCCACGGAAGTGGATGTCGATGCGTTGGGCGACGGCAGCAACTATCTGGTCATTGGCGTGATGGAACACATCGAAGAAGCGGGGATTCACTCCGGTGATTCCGCCTGTTCCTTGCCTCCATTCAGTTTGCCGGCGGAAATCGTGGCGCGCATTCATGACAATACACTGGCATTAGCCAAAGCCTTGGCGGTGCGGGGGTTAATGAATGTACAGTTCGCGATAAAAGATAATGAAGTCTATGTGCTGGAAGTGAACCCGCGCGCCAGCCGCACGGTGCCGTTTGTCAGCAAAGCCACCGGTGTGGCCTGGGCAAAAATCGCGGCAAAAGTCATGTGCGGCAAAACATTGCCGGAACTGGGTGTCAGTGAAGAAATCATTCCCAAGCATCACGTCGCTGTGAAGGAAAGTGTATTTCCCTTCAGCAAATTCCCCGGCGTGGATGTTATTTTAGGCCCGGAAATGCGCTCCACCGGCGAAGTCATGGGCATAGATTCCAGCTTCCCTGTGGCGTATGCCAAATCTCAGATGGCCGCCGGCGGCAGCCTGCCGATGTCCGGTACGGTTTATATTTCCGTACGGGATGGCGACAAAAAAGCGATCATCGAAACAGCGCGGAAGATTGCCCATGCGGGTTTTGAACTCATTTCCACCAGCGGTACATGCGCGGCGCTCAATGACGCGGGCGTGCCCTGCCGAAAGATAAATAAAATTCAGGAAGGCCGTCCCAACATTATCGACGCCATTAAAAACCAACAGGTGCAATTGTTGATTAATACCCCTACCCACAAAGGCCCCACCACAGACGAAGGCCGCATTCGATCCGCCGCCGTTCTGAACAGAATTCCGATTATCACCACAATTACCGGAGCCGAAGCTGCCGCCGATGCCATTGTAAGTCTCAAACAAGGGCAGTGGACGGTCAAGCCCATACAGGATTATTACGCCGGGATGAAGCAGCCTTAAGCGTGGCCGGGCATCGGGAACAGGTCTTAAATGACTTCTCTGAAAAAAAACGCGCTACACCTCGCTGCGCCCGAACCATCTATTGCTTTTTTAGACGACGCCATCATACTTACGCCAATGGTAGCAACGCCAAAGTCCCTGCTCGTCATGGACTTGCCGATTGGCCGGGCAGTCGGCAGTTGACCTGGCGGAGAATTTAACCGTGATGGAGGCATCAATGATGCGACGACGGGAAATGTTGCAACTGGCGGCCGCACTGGCTGTCCTGCCCGGGAAATCAATGATCAGCAGCGGTGACCCCGCCCATGTGACTGCAACGGCAGGTGTTTCTCAAACGGCCTATCTGCGGGCCAGAAATCGTGCCGCCGCTCTGGTAGCAACCATGACGCTGGCGGAAAAAATAAGTCAGACCGGCAATACCGCCCCGGCGATCAAGCGGCTGGGTTTGAGCCGCTACCAATACTGGTCCGAGGCCTTGCACGGTTTGGCACGCGGCTACGCGAAAGGCACCAGTTTCCCGCAGCCCCTGGCCCTGGCTGGGGCATGGAATCCGGAACTGAACCTGCGGGTTTACACGGCGGTGTCCGATGAGGCGCGTGCGTGGCACAACCGAACCGGAAATTCGCTGACCTTTTATTCACCGCAAACATTAAATTTGCATCGTGATCCGCGCTGGGGCCGGTGCGAAGAGGCCGCCGGTGAAGACCCGTGCCTGGCAGGCACACTGGCTGTGCAGGTGATCAAAGGCATGCAGGGGAATGATCCGAATTATCTCAAGACCACGGCCTGTGCCAAGCATTTTATCTGCAACAACACCGATCATGACCGCACCAGTATTTCCGCCACCGTTGATCCGCGGAGCTTCTGGGAATATTACAGCCGCGCTTATCGCACAGCCGTGATTGACGGCGGCGTATTTACCGTGATGGGGGCCTACAATGCGATTAACGGCACACCCTGCTGTGCCGATCATTTCCTGCTTACCCAACTGCTGCGCGATCGCTGGGGCTTTCGCGGGTACGTAACATCTGATTGCGACGCAATCTACAATATTTTCAACCCCCACCATTATGCCAAAACATTACCTCAGGCCGCTGCGGACGCTATCCACGCGGGCTGCGAGTTAAATTGCGGCGGTACGTTACAGAAATATCTGCCGCAGGCCATCAAAAAGCAACTCGTCAGCGAAGCGGAAATTTCCGAAGCGGTGACACGTATTCTCACCGCGCGGTTTTTGCTGGGGGAATTTGATCGTCCCACAACGGTTCCCTACAACAACATCTCTTTTGCCGCAGTCAATTCTCCGGAACATCAGGCCCTGGCGTTGGAGGCGGCTCGCCAGTCGATTATTCTGTTAAAAAATGACAATAGCTTCCTCCCGCTTGATAAGGCCAAACTCCGAACCGTGGCCGTCATCGGGCCAATGGCCGGGCAAGCTCGCCTGGGGCAATACAGCGGCAGCACCTATGAAAGCGTTTCGCCGTTACAGGGAATTGCGGAAGTTTTAGGCGTGCCGGTACCGGGTGCAGGCGTCTGGCCGGATCAAGCGGTGCAATTTCATCATACGCGGGAGCAGACCTCCAGCCGCGGCCTGCCCGCCTTCGCCTACATCACCAACGGCGCCTGGATTGAATACAAAGCGCAGGAATTCAGCGGTAAAACCCGGATTGCCGTTCAATGCGCCAGCGCCGGACCGGGTGCAACCGTTTCCGTACATCTCGATGCGCTGACCAATCCTGCCGTCACAACGCTTCGCATTCCCGCTACCGGGGGGTGGCAGACCTGGAAAAAATTCTCAGCGGCGTTACCCCCTGCAACCGGAACGCACAAATTGTTTTTCAAAATCACCGGCGGCTCCGGCTATCTGCTCAATATCGGCGGGTTTGAACTCCTGCCGCTTTCCGTCTCCGAGCATCGCCGCCTGGGCGAGCCGGAACTCATTTATAAGCCAGGTTGTTCGATAACCGGTGCAAAAGATCCCGCTATGTTTAATGACGCCATCGCCGCGGCCCGACGCGCCGATGTGGTCGTTCTGGTCTGTGGGGTTAATTCGTCCGTGGACGGAGAAGGCCATGATCGCCAGGATACCAGACTCACCGGTGTGCAGCATGAATTGATTCAGGCGGTTTTTGCAGCCAATCCGCGGACTGTCCTGGTGGTTTCCAGCAATAATACAGTGGCCATCAATTGGGAACAGGCACATTTGCCGGCCATTGTGGGCGCTTTGTTTGCGGGGCAGGCCCAGGGGGCGGCCATCGGCGATGTGCTATTCGGCCATTACAATCCGGGCGGAAAAACCTCCTGCACATGGTATAAATCTGTGGATCAGTTGCCGCATTTCCATGACTATGATATCCGCAAGGGGCGCACGTACATGTATTTTGACGGCAAGCCGTTGTATCCCTTCGGGCATGGCCTGAGCTTTACAACGTTTCACTATAGCGGTTTAACAGTTGGCGACGGTCCACTTTCGGCCGGCGGCCATGTCAACGTCGCCGCAACGATAACCAACACCGGCAAGCAGTCGGGTGCGGAAGTTGTGCAGTTGTACGTCCGCGTGCCGAAATCAAGTATCAAACGTCCTATCCGGGAACTCGTCGGTTTTGCACGCGTGGAATTGCGACCCGGTCAGGCGCGCCGCGTGAGTTTTTCTTTACCCTACAATACGCAAGCTCTGTGGTACTGGGATGCAGATAAGAAAAAATTTGTCATTGAACCGGGGGAAATGCACCTGGAGATCGGCAGTTCCTCAGCAGATATTCGTCTGACCGGGCAGGTGCAATTGGCAGCATGTAAAGATAATCGCCTCGGCGGCGCTGAAACCCTTCGCACGGTGGCTGCGGAAGTGCATGTGGCCTGAACGCGGGGACAGGCTCCTGGTGCGTGGTGGGTCTGCTCGCCCACGCCATGGCTCTATATCTCCGGCAAAGAGGTCTGTGGCCATACGATTTGACGCTCTCACGCAAGCCGACTACTCTATTCGTGCTCGGAGTGTTTTTGGAAGTAGTGCGTGCGGTGTCCATTTTGTCATACTGTTGATCAGGATCATGTTCTGGATTCCCGTCCGGTTGAGGGTGGGCAGTCCATCCGCAGGCGCCGTGAATGTGAGCATTGCAACCGTCGTTTTACAACCTATGAACGCATCGAGGAAGTTGTACGTTTGACGGTGGTCAAAAAAGATGGCTCCCGGGTTCCGTTTGATCGCAATCTTATTTTTTCCGGCATTCAAAAAGCGTGCTACAAACGCCCGGTATCGGCGGAAGCCATCGCGCGCATTGTCGATGCGGTGGAGGAGAATGTCGTTCAGAAGTATCAGCGTGAGGCTCCAAGTTCATATATTGGTGAGCAGGTCATGTATTTTCTGCGGCAAACCGATCCGATTGCCTACGTTCGTTTCGCCTCGGTCTATCGGGAATTCCGGGACTTGGGGGAACTGGTTAACGAAGCACGCGATATCATGAATCAAAGCTCGATCAGGGATCCCGATCAAACCGACCTGTTTTCGCCCCAGTGACGGCGTACGCCATCATTTTGCAGACATATTTTCGGATTTCTGCTGTTGCTGCCGACGGTGGATCAGAAAAATAACCACCGCCAGCACCACCGCGATTCCCGCGCCAATATAAATATAATGTTTCACCTTATTGACTTCCCTGAAAAGCCAGTTAATGCGTGCCGCCTGCCAGTATCCCAGATAGAGCAGCGTCGGGACGCTTATCAACCCCGCCAAGCCATCCACCACCAGGAATCGCCAATATGGCATGCGTGAAATGCCGCACAGGGCAAAGATCATCGCCCGCACGCCGGGTAAAAACCTTCCAATAAACAGCGTCACGTTTCCATGCTTACGGAAATATTTTTCCACCCGTTCACGCCGCTTGGAGTGCATCACTTTGCGAACATGGCGCGCCAGGAAGTTATCAGCATCAATGCCGCGCTGTCCCACAAAATATAAAATACTGTCCCCCACCAGCAAACCGGTCATCCCAAACAGAATCATGATTTCAAGGCTCGGCACACGGCCAGGTGTGGCTATCACGGCGTGGTGCGCGGTAGTTGGTCCGGCCGCGATAGTCGCCAGCGGACTTTGGCCAGGATTGCATAGATAACCCGAAAAAATCAGCGGCACATCTTCAGGAATCGGCACGCCGCAGCCCGCGGCAATCAGAAGCATCGCCAGAGCAACATAGGTAAAGCGGATCAACAATGCCTGAATCAGTGGAATCATGGTTTGCCCCGCAGTTCCTCATGGATGATACATTCAGCAGCGACCGCCAAGGCAAGACCATGGAAATCCTGTGAGAACCGGGAATCACGTCCGCTTTTTCCGCAGTTCCGCAAGCCGCTGCCGGGCGTCGCGGAATGCAATATCCCACTGCGCGATGCGGCTATATGTCTTTTCCGCCTCCTCGAACTGCCCGGATGCCTCCAAGGCCCGGGCAAGCCAATAATTGATTTCCTTACTCTTGGTATCCCCCGACTCGGCGAGTTCATAACTTTCCACGGACCGCTGCAGTGTTTCCACTGCTTCCTGATTCATAGACTGCTCAAGGAACGAACGCCCCAGCAGGTGCAATGCGTCGGTGCGGCATCGTGGATTATTCTGGGCATGCTGCAAAACGCCAATAGCTTCTTCAAAGCGTTGCGACCGGAAGAGACGATAGCCATATTCAAAGAGCACCTGCAAATCAGAGGGGTAATTTTTCACCCGATCTTCATATTCCTCTAATTCAAATTTCAGGCGTTCCTGATCAAATTCCGCCAATTCCCGGGCAAGCTCCTGATCGTCTGGATTGGCCCGTACCTTTTCCAACAGCGCCCGGTGTTGCCGCCGGAGTTGTTTAATCCGTATGTCCCCTATGGTCACTTTATAACGATAAATTTTGGTCTGGGCGTATGCTTTTTCCAATACCTCAACGGCCGTCTTTTCACTTTCTTCCGATTCGCCGTCAACCAGGGCTTTGACGTATTTGGCCAGCAACTGCGGGTCCGAGGGATCCTTCTCCCAGGCTTCCTGACTTTCCCGGATGACTTTGAGTTTGTAGTCTTCCGTTTTAGTTAAATTTTCCTTTTGCAACAGGTCTTTGGTCATTTCCTGGTCGCGCAGAGATTCTTTGAAATCCGGCACCGATTCGTATTTGCCCTTTTTCAGGGTTTCCCGCGTGCCCAACTCTTTGACACGGGCCGTCAACTCCGGATCAGCCGGTGATAACTCCAGCGCCGCATGGACCGATTCCCCGGCTTTGGCAAATTCCCCTAAGCTTTCATACAGGTCAGCCAGTTCAAGATACAGTTTCGCGTCAGCTTTTTTTTGGGTTCGATTGGCCTGCATGACAAATGGCCCGAACCAGAGCACCATGTCTTTGTAGCCAGCCGCCGCAGCTTGACGCAGCATTACCATCATCTGATTGATATTGCCCGGGTCCTTTGCTAATGCGTACTCGGCATTGAGCATTAATTCTTTCGGCGACTTTCCTTTGAAGTAGCTTTTACTGCCCAGCAAGCCGCCCAGGCCACCGCCCGACTTCCCGCCTTTAATTTTTCGTCTTAGCGCGATATCCCGCAAGGCTTCATGCTCGGCCATATTGGTCGGTTCACGCAATAATCCCTGTATGAACATGTCTATGGCGTAATCATAATTTCCCGTGTCCGCTACCGTATGAGCGCGCGTAAAATAGGCCTGTCCTTTGCCCGGACCTTCTATAATATTATTTTCAGGACTTTCCGTTTCAGCCATCGATTACCATCTCTTTAATAAGCAACCACAAAAAACCATGCAATTTTATGCGGTTCCCGTCCAACTTTCCAGCGCCTCAAGATCACAACGCACGGCAGCACCGGATGGCCAGGCCCACGACCACGATTTTCCAATCCCTGACCGTACCAGATGTACCTTTTCTGTCAAGCGCAATAGCTCCATCGCGGGAATTGGGCGGGGCAATAAATCCGGGCAGGCCCCCGCAGTGCAAGTTTCCCAGACCCACCATTCTCTTAGCGCCGGCATTTATGCCGTTGATTTCGCCGTTCGAACGGAAAAATTGCCACGCCTCAGCAATTTATTGGAGAAATAGTCCGGATGTCCCCATCCGACATATTGTCTGGTTTGCCTGACCAATCATCTGGAGAACCATAATTTGACCATGAAATACACCCTTCCTCGGCGACAGAAGGCTGCGACGCGGCATTTCGCGTGTCCCACGTCGACTATTTCAGTGATTTATTCCACCGCCAAGGGGCTGCGATAGTTCTCATTGCGGGCCGGCAGGGATGGACGGCAAGCCGAGCGCCGCTGCGCTTTGAGCCGCGTGGTATACCGCCACGTGCGAAAGGCGAAAATAAGGGCAAATATCAGCGGCTGAGCCGAGAGAATCCACAACAATGTCATCATCATTATGACTCCGTTACGCGCGCAATATCCACAGGGCCGAACCCACATAGTCCGGTATTAGCCGCGTGGTATTTGCGTTTTTGCTGTCCAAGCCCCTCACAAATAAATTATCGGACAACTCGGCGGCTAAGCTTGAATAATCATGATAAAATCGGACGCAGGTGCGTAGCGCGCAACGCCTTCATAGCTCTAAGCAGCGTGTCGATTTGCGCATCGGAATGCGTTGCCATTAAGCTGATTCGCAGGCGGGCCGTGTTGGGAGCCACGGTGGGCGGGCGAATCGCGGGAATATAAATGCCCTTGTCACGTAAGGCCGCTGCCGCCTCCAGCGCGTGTTGAGCGGACCCCAGCAGCACTGGAATAATCGGGGATTCTGAGGGGCCTGTTTGATACCCCATGGCCGTTAATTCCGTTCGCACATACTGTGCCAGGGAAAGCACACGTTGCCGCCGCTCTGGCTCACGGCGACTGATATTTAATGCGCACCGGGCCGCCGCCGTGCACGCCGCCGGCAACGCCGTGGTGTAAATGAATTGCCGGGATCGGTTGATCAACGTATCAATGACCTGCCGCGGTCCGGTGACAAACCCACCTACCGACCCCAGCGCCTTGGATAGTGTCCCCACACTTACCGCCACCGCCGATTCGACATTTTGCAGGGCCGCCAGTCCGCGTCCGTCCGGTCCTAAAACACCCGTGGCGTGGGCCTCATCAGTAACCAGCAGTGCACCATGTGCTTGCGCCAGGCGGCTTAACTGTTCCAAATCCGCCACGTCGCCATCCATGGAAAAAACGGTATCCGTCACAATCCATGCCCGGCTGATTTCATGGGGTACTTTTTCATCCCTGTTGAGTCGGGAAGCTGATGCGGCCGCCTCTGTCGGCTCGGTTGCTGACTGGCCTTGCGCGCGGGATAGGCGCTTGAGTAATTCGGCCAGGCGAGAGTAATTCCTGTGGTGATAGGTTCGGTGCTTACAGCGCGACGCATCGGCAGCATCCAGCAGACTGGCATGATTGAGCTTGTCCGAGAAAATCAGATCGTGCGGGGATGTGAAACAGGTCAGCACCGCCATATTCGCCGCATATCCGGATGAAAAAACCAAAGCCGCTTCCGCCTGTTTGAATTCCGCCAGGTCGACTTCCAGTTCATGGTGTGATTGCATGGAACCAGCCACCAGCCGCGATGCTCCGGAACCAAAGCCCCAGCGATCCACCGCCGCCCGGGCGGCGTCCAGCACCTCCGGATCAGCGGCCAGGCCCAGGTAATTATTGGTGCAGAATTGCAGATACCGTTTGGACCCAATGACCAGTTCGGCACCCTGCTCACCGCTAACTTCCGACAAGCCGCGAAACAAATGATCGCGCTTTCGCTTATCGAGATCTTCCGCCAGTGCGTTGAGCCATCGCTGGATTGCGGGCATAGTTGGTGCGGCTCTGTGATCCATGAAAATAGTAATCCGATGTAATTATCCGTTGTGTAAATCAGGTTCATCGCATGATCCGCGGGCGGTATTCACCCTGGCGCCGCCAACGCGCAGGTAACCAAATCAGCTCCCATGCCAATCCACTGCGGCGTGACGCTTCAGCGGACGGCTCGGCCGACAACGGATGGTTTAATGCCGCCGGAAGTCCCGCGACCTTCCAACCGCTTTTTCAGTGTGCTGCTAACCTTGAAGCGAAGCCGCAATCGCCGCGGTACCGTGAAAGACTCCAGTGTTTTGGGATTTTGGGCTTTATGTTCGGCACGTTGTCGCACCTCAAAAACACCGAAGTCACGAAACTCCAGGCGGTTGCCCCGAATCAGAGAATCGCTGATCTCATCAAGGAAAGCCTGAACAATTTGTTTAGTCATGGCTCGATTGACTTTATTGGCATCAGCAATGCGATCCACAATTTCTTTTTTTGTGACGGTAGCCATGGCGTCATGCTCTCCATGGAGGTGTCTGATAATGCGTCCCGATTCAGTTCCCGCAGCCACGAGCCGGACGGAATTTCCACAGGGCTGAATTATCCAAGTACCGCTTAAGCGCGTCAAGGCAGGGTTATATTTTATCGGGATATTTTACCAGTTCACGCTGGGGGGCTTGCCGATCAGTTGTGCGACGCGCTGGCTGATAATTTGGGATCGCTGAGTTTCCCGACGTTTGAGTTGGGCCTTCAGTTCGTTAATTTTTTTTACCAGTTCATTGAGTTCGTGGAGGCGGATTTTTTGCCGCAGATCAAACTGTGCGGTAACAACCTGCTTCAGACGCGCCCGCAGCAGTTCTGCTGCTGATGGGGGCAGGCCGGGCTGGCGCAGTTCGCCGGCGAGCTTAAAGGATTCATGGGTGTCTGCCAAATCCAGGAGCGTCAGGTGCAGCAATTTGGGATCACGCTGACGCAGGCGCTCCAAGCGCGCGAAATTTGGAGCCGCTTCGGCGATGAGTTTGTTAAATTGCTTCGGATCAGATTGCCGGAGAATTTCCGCTTTATGAAAAACATCCGGTTCGGTGCTCTTCAGAAAGGCCAAGATCTGATTGATTTGTCCCTCGGGCAAGCTCAATAGCGTGCGAGCGGGTAGCGGTGTTTTAGCCGCCGTCGCACTGAAAAGTGCGGCATGAGGGATCACCAATACCCAAAGAGCCAATAAAGCTGCAACCGACACTTGTCGGCCAATAGTAGAGCGCCACACCATGCGAAAAATCCTTGCTGTTTTTACTGAATATTGTCGGCCTGCGGTACGCCATCCTCGGTGCCGGGAATCGGAATTTTGTCCAACGCTTTAAATAGATGCATGATCCCCGCGCTGCCCGCGCCGCTTTGCGCATCGAATAAGTTGCCGCCACCAAAATGTTCAATGCGTGTGCGAATCAGACGAATGGGCGTATTGGCTTGATAAGGCAAATGACTTTCGGCCATTTCCTGAAAAGTATTCTCGGCATCCATCACGCGGGCCTGATGCGCCTGAATGTGCTGCCGGACAATATAAATCCCGGCCATGACCACCACGGCCGCGGCAACGCCCGAGGCAATGGACATGGAGCGATAAAACCAACGACGCATCATGCGCCAACGAGCGGTTTTTTGTTGCTGATGGACCGCCTCATGAATGCTGTCTTTCACCTGCTGCTTCATGCGTTCCAAGGATACTTGATCCATGTGCGATTCCAGCGGCGGCAGCGCATTAAGTTGTTTAAAGCGCAACAGTATCTGATCATACTCCAGCATTGCCGCCGGGTACGTTTCAACGTGATCGCGCAAAATTCCGCGGGCCTCAGCACCTAATTCTCCGGATACATCCAGCAGGCAAGCTTGGGAAAATTTATTCGACTTCATGACCGACCTCCATGGTAATGCGCAATTTCCCCAAGGCTCGATGGGCTCTTGCCAGAACCGTCCCCAAGGGGCAATGCAGCATTTTGGCAATGTCTTTGAATGGCATTTCTCCGTAATGGCGCAACAGCAGCACTTGCCGATCTATTTCAGGAAGTTGTTCCAAAGCTTCATAGAGCCTTTGCACGTCCTCCTGATGGTGCACCGGATCGAATGGCTGCCCCGTCCGGGCCGCCATATCGTCCGTCATTTCCGCCCCGGTGCTGGAATCCACAACGGTTGATCGCACCGGGCGGCGGACGCGCGAGCGGCTTTGATCGCGGATTAAATTTACGAGTATGCGAAAAAGCCACGCGTCAAACTTATCGCGGTGATCATAGCGTTCCAGCTTCTGCACGACCCGCAGAAACGTTTCCTGCACCAGATCATGCGCTAAATCACGATTTTTTGTAGATCGCCACGCAAATCCATACAATCGCTGCCAATAGCCATCCACCAGCGCATCCCACGCGCTTTTGTCACCCGCCTGGCATTGAGCCAGTAACACGGTTACCGCTTGACCGTCCATACCCATCCTTCAAAGTCCATTTAAGCCTCAACACAATTCGCATCGATTGCCGGCTCAAACAGCCTCATTATAATAAACGCCGACGCAAAACCCCTATTGCTTTTATTATATTCTTTTTCAACCCTTTTTATCTGCCTTGCCAGCGCGTCTGACAAGTATTATACTCCATGGCTTGAAATTTCCCTTGCTTACCAATGCGGGGACCATCAGCAAGCGTATCTTCTATTGCCCGGCGAACCGGGCTGGTAATGCTTAAAGATGGTGGATTGATGTAGAAAATGGCCGATTTCGGCGGAGTAGCTATGCTGAAGGTAAAGTCGCGCGGTAACGAAACAGTGGATCAAATGCTTCGTCGCTTCAAGAAGCTCTGTGAAAAAGAAGGGCTTATTAAAGATATGAAGCGCGTTGCTTATTTTGAAAAACCCAGCGAAAAGCGACGCCGCCAACTGCGCAAAGCCCAGAAACGCGAAATGAAAACCCTCATGGAAGCCAACGGCATTACCCCGCCGGCCACCAAAGAACGCACGTCAACGCGTGAACGTGAACGGTCTTAACTGGTAAGCTTTCCGAAACTTTCAGTTTTGAATTGCCAGCCGGCTCACCCGGAATCGCCCGGGGTGCATGACTTAGCGGCGGACGCTATTCCCTGGCTCTTTGGGCAAATGCTAACTTGCTTCGCTTACCGGCTCTTGCGGGCGATGGGCCAGAAGCGACTGTGTGCGGCGGACGGCTAAATATATAAATATCACAATATTAAATACCAGCGTCGCAATCCGCAGCCAGTCTGGCTGACGGAAATTTTCCAGGATCTCCGGGGGCAGCAGAAGTCCCAACTCCACCAGAACCAGGTACTCCGCCCAAGCTTTTTGCAGCAGCATCCCTCCGCCTTCCAGAACAAATATTACCGTATATACCATCAAGGCTGAAAAAAGTATCCAAGTTGCCGGCAGCGGCCCGGTCCCATGCGGTCCGGCATGCGGAATAAATCCCAACTGATCCATCCCATACAAACTGATGCGGGCGATCCAGGCCTGGGGAACTGTGATCAACAGCATGGCCGTGACAAACACAATTAGCGCCAGAACCAGGGACAACAGAGCGATTAATTTCACGCCCAGTGCGTTATGGCCTTTATCGGAGGCGCTTCGTGACATGTGAAGAATCCTTATTTATCCTGTTGAAATA
>JAJZGH010000352.1 GCA_021798635.1 Planctomycetota bacterium | reverse complement strand
AAATTATGCGATTGACCGAATCCAGTTCGTCCCGTACCCAGTGGCATAAGCATAACAAATTCCCTGCGCAAAACGGAACGCGCTTTCACAGAACCAATCAACCTGAAACATGTCATACCCGGTATGACGCCTTTGGCCGCAGGGTACAAAAGCTGGTCATTTCAAGTTTCGTTCCCACCAATTATCTGTATTTGGGCAGTCAATGCGTCGAAGAGCGCAACCCCGCTGGCGGTAGTGGCAGTACCGATACGCCCATAAGGCAATATGTCTGGGGAACGTACATTGATGAGTGCATCCAATTGACGACACTGGCGACGCTTGGACCGCAATCCCTGCCTGCAGGTGCCTATTACTTGTTGCAGGATCTACTGTATCGCGCCACGGCGCTGACCAGTTCCACCGGCAGCATCGTGGAAACATACGACACCGACGCGTATGGTAACACGCTGATCTTCACCGGCCCCGGTACAGATGGCGTGTGGTTCACGGACGACGATGTGCAAAGCAGCTACGGTGCCAATGAAATTATCTTCTGCGGCTACCGTTACGATCCGGAAACAGAATTGTATTATGTCCGCGCGAGAACGTACAACCCCACCCTTAGTCGCTGGCTGCAACGCGACCCCATCGGCTACGCCGGCGGCGTGAATTTGTATGAATATGTCGGCGGACGGGCGGTGGTGGACGTGGATCCCAAGGGGCGGGACGCCTGGGGCTTGCTACCGCCCAATCTTTCGGGCGGTAATTTACGGGCCTGGGCAAGCTGGCAGCAGATAAAATCACAAGAGCATTCACTGGAGATGCAATGTGATAAAACATGTGCTGCGGACGCCGCCAAGCTTGCCCTGACGCTCGGTTCTCTGTTGTGGGATATTAATGACGCACTTGAGAGCGGTGGCACCAGCGTGCCCTTTGAGGGGGCTGGAATGGCTTACGCAGCAGGCGAGGCAAGCCGGGAAATGCAACAACTGGTGAAAGATGGTTGCGAACCAAGTTACCCTGAACTGGTGACAGAAGCAGATTCGCTGATCAGATGGGCGAAATCGCTGCTGCCTCCGCCATCCCCCGCTCCGTCGCCGTCGTTCAACATGTGGCCTCCGCCCACTTGAGACCGCCAATGCCACAGGGTTGGGCGCTCCAAGCATATCCCAACCGGTTGGTACAGCGATTTTCCACATATAGCGGCGGTCCTGTGGTCGCTTGACGCGACGAACTCATGATGGGGATATGCTGGTATGATCAAGCGTTTGTGTATGGTTGTGATGATTATCCTGCTGTCGGTCAATTGCCAAATCGGTCTGGCGGCAACCCCAGTGCGCGGGCACAACGGGCCGTCGGGGGTACTGGGCCCAGGTGTTACGCCGGCCACGAAATTCCGTGCAATCATTTTGAAGACACCCGGCTATTGGCAAGCGGTTGCTGAAGGCTCCCTTGGCGGCCGATGGGTCGGCATGGGATTGAGGTTGGGACACCGGAACTTCGGCCACGCGCTATTGGGCCGGGTCGGGGGGAGGGGCATCGTTGACTTAAACCCGAAAGGGTTTCTCTGGTCGGACGCGGACGGCACAAACGGGCGATGGCAGGTGGGCGCAGGTCAAATGCCCGGCGATCGTGGTGGAGCCCTGCTGTGGTCGGGATCGGCCCGAGGTGTGGTCCTGCTCAACCCGCGTGGATTTAAATTCTCCCAGGCCATTTCGGTGCGGGCCGGCCAAGAAGTAGGTTACGTGGAGACCTCGCGGGATTTGGATTATGCAGCGCTTTGGAGAGGTAGCGCGCAAAGCTTTATTAATTTGAATCCAAAAGGTTTCGTTTCATCAGACGCGGTGGCGACTGATGGTGCTCATCAGGTTGGCTTCGGAACACTTCCGAACGGAACAAAACACGCACTAATCTGGCGGGGAAGCGCGACGAGCGCGGTTGATATCAATCCTCGGGAATGCGCTTGGTCGAAAGCGATGGGCATCGGCGGCGGTAGAGTAGTGGGCTTCGGGCAGCCCAGAGGTGCCAAAGGCGGACACGCCATTCTGTGGCTCGAGGCGGGGGAAAAGTTCGTTGACCTAAACCCTGCCGGGTGCGCCAAATCCTGTGGAAACGGCACAAACGGCTGGCAGGAAGTGGGGTACGGAGCCAGTCGCATCGACGGCATGGTACACGCGATGGTATGGAATGGGACATCGGAAAGCGCAATTGACCTGCAGAGGCTACTGCCACCCCGGTATAGCTTCTCGCAAGCCTACGCTATTACGTCGCATGGGATGATCTTTGGTTTTGCAGCAACTCGAGACCGAAAAAGTGTCGTTGCTGTTGAGTGGGTGCCAGTGAAAAAGGTCCGTGTCCGAAATTTCGGAACTTCCGCCGTGAAAGAGTGACATCCACCCATTCGGCTAAATGGTGTGGAGGTATGCCGTTGTAATTCGGAATTCGAAATGTCGCAGAACATAATGTGCTTGGCACACCGCAATTGAAGAGGTATGGTTTCATCACCAAAGCAACGCGGATCTTTTTAGGCAGGTTATGGTTGCGCTGAACGAACAATTTCGCCACAAAGGCACGACGACACGCAGCAGTGGTGGCAGCGTCACCACGCCGATTGCGCTGCCGAACACGGATCAGAGCCGGGATTATTATCTGGATGCTTTGGGCAATTGGACCGGCACTGTGTATACGCCCGAAGGGGCGACCAGTGCGATAACGGATCAGCGGAACCACAATAAGCTTAATCAAACTACGTTGCGCAGCGTGGGTGGAACCTCGCCTACCTATTTCACCTACGACGGCGCGGCAGGTGCGTCCAACGGCAATTTAACTGACGACGGCACCTTTTATTACCAATACGGCGCGCTGAATCGGCCAATCGCGATCACCACGGTGTGCGGCAAGCTTGTCATTACGGAGTGGCCTTTATGACACAGCCAGGAACGGATACCAACGAATTACATCCACCGAAGAGAAAGCGATGGATTTCAAGATGGCCGGGCCGGCTGTGTCTGACATTTCTGATATTCGTATCCATCGGAATCGCCACCCGGCTTCCCCAATTCATAGCAGTAGAGAAAATTCGGCGGCTTGGCGGCCATGTGGGGTGGGGAATCGGCGGCGGCCTGCCGCCCATTTATAGACTTGGCCTTAACTTTCTTGGAACGCCCCGTTCCGTTGTAATGTCCGGAGCGAATGTTAAAAGCTCGGATATGTGGGTATTTAAATACCTCCCAGAAGTTTCCTTCGTAGACTTGGAAGGAACCAGCGTCACCGGTGCGGGCCTAAGTGCGCTTAACGGAGAGCGCCGGATCCGACACCTTGTGCTGGTTGGCAATTTTAAGATCACGGATGCTGGACTGGAATACCTGCGACTCTCGGAGTTACCGCAGATCACGGCCCTTGTGCTTACACTGTCGCCGAAGATAATCGGCACAGGATTGACGGGGCACCACGATTGCCCCGCACTAAGGATGCTTAGCGTTGGGGCCTGCGAGAAATTTTCGGATCAGGGTCTAGTGGCGACGCGCAGATTCACCGACCTGCAAGCGTTGGTGGTTGCCGGGACGAGTGTCACGAACTCCGGGCTACGGAATCTCACACATCTTAAGAAATTGCGGTCTATTGTGCTGGACGATACGGGCGTAACCGATGACGGCCTGAACGTGCTATCGCGGGTCGCGACCCTTCGAGATATTTCCCTTGCACACGACAGAATTACCACGCGCGGCCTAAGATACCTGCGAAATCTCAAGCACCTGAGATATGTAAGGCTCACGGGCGACGGCATAACTGCAAGGGACGCGAAGGCAATCTTGGGGGCGCATGTGCGGGTCGGTTTGCAGGAACCGCCGCCGGATGCCCTGCTGATGGGCGGCAATTAATGGCGCGGGTACACGAAAGCCGGATGCAGGAAATCTGCCCGTCCGGTTTGAGGAGGGGGGACTCAACCTACGTAACCACGGCTCGTCCGCGGCCAAGAGGTTGAGTCCTCTACTCTACTGGTGAAAAAAAGCAGTTCAATGAATTCTGAACCCGGAATCTGGAGCACGTTGATGCACAGGGAGGTAGCGGAGGTAAACGGAGGACCAACGATATTCAC
>JAJZGH010000351.1 GCA_021798635.1 Planctomycetota bacterium | reverse complement strand
CATGCATCAGGTGTTTACGGTAGTCCCGCAGCAAAATACGCTGAAATTGTCCTTTGCTGTGATCGGCAATGGCCGCGGCTTGGATAATGTGGTGACGATTCAAATGATTGGCCAAGCCGTCAATCCCCAAGCTAAATACGCCTAAGAATCCGCGCATGCCAAAGGCATGTCCTTCAAATTCATACGGCGTGCGATTGTTGGTCACCACTGCGGATTGCACCGGATCAGCCGGCCGCCCGGAGATATCCACGCATCCGGAACTTATCAGAAGGATAAATCCGGCAACGATGATAGAGATCATCTTGGTCAAAGGGAATTTCGAATCATTCTGTTCCATGAGCAGCTTCACCGCCAGTGTAAAAGTACCATCCTACCATGCAATAATAGGGCAATTGACTCCCTTTGGCGAGTGCCGGGCTGGGGCCACGGTTTTGCAGTTACAGGGACCAGCATCTCGCCTTTAGCACCGAGCATAGCGGGTAGGGGCCGGTGTGTAGACCGCACAAAATTGCGGCGACAGTGCTTCTGAAGAATGCCAGATGCCGTGCTAAGCATCGGGATCCCGGCCTCACCGCCAGGGGATCGATGTCAGGGTGACATTCCTACTTCTTGACAGCGCATGACGCACTCCCTAACTGCGGGTATCGTAACACGCGAAGTCGAATGGGCCTTGAAACTTTCGTCAGCGGCAGTAAGTGATGCAAAAACCGCTGTTTCCCAATATTGTGTCTGCAACACAGTTCGCGGCAAAGGATGGCACATTTGGCTCGCAAGGGAAGGAATGTCCCTGCCACGGGGGAGTTTGTATCAATGACGCCCGCTCGCAGTATGCATTGCATTGTCAGCGAACGCGAGAGACTCGTCCAACTGTTCATCCATCAAGGCTACGGAAGCGCGCTGCGTGGCGGCCAGACGCTGGGATCGGCTTTGCGCCCGGTAAATCAGTAGTTTGGCCATCCAATCCGGAATTGCACGATCCCCCAAGGCAACACGCTTGCTCAGCTTCGTCATGGCTGGAGCGTGGGTGGAAAACAATTGATCTTCCAGTCCGGCAAAGACCACGTTATTTCCCGGATCACCCTGCCGGCCAGCACGTCCCGCCAATTGACGATCCACTCTTCCGGATTCATGTAATTCGGTGGCGATCACATACAGACCGCCCGCCTTTCGCGCGTCGGTATCCAGGCAAATATCCGTTCCCCGCCCCGCCATGTTGGTGGCCACAGTGATCCGGCCGGCTTTGCCCGCTTCGGCGACGATCTGTGCTTCCTCCGCGTAACGTCGGGCGTTGAGGACCCGGTGCGGAAGTCCCAGTGCGGTAAGGCGTTGCGACAATTGCTCGCTGGCATGTACACTGCGAGTTCCAGCTAACACGGGTCTGCCTGTGGCGTGGGCCAGGCAGAGTTCATTGACAATTGCTTCCCATTTTCTTGGCTCCGTGGTGAGAATCCTGGTGCCATTATCGCGGCGAATGCAGGGGCGGTTTGCCGGCAGTCGCATCACATCCCGCTTGTAAATGTGCCATAGTTCTCCACGGGCCTCCGCCAATGTGCCGGACATGCCGCCTAGACGTTCGTAAAGCCGGAAGAACTGCTGAAAGCTTATTTGCGCCAGCGTTTCCTTCATCGGCTGAATCTCCAGCGATTCCTGTGCTTCCACTGCCTGCTGCAGCCCATCACGCCAATGGCGGTCCGGCATGAGTCGCCCTGTGGATTCGTCCACGATGACTACTCTGGCATCCTTAATGACGTATTGCTTATCCCGCAAGTAAAAGTGCCGTGCTTCCAGCGCTTTGCAGATCAGATACTCCCCGCGCCGTTGGGAATGCCAGAGGCCACCGAGACCAACGCGATGGAGAGCCAACAAATCACGGCCCTTTCCGGTCAGTTCCACTGATCGGAAACGCGGCTGAAGCCGGTAATCGCGGTCTGCTGCCAGATGGCGGGCTACATCAACGGCTTCGCGATAAGCGTGCACCTGTTCCTCATTGCCGGCGTCACCGGAAATATTCAAGGGTGTCACGGCCTCGTCCACGAGCACCGAATCCGCCTCATCGATAATGGCGGCAAAGAGACCCCTCTGCACGCAGGCGTTTCCACAGGCTGGCGACACTGCTCGAAAATATTCTGCTGCAAATCCGGTGCGCGGGCGTTGTAATTGATCCCGTAAATAATCCGCGCAGACGTCTTTATTGGTCGCATACGTGATGTCCCTGTTGTATGCGGCGCGGCGCTGTTCGGCCGGCATTTCCTGCTCAATGTAACCAACCGATAAGTCCGCGAAGGCGTATAGCTTCTGAAATTCTTCGGCATCGCGCCGGGCTAGATAGTCATTGACGGTAATGATGTGGCAGCCCCGATTCCGCCAGGCATGCATAATGGCCGGAACGGCGGCGGTGATGGACTTGCCTTCTCCGGTGGCCATCTCCACCAGCAGTCCGTCATAAAGTGCCAGGCCGCCCGCAATCTGCACCGGGAACAGTCTCATGCCGGTGGTACGGCGAATCACTTCACGAATGGCCGCCGCAGTCAGAATCCGGTCCGTACAGGAGTCCCGCCCAAGCCGAAACGGGATGGCCAATCGCGCCAGGCGACGTTTCAGGCGAGCATCGGATAACTCGTCACATTTGCGTTCCAGATGATCAATGATCTGTGCGTACCGGAGATATTTATTGCGGCGCGGCATTAACCGCCTCGAACCGCCGATAATGCTATGCCACAAAGCGTCCAACCCGCGCGGAATTTTTTCAACACATTTGGTTGCGGTCATAAACCTGTTCCCGGCTGCAACGTTCGACGTAGTTCGTTGACAAGATCCATGAGCACTGATTGGTCCGGTAGACGGACCCGCGCCGCAATCTGCTGGCCCGGCAGCAGCATGACGTTTGCCTCGGGTTTGAAGACCAGCATGAAAAAGGGTTGAGCGCTCTGATCGGGCGTTTTTGCGTGCAGGCTGGAAGCGAAAGGCCCACCCGCCAGGTAACTTAAAGCTTCCGAGGGCAACTGGTTTTCGCCGCCGGGATATGCGCGTGTTAGCGCGGCGGTGATGACCAGCCCCGGCTGCCCCGGCAATCGCAATTCAACCCGTTTAGAACCAGCGCGTAGAATTCGGCCCGCATCGCCCTGGCTGGCGGGTGCATAAATCAGCGGCGCGTCGATATCCGCCACCGTTCCAATTCTTTCGCCGCGTTGGATATAGCCGCCGGATCGGAGCCGCAAATTTCGGCTGATCCAGACGCCGCTGACGGGCGATCGCACGGTCAAATTGCCGAGACGCGTCTGTAGTCGGTGAACTTCCGTATGCAATGCCGCAATCTGCCGCGAAAGTATCTGCGCCAATGCGGCGTTAGACGCCAAAGCCTTCCGGCGCTTGATCCGAATGGAGGCCAATCGGGCTATGGTCGTTGCCAGCCTTGTTTTCAGCACGGGGTTGGACAACCGTACCAGGACCGCACCGGTCCAAACACGGCCCTGTAATGTGTCTGACGGCGCATGCCATCGCAAAAATCCGCTGCTCTGCGCATAAACACCCCGCTGGTGTTCCGTGCGCACGATGCCCAGAACCCGGCTGTGATGCGGCAGAGGAAGAAGACCAAGGCCCATCACCAGGCCCGTCGCGATGGTCGCGCTTATGACGATGGCCCGCCCCCGGCGATGGACCAGTTCCGGACTGGAAAGCACATACCATGCCGCCCGCCCCAGCGGAACCAACAGCCATGTGGCGGCGGCGACAGCGGCCATGGTTAACAATAGCAGCGTCAATTGCGGATAACTCCGCAGGTTTGCCACTAGAAACAGAATAATGCCGGTGCATACCAATACACGCACCACTCCGGATAACACCAAGTATACCAGCAACCAGCGCCGCTGCCCTGCAGTTTCGCTGGGATTAATGGCCTGCTTAATGCCAAAGAGATAACGACGGGTAAGATAGGTCGCGTATTGCACGGCCCGCCCCAGGAGATTGGGAATCTCCAAAAGGTCGGCCAGAATGTAGTAGCCATCGTAACGAAGAAAGGGGTTGCCGTTAAAAAACACCGTCGCCACGCTGGCAATAAACATCAGGTTGTAGCAGAAGGCATGGAGTGTTG
>JAJZGH010000350.1 GCA_021798635.1 Planctomycetota bacterium | reverse complement strand
TATCTGAAGGGCGGCCATCTGACCTATTTTGTCGGGCAATCCATCCCGGTTTTTATTGCCCGACTGATTCGCCATGTGCCGGCATTTCCGATGCACCCCGATAAATTACATCCGGCGCATTATGTCAATATCATCAATGTGACAGGGCCGGTTTCTGATATGATTATCCGCGTAGTTCTGATCGTCATCGGGCTGATTGGTTTATGGTGGTCGCGGAAAGTTTTGCCGACACTGCGCGATCGCCGCTATGTTCTGGAAATTGGTGCGGTAGCGGCTTTTATGCTCTGGGCGTCGCCCCGGACTTGGGTGCCGCATTTTGTCACGCTGATTGTGACCCTTTTGGCGGTGGGTATGATTTTATCGGATCCACGCATGGCTTACATCACACGGCGCAGAGCTTTAACCGCATTATCCGCCGCGGCGTTTCTCATGTTTTTAACGACTGATGTCGCAAAAGTTTTCGGCCCGGACGGGCATCGCTGGATGCTCACCATTGGCGTATCTTTTTGGGCTTCTGTGGGGCTGATGCTGGTAATTTTCACAACCCGAACCCACGAACCGCAACGCCCTTCCCCGTCGCCTGATGCAGCAACTACTATCGTCGGAATCTCCTGAACAGGATACGTCATCGCATGGCCTCAACTTGCTATATTGCACTGGGAAGCAACCTGGGAAACCGAGAAGAGAATCTCCGGCAGGCGCTGGCGGCGATTGCCCGGCTACGGGAAACTCACGTGGAACGCGTATCGCAGTTTATTATCACCGCCCCGGTGGGCGGGCCGCCCGGGCAGGAAGATTATTGCAATGCCGCAGCTCGCCTAGCCACGGAACTTTCGCCGGAGGAACTTTTGACGGCATTGGCCGGCGTTGAACAAAAACTGGGCCGTTTTCGAACCGGTGAAACACGCCACGGCCCCCGTCTGATGGACTTGGATATTCTTTTTTATGACGATCTGATTCTGGAGAAGCCGGAATTAACCATTCCCCATCCGCGCTTGCATGAAAGATTATTTGTCTTGCGGCCCCTGGCGGAAATCGCGCCGGATCTGATGCATCCGCGGCTGGGAAAAACAATCATGGAGTTCCTGCGTTCATGCCCGATGGGATCGTGTCCTTAGAATCTTATTCCATAGAGATTGCCGGATGAATATTTGTAAAACCATTTCCGAATTTCGCCAGTACCGCCGTTGCATAGCCGGCAAAGTGATCTTCGTGCCTACCATGGGCGCGCTGCATGAAGGCCATGGAAGTCTCGTGCGCATGGCGCGGCGTTTGGTGGGGCCGGATGGAATTGTTGCCGTGTCGATATTTGTCAATCCTACACAATTTGGCCCCCATGAGGATTTTCATAAGTACCCGCGCCCTTTTGATCAGGATGTAGCCAATCTCACAACGTGGGAAGCGGATGTAATTTTTTCCCCATCCCCCGAGGAAATGTACCCGCCCGGTAACGCTATGAGCATTGATCCCGGAGCGCTGGGCAATGTCCTTGACGGGGCCATTCGGCCCGGACATTTTCGGGGTGTGTGTACCGTTGTGGCAAAACTTTTGGGCATTGTTGAGCCGACGGCGATGATTCTGGGACAGAAGGATTTTCAACAGCAACTGATCCTCAGGCAGATGGTACGAGATTTGAATATGCCGGTAGACGTTCTCACCGCCCCCACCTTGCGCGAGCCGGATGGCTTGGCCATGAGCAGCCGCAATCGATATTTATCCTCTGATCAGCGGGCGCGCGCCGGCAGCATTTACCAGGCCCTGAGTTGGGCGAGGGATCAATACCAGAGCGGTGTTCGGGATGCAGGGGCATTAGAAGCCGGTATGGGTGAACGCATCAGGCAGGCCGGCCTGGAGGTGCAGTACGCCTTGGCATGCCACGCCGAAACGCTCGAAGTATATCATGACAAGGCCGGCACCCCGTGCGTATTTCTGGTAGCCGCTAAATTGGGAACAACCCGTCTGATTGATAATCTAATCACATCCTGACGGTCCGGAATCCCGGCAATATAACGGGTTACCTGCTTTTTCGCGGTGCGCGGACCAGCCATTTACCGCCGTTGACCAACCGACCACAGATCCCATTGGAACTTCCCCAGACGGGAATGATACCTGATTCCCTATGGCAGCTTAACCAGCGGTACAAAACCACGCCGAAACTTGGAAAAACCACCAGCCTATAATTGAGAAAAGGTACCTGGATACAGAAACGGGGACGTAGCTAGTTATTGCATCTCATGTGTCCCGCCTCCCGCTCGTGGCGGCCGTTGCGCGGGTATCGAAAGCTCCGCCTTTAGGCCTGCATCGCGATCGATGCCGGCCATCACGGCAACGGCGGCCCTATAATTAAAACCGCAGAAATTTATATCGCCAGCGCTTCGCCCAAATAACAACGAAGGCTGATCAATCAACAAATCCCCGAAGCCCCCGAACCTCAAGGTCGCCGACGCGTGATCTATGATATCCGATATTCACAAGGCAGTATGTAAATACTCCGCATTTCCTTATAATCCCGGCATGTTAACGAAGCGCATAATTCCGTGTCTTGATGTCGATGCCGGCCGAGTGGTCAAAGGCGTCAAGTTTTTTGATCATGTGGATGCCGGTGATCCGGTGGAACAGGCTCTTTTTTATGACCAGTGCGGGGCCGATGAGCTGGTGTTTTATGATATTACCGCCAGCCATGAGGGCCGGCAGATTATAGTCGATGTGGTGCGCCGCGTGGCTGATAGTGTTTTCATGCCGATAACCGTCGGTGGCGGCATTCGCACACTGGATGATGCCACGAGCTTAATACAAGCCGGCGCGGAGAAAGTCAGTATTAATTCCGCGGCGGTGAAAGACCCGGAACTGATTTCCCGTATTGCCCGAAAATTTGGGCGCTGTGCGACGGTGCTGGGGCTGGATGCCAATAGAGTAAAAAAGCCGGACGGCACCGAATTCTGGGAAGTGTTTGTTAATGGCGGACGTGTGGGCACCGGCCGCGAAGTGCTGGCCTGGGCCAAAGAGGCAGAGGCACGCGGGGCCGGTGAAATTGTACTTAATGTCATGAATTCGGATGGCACGTTAGAGGGGTACGACATTGCCATGACCCGAGCGGTCAGCGAAGCGGTCCATATTCCTGTCGTAGCCAGTGGCGGGGCTGGTAAGCCGGAACATTTATTCCAAGTCCTCACAGACGGGAAAGCGGATGCGGCTCTGGCGGCATCGATTTTTCATTTCCGTACATGGTCGGTGCCGCAAGTGAAAGACTATCTGGCAAAACATGGGGTTCATGTACGCTTAACACCGGAGTTACAAAATGCTTGACAGCGTGCTGGTATGGATTGAAAAGAATCGATCGCTCTGGATGCATGATCTCAAGGAGTTCCTGGCAATTCCCAGTGTTTCAGCCAAGCCGGAGCATAACAAGGATATTCAGGCGGCTGCGGAATGGGCGGCATTTTATCTGCGCGGGGCCGGGCTGGACGCCACGCTGGTAAAAACAGCCGGCCACCCGTGTGTGCTGGCCACCACGCCGGACGGCCTGTGTCGGCCCGATGCACCGCACATATTGTTTTATGGCCATTACGATGTACAACCCGCCGAACCGCTGGAGCTTTGGAACTCTCCCCCGTTTACCCCCACGATCCGAGACGGCAAAATTTTCGCCCGTGGTGCCAGCGATGACAAAGGGCAGGTATTTTGCCATCTGGCGGCCCTGGCTGCCTGGAAACAGATCGCTTATGAATTGCCGGTGCGTCTGACCGTGCTGCTGGAGGGTGAGGAGGAAATCGGTTCGCCAAATTTACGGGCCGTCATTGCCGAAAATGCCGACCGTCTGGCTTCCGCATCCACATTGATCATCAGCGATTCATCGCAGTTTGCACGCGGCGTACCGGCCATCACCACCGGTTTACGCGGGTTGGTCTATTACCAGATGACCGTAACAGGTGCCAATACGGATTTACATTCGGGCGTGTATGGCGGTGCGGTGGCTAATGCCGCCAATGCTTTAAGTACCATTCTCGGCCAACTGCACGATAATCAGGGACGGGTGACGATCCCGGGGTTTTATGATCAGGTGCAGGTGCCGGATGCGGCGTTACGGGCGATGTGG
>JAJZGH010000349.1 GCA_021798635.1 Planctomycetota bacterium | reverse complement strand
ACTGCATCTGGTTCCGGGTGATACCGTGGAACTCACAGCTTTGGCGGGCGATAATTATCAAAAAACATTGCCCAACGGCGTCATCAAACGCCATCCGCTGGCAAAATCCGCGCGTCTGCTGGTTATGATCCGGGCGCGACAGCAAATTGCCGCCGAGTTAACCGCAGATCTGCAGAGCGTCCGCCGCGCCATTAAAGCGCTGCTGGTGCGGCAGCAAACTACCGCCAGCCAAAGCGCCGCCATTGCACAGTCCGTTCGCAACTCCGGTAAAGCCACCGGGCAACAGGAAACCGCGTTATCTGATCTGGCCACGCAACAGGCGGATCAGGCTGCCCGGGCTGATCAAATCACGCGCACGCTGGGGCATATCAACCATA
Organism: Planctomycetota bacterium; assembly: GCA_021798635.1. The sequence goes on along the minus strand of JAJZGH010000349.1, from coordinate 3,720 downwards.
TCGCCCGCCGCAATAAACTTGATCAATCCACCGCGGGAAAATTAGCCAAGCTTGCCGCAACAAAAATGGGGCAGGTGGGGCGGATCAATATGCCCACTGCGGCAGGCCGCTTAACCCGCGGTGCTACGCTGGCGAGACACAATGCCGGTACGCAAGCGGCCCGCCAACTGGCACACGCGGGTGCCGCGCAAAATCAGGCCATGCGTACCATGCGTGACCTGTTGAACCTGCTGGGTGCCCAAGGTGAGTTTGACGCGCTGCTGGCGCAAACCCGAAGCATGTTGCACCATCAGCAACTATTGCAGAATCAACTCAAGGCTTTGGCCGGCAAAACCATCGGCATGAACAAGGACCAACTTCCGCCCGCGTTACGCAAGGCGCTGGATAAATTAGCGCAAAAGCAAAATGCCCTGGCTGGCAAGGCCGCCAAACTTGCTGATAAACTTCAGCAGGCGGCAGAGGCTTTGCAAAAAAGCAATCCTGCTTTGGCCGCCGCCTTAGCCAGTGCCGCAAAAATTGCCCAACAACAATCCGTCAGTTCAGCTATGCAAATGGCCGCAGGTGCCATCAATAAAAATCAGATGCAATCTGGATCAGGCAGTCAGGCCCAGGCGCACAAGGCGTTAAGCGATATGCTCAAAGCGCTCAATAGCGCACAGAGTAAATCGCTGCGGCAACTCGCTAAGCAACTGCGCGATCTGATCAAAATTGTGGCCCAGTTAATCATTCGACAAAAAGCTTTGATCGCCGCCACCATCCAAGCCGGAAATAAAGCGCCCGAAACCGCCCTGGCCGCCAGCGCCAATCGGGAAAGCCGACTACAGCTCGATACCCTGGCCGTATGTGGGCAAGCCGATAAGGTGGATCAATCCGGGCGAGTTGGCGAGGATCTGCGGGCCGCCGGCGGAAATATGGGACAGGCCACCGGATCCTTGCTTCGCGACCATCAGCCACACGCGATGGGGCATGAAAATAGTGCTTTGCATCATTTGCAACTGGCGCTGGCCTTGCTGCAAAAGCAGCTCAAAAAAGTCCAGAACAAACAGCGGCAAAGTCAGATCGCCAGTTTGAAAAAGCAATATCAGTTGCTGCTTAAAGCGCAGGAATCATTATTGAATCAAACCCGCACGCTGCGTGAAGCCCGCGTGGCGCAGGGGATGTTAAATCGGCCGCAGCAGTTACAGGCCATCGGCATTGCCCGCGCCCAACAGTTGCTCATGGCCGAACTTGCCGCGTTAGGTCAGGTGGAATCCGGCCCGGCACCGCTGCTGGCCTGGTTGAATGGCAAAATCATCAAGGACATGCGCATGGCGGCCAACATCCTGGCGGGCGCTACAGCCAATCAAAGTGTGCTGGATGAACAAACTTCAGCGATCGCGAAAATCAAAGATATTATTGAAGCTCTTAAGCAGCAGCAGAATCCGAAAAAGGGGGGCGGCGGCGGCGGTGGTGGGGGTGGCGGTAAGCAGCAACTCCTGCCGCCGGCGGCTCAGTTGAGATTACTCAAGCTTCTGCAATTGCAGGTGAATACCGATTCGGCGTATCTCAACAATCAATTGCAACACACCACTAACGCCGCCCAGAAAAAAGGCCTGCGTGCCATTGTGCGTCACCTCGGCGGTATGCAAGGCGACATCGCCACCCAAGCCCAACGCGTCGTACAATCCATGAAAAAATAAGTAACGGTTTATGGGTGTCCCAATTAGCCGCAATGGCCCCGCATTGTGGTGCAGGCTTCCAGCCTGCCTGATCCGTGCACGGGCACAAAAATAACCGGCCCGCCGAACATAATTCAGCGGGGCCGGTTGCCGCAAAAAACTTTTGCTTAATGCCAATCGCGGCGCGGGGCAAAATCTCGCCGTCCACCACGATCACCGCGGTACCAGGCATGATCATCGCGATCCGGTCGCCGCCATGCGCCCCAGCGATTCTGCCACACAACCCGTGGTCGATAAATGGGATGATAAAACACCGGCTGCGGTGCCTGATACACCGCGGGCGGCGGGCAATACGCCGGCGGAGAATAATAAACCGGTTGCGGGGGCGGGCATATCGCCGGTGCCGGAGCCGGGATATAAGCCGGAGAATAGTTTACAGCGGGCGGCGTATAGTAAATCGGCTGCGGTTGTACAAAGGTGGGAATCGGTGCAACAAAGGGTATGGAAAATCCGAATGCAATCCGCACGCCCGCCTGCGCCGGCACCGCCGCCGCAAGCAGGGCCACCGCCGCACCCGCCAGCAAGCCAAGTTTCAATCCCGCAGCTTTACCTCCCAAACACCGAACTGAATTTTGCCAGAACATAAGTATCTCCTTATTTACATCCGGCCCAAACAGGCTCGCCGTAGCACACGCCACAGGCCAATCAACCCGTCTGACCAGCCAAACGAACCAAAATGTAAATAGTTGTAAAATGTATAATATTTCAAAACCAATATAAATTATTTCGTATTAACGTACAAAATGTGGATTATTCAACAAATATAGCGTGCAGCGTAGTAGTCTCCCATGATACCAAGCCTCACCAGCGCAGGATGAAAAATGGCCATATTGTTTCGCTGTTGCGAAGGTCTGGCGATTTTTCAGAGCAGTTACCCGCGAATTTTTGTTTGCTTACGGCGGTTGTCGAGATCGCCAAGGAAGCCAATAAGCATGCCGCCCTGCGGGCGGGCCTGAAATACAGTATTGTCGTCCCGATGAATACCGTCGGTGAAGAATGTTTATTTTAGATTTTCTTTCTATGATTTCGCCGCAACAACAGCGGCATACCGCCCAGCACTAATAATGCCAACGATGCGGGTTCGGGGATAGGGAGCGAGAAGACCGTACCATCGCCGTATGCGCCACCGTTGGATGTTGTGCCATACAAAGTGCTACCAGAGAGAAGTAGACCGGCACTAGGGTAGCCCCAATCATAGTTGAATGAGGCCACTACATTTGGTGTGCCGCCGGTAATAGGTAGTGAGAATATTACGCCAGCGGCATTTGCACCACCAAATCTAGTTGTGCCATACAAGGTACTCCCGGAAATGATCACACCGTTGGGCTCAGCCCCATCAGCACCGTTGAACGATGCCAATATAGTTGGTGTGCCGCCGGTAACAGGCACGGAGAACACTTCACCATTACTATATGCGCCACCAACAAAAGTTGTGCCATACAAGGTGCTTCCGGAGAGAATCAGACCGCCCTCGGGATCTTGCCCGTCAATATTGTAGCCAATCGATGCCAATACGGTGGGTGTCCCACCGATAATGGGCAAGGAAAATACCGTACCGGTACCATCTCCTGTACCACCAGCTCCAGTTGTGCCATACAAGGTGTTCCCAGAGAGAGTCAGATTGCCAGAAGAAGGGCCGTCCCCATCAGCGTAGTTGAATGATGTCAATATGGTAGGCGTGCCGCCATTAATAGGTAAAGAGAATACTTCGCCATCCCCATGTGCACCACTACCAGTCGTCGTACCATACAAGGTATTTCCAGAGAGAGCCAGACCGGCTTCGGGGTAAGCCCCAGCAATTTTGAATGATGTTAATATGGTGGGCGTACCACCGGTGACAGGCAAGGAAAATACTTCACCATCGCCATATGCGCCACCAGTAGTGTCCGGTTAAAAAATCACAAAAGTGGGCGGCAGGCCTTATATTACTGCATTTGCACGCGGTCGCAGTCGTAATCGATTTGAACTGTCTGGCTGGTAAATTCCATTTTTGGAGCCTTTT
>JAJZGH010000348.1 GCA_021798635.1 Planctomycetota bacterium | reverse complement strand
CACTGGTTAAACTGATCCACCGAAGCCAATACATCGGCCTTCCAAAGGTGGGGCTTATCAGCGTTGATCTTCCTGGGCGACAAATCAATTCTCCGTTCCTACGCGGACATCATATTACATGTTAGGGCTCATCCTGTTAAGCGAGCGACTTTATCCACTTGCGTAAGAGAAGGGCGAACCTCGCTTTGAGCTAGCTGGCCGCAACAAGGCAACGCGACGTATCCCGAAATCCCTGTAAAAGGTATTCGGCAGACAATTCGCTCTCGCGACTACGGTTTTTTTGCAGTAAACAGATAATACGGAAAAGTACAAAACAATTTCCCGATTTGCCGTGCAATGGAATTCGGCACCGCCGGCGAAGCCGGCGGCTTTATCAGGGACGGCAAGATGGGTGCAGGGGTTCTTGGGCAACGGGCAGCGTCAGGTGATAATCTGCGGGCATTCGGCGAAGCGTTCTTTTACTTCGACGAAGGCGTCCTGGATTTTCAGGAACATGGCTACGATGTCCGGATCAAACTGGGTGCCGGAACCGGCTTCAATCATGGAGCGGGCGATTTCGTGGGTGAAGGCGTCTTTGTATAAACGGCGGGAGGTCAAGGCATCATAAACGTCGGCCACAGCCACAATGCGACCACTGATGGGAATGTCCATGCCCCGCATCTGCGTGGGGTAGCCGGTACCGTCGATGCGTTCATGGTGCGTGGCGATAATTTCCTTGGCGATGCGCAAAAATTCGGCCTGGGGAAATTTGCGTAAGGCAATATCAATGGTGTTGGCCCCCAGCGTGGTGTGCGTTTTCATCAGGGCAAATTCGCGATCCGTCAGGCGACCGGGTTTTAACAGCACATAGTCGGGGATGGCGACCTTGCCGATGTCATGCAGGGGGCTGGTCAGGTACATCCAGCGTATGAAGTTGGCGGTAATGTCTTCCTGATATTTGGGGTTGGACGCCATTTCCTGAGCCAGCAGGCGCGAATAGGTTTGCACGCGCTCCAGGTGCATGCCGGTTTCCGGATCACGCGATTCGGCAAGTTTGGCCATGGCAAAAATCGCCAGGTTGCGTGTATCGGTAGACAGAACACGCTCGCCGCTGCGCACGCGCGCCACAAGTTCATCCGGATCATACGGCTTGCTGATAAAATCATCGGCCCCGGCGGTCAGACCGCGGACACGTTCCTGGGCGTCATTCAACGAAGTTACGAGGATAATATATACATATCCCCAGACTTCTTCGCGGCGAATCGTCTGGCATAGTGATAAAGCGCTTAGGGAGGATTGAATCTCCCAGTCCGCCACGATCAGATGCGCCAATCCCTGGCGGATAATTTCCAGGGCTTCGTCAGCGGTTTCGGTGCAGACAACTTCATGGCCCGCTGTTGCCAGCGTCTTACGAATTAAGGCCAGGCTGATTTTATTATCTTCAACTACCAGTACGCGCATGAATTCAAACTCCGAACACCGCTGCGAGAGCAGCCATTTAATCCGAAATCATCTGGAAACACAATGCCGCACCGTCGCGACTTCGTCTGGAGTTAATATTTTCCCGTGCAGTGACGAACCGGATAGAATGCAATCTATGAAAATTGCATTGCTTATGCTGGCCGCGTGTCTGTTAAGTTCTGAACCGTGCGCGGCTGCGCCCTTGCGCATTGTGTTAACCGCCCAAAGTCATCCATCGGGGCTATATCATCCGGGTGATCATACAAAACTGAATCTCCGCATAATAAATACAGGGAAAACCGCGCACATGTTATCGGGGAACCTGCGCTGGGTGCGGCAAGGGAGAGAGGGTAAGAAAGCGATGGTGCGGGCCAAAACTCCCATTCGTCCCACCTTGCTGGCGCAGGGACAAATTGTGCGCATTGCCTTGCCGGAAACGCTCGCTTCCATAGGCCGCTATGAATTGCTCTGGCACCACGCCAAAATCCCGGCCGTGAAAACGTTTAAGAATCCCCGGTGTATTTACGCGCCGCGTTCGGCGACCGACGGCGGCGGTACCAAAAACAGCCCGTGGATTGCCCCCCTGCCGCGACGATTTATTTCCCCGCATCCGCGTGGCTTTATCGCCGACGACATTAAGGAAACCGGAATCAGGCAATATGTATATAACATCCGTCTGTCCGCCGATCGCGACAACGATTTCCCCAAACTGACTTCGCGTGTGGCCAGAAAGCTCAAACAATCCGGGGCTAAACTTATTGCGGTGTTTACGGTGGGTGCGTCAAGCCCCAGCCAGCATCCGCAGATTGTGTATCATGCGATTACAGAAAATCTCAAAGCCATCAGCGCGGTTTGTCAGGCCGTGGTGGTGCGCTTTTCAAGTTCCGCAAATCCGCATCCAGCCTCAATCGTCAATGCGGTTATTCCGCGCCTGCATGAAGCTTTGCGGGCGTTGCGTTGCAGGGCGAAGGTGTTTGCCACGCCTGAGGTTATCGGGGCGGGACAGGGCAATATGGCGCTAACAACGCTGACCGGCGGCGTGGCTTTGTCGGATACCCGGCAGTCCCTGCGATTGTGCCAAAATCTGGAACGATCCGATCCGGCATTGCCCGTGCTGATTTTACCGGCGGCCTATTCATCAGCAGACCAGATTACCTCAAGCGCGGGGCCTGATCCGGCATTGTTTCTCGTGGCAGCAGCGCGGTACGTGCCGGTCCCCGCTGATTCAGATAATTTTGAACCGCACGTGCTGGGCAGCGGGAAATTGTATTGTCTTGTGCATCCGCAATTGCCTCTTCTGGCGGCGGTTTTTAAGCAGGCCTCTGGGTCGTGTGCTGTGGTCGCCGGGTTAGGGTCCGGAGGCTTTGCGGACACGCAGTTCAGGGCGTGGCGCAGCAATCCGCCTGTGATGATTAAACGCAGTGCCTGGCGCACGGCAGTCGCAGATGGCAGCACGGGCTGGAAGCAATTGCGGGCACTTTTGCCGGCACCGGGGAAATTTCCTGCGGGGAAAATTATTGTCGTCGATGCGGAAGGATTAATGGCCACCCGCAATGCGCGCGGCCGGCGTGCTCCCGTACCCTACCCCGGATGGCAGGAAATTCCACTCAATCAGCATGTCTATTTTCTTACCTATCCCGGCACAGCGGCAGCTTTAGCTGCCGCGCTGCGAACTGCGGCCATGAAGAACCTTCCCGTCGCCCAGGTTACTCTGACAGCCGATGCTAATCGCTCATCGGTGCATACGGTATCACTGTTAGTCCGCAACGCCCGCGTAGGCCGACTGCAGGGAACGCTTTCTTTGTGGGCGCTGAAAAAATCCGATAAGCAGAGTCGCGTGGTCCAAATCAGCCCGGCGGTTCATTTCGGACCCATTCACAGCGGTAAGACTGCCGGCGTTAAAATGCACTTAGAGCACGGTTATAAATCCTGGTCGGTGGGAAAACTCTTCGCGGTATTAACTTGGCGGCGGTGGGTGCAAATGACAGAGCTTTCGGATGCGGCCCCACGGGCTACCGCGATTCCACAACCGGCGCTTCTCGCACCGGAACAGCCGCAAAGTCTTAACGCTGCCGGGGTCGGCACTACGACACCGGATTCAAAAGCAATAATGGCACCATTTAAAAAGGCGATTCCAAAGCCCAGTACCGCAACGCAACCCGTGCAAGATGTGGAACTGCCGTACATGCCTGCAACGAAAAGCCGCCGCTAGCAATCGCCGGGTTGCGATCCCGGCGCGCCGGGACGATTTTCGGCCTCTTGGCGGAGCGTCGCGTGATAGAGCACCGTGGTGATAACCCGGTGGTTGGTTGGCGGCACTGGATCAACCACCGGATTATCATCCGGTGCTCGGTGGCGCGCCGTGGTTAAAGAGCACCGTGGTGATAACCCGGTGGTTGGTTGGCGGCACTGGATCAACCACCGGATTGCCATCCGGTGCTCGGTGGCGCGCCGTGGTTAAAGAGCACCGTGGTGATAACCCGGTGGCTGGTTGGCGGCATTGGATCAACCACCGGATTGCCATCCGGTGCTCGGTGGCGCGCCGTGGTTAAAGAGCACCGTGGTGATAACCCGGTGGTTGGTTGGCGGCATTGGATCAACCACCGGATTGCCATCCGGTGCTCGGTGGCGCGCCGTGGTTAAAGAGCACCGTGGTGATAACCCGGTGGTT
>JAJZGH010000347.1 GCA_021798635.1 Planctomycetota bacterium | reverse complement strand
CCCGGCAGGCGCGGCAGGCGTCGCGGCAATTGGCCGCGTTGAGTGGCAATGTCCGCAATGCGGCGCTGCTGCGCATTGCGGATGGCCTGACCGCCAACAAAGCGGAATTGCTCGCGGCCAATGTGATAGATTTGCGGGAGGCGAAAAACAACAATCTAGCACTGCCGATGATTTCCCGGCTGACTTTATCTGAGAAAAAAATTGAAGCGATGGCCGCCGGCGTGCGGGAAATCGCGGGGCAAACGGATCCCGTCGGTCAAACCATTGAAGCGTATGACCGCCCCAATGGCCTGCGCATTGAAAAGCGACGCGTGCCCATTGGCGTTATTGCCATCATTTATGAAAGCCGGCCCAATGTCACCAGCGATGCGGCGGCCCTGTGCCTGAAAAGCGGCAACGCCTGCATCCTTCGCGGCGGCAAGGAATCCATGCACAGCAATACGGCCATCGCCAAAATCATCCGTGAATCTCTCATCGCCGCCCAAGTAGATCCTGATGCCGTACAGTTGATCACCACAACCGACCGTGCGGCCGTGGGGGCGCTGGTCACCGCCGAGGGCCTGGTGGACCTGGCGATTCCCCGCGGCGGCGAATCCCTGATTCGTGCCGTGGTGGAGCAGGCGACGATCCCGGTTATCAAACATTATAAAGGTGTATGCCATATTTATATTGATAAATATGCCGATGCTGATATGGCCGTGGCCATCGCATTTAGCGCCAAGGTGGATGGCTGCGCCGTATGCAATACCGCGGAATGTATTCTGGTGCATAAAGATATTTCGGCACGCATTCTACCGCGTCTGGCGGCCAAGTTTCGCGAAGCCAAAGTGGAAATGCGCGCTGATGCCCGCAGCCAGGGGCTTTTGCAGAATGCCAAATTGGCCGTGGAATCAGACTGGGGAGCCGAATATCTGGATTTAATTGTGGCCATCAAGCAGGTGAATTCCATTGATGAAGCCATTGCCCATATCACGCAATATGGTTCACAACACACCGATGCCATTGTTACCGGCGATATTGCCGCGGCCAATAAATTCATCCAGAACGTCGATTCCGCCAGCGTGATGGTCAACGCCTCCACCCGCTGGGCCGATGGATTTGAATACGGATTGGGCGCGGAAATCGGCATAAGCACGGATAAACTCCATGCCCGCGGCCCCATGGGCGCAGCGGATTTATGCACGTATAAGTTTATCGTCACAGGGAACGGGCAGTTACGGAGGTAGATTACGGGGCACAGGGGAGTTGGGAATTGTAACGCAGGGCGTCCCGCCTGCCCGCTGCGTGTCTACGTACCGGCAAGATGCCTGCGTCACGCGCGGAAAAGGTGTCAGGTACCTTTTATGAGGATGAAGGAGTTAAGAGGCACCCTGATGTTTAGCGGGCGAGGCGGCCTCGCCGTGGCGAATCATTAGAAAAGGAGCAGGAGGTAGAAAGCTTTTTAATGAATAATGAATAATGAGTAAAAACAGGGAGTTGGGGGGAAAATTTTAGATTTTAAGATTCCAGGTTCCAGATTCCAGATTGCGCTACCGGGCATTGAGTGATTCGTCGCGTCACCGCCAGCGGAGCCGGAGGCTTTTTTGCCCCGGCCTGCTACTGGCCGGTGGCATAAGGTCCGTAATGATGGGCTTAAAAGGCACTTGAACGTCCGTATATAACTCAAATATTTGCGTATGGCCCTGCCGCGCGACTCATAACAGTCCAATCGCGGAACCTGACGATTTTTCCTTACCTGTGACCCATCGGTGATCCGATTCAAGAGAGGTTGTTACTCGCCGGCGACCATGCCTTTGGTCGCCAGAGTTATCCGGGCCTTAGCGCCCCCTTACGGAGCCTGCCGATGATCACGAAACCCGCCTTGACGGAATTACGTCCGAATGTACTTAGTGGTATAGATGACAATACGTTTATATCCAAAACTCACGCCGCGCGGTGCGCCGGCGCGGCGGTGGCATTGGCGGCGGCGCTGGCCGCCGCCAATACTGTTCATGCCGTTACCACCTTTGATCAAATCGGCCTGACGCAACTGCAAAGCGCCGCGCCCAATATCAACGGATCAGGCGTAAATGTGGCACAGGTGGAGGCTTCGGTCAGCAGCACCACGCTTAACGCCTTTGAACCCAACCCGGCCAATCTAAGCACCCATGCCCAATTTACCTTCATTGATGCATCCGGAAATTCTTCCGGCTCTTACAACAGTGCCGATGCTTCATGGCATGCCGGGTATGTCGCATCACTGTTTTACGGCGGTGCCGGCGCGGGCGTGGCTCCTGACGTTTCACATGTTTATGTCTATGCCGAAAGTGATTACTACAATACCCTGTACGCCGATACGGCTCCGATCAACAGTTCCCTTGGGGAAGCTCCATCGGTGGTGAATCAGAGTTTTGTTTATCCCGGAGTGACATCCTCCACCAGCCAATATCTCGATCAGATATGGGATAATTACGCGGCTCAAAATAACACGCTGTTTGTCACCGCCATTGGTGACGGCCAGACCACCAGCACCACCACGCCCAGTTATGTCAACGCGCCCGCGGATATGTACAACGGTATTGCCGTCGGTGCCTATGCCGGAATTGGCGCAACGCCCTCCACCTGGGTTGGACCGACATGGGATGGCCGATCCGCACCGGATCTGATTGCTCCCGGCAGCTATACCAGTTATACCGCCCCGCTGGTTTCCGGTTCGGCGGCGCTGTTGATTCAAGCCGGGAATGAACAGATCGGCGGTGCCGGTACCGCCGGGGCCGCGACTGATATTCGCACAGTCAAAGCGTTGCTGTTGAATGGTGCCACCAAGATACAAGGCTGGACCAACTCCTACACAGCCAACAGCGGCACCTACACCTACAACGCCACAACCGCCAACGCCATCACACCGCTGGATCCGCGTTACGGTGCGGGCATGGTGAATGTTTATAATTCCTATGAAAATCTCGCCGGCGGTGAACATAATTATTCAGTGGCCACCAGTGCGGCGGTCAGCAGTCTTTCAAGCAATGTCACAGCCGCCCCGACGGCCGGCTTCGCGGGCACAGCCGTCGCGGCGACAAGCGGGTGGAATCTGGCCTCGATTACCGCATCTTCGAGCAAAAACGCGGTGGAAAATTATGACTTTAACCTGCCGGGGACATCCATCAACAGTTGGGACCTGACCGCGACGCTGACATGGAACAAGGATTACCAGGCCAGCGGAATAAATCACCTGCTGCTGTTTTTGCTGAATTCATCCGGGCAGCAGGTCGCCAGCAGCACCAGCATGTTGGATAATCTGCAACAGATCAACATTAACTCCGCACTGGGCATGAGCACGCTGGCCCCGGGCCAGTATGATCTGGCGGTGGAAATGCTGGGCGGAAGCAATCTGATATCCAATTCCGAAACCTACGCATTGGCCTGGAATTTTGTCGATCCCGTCACCGTACCGGAACCCGCTGCCATCACCATTCTTCTGGCCGGCTCCATGCTCGCCATGCTGAAGAGGAAAGCTTGATCGCCCGGTAGCCGACACCGGCCGGCAGTTACCAAGTGACGCACTTCTTAAACAAAAAGCACCTGAAGCCAGCAGGAAGATCATCTAATGTTGGGCGTCATTGTCTCAGAAACACCCCGATTGGTCACGGATGGACCTTCTCGTGCCTCTCCAGCATTTGCACGAATTGCGAAATTTTCTTTGCGCGTGTTTCGGCGTTTCTGGCTGTTTGAATTCTGAACAGAACGGCATATCTATTTCGGCGGTCAAGCGTTGCGAAGAAGCTTCCGGCTCGCGTATTGCCATCGAGTGCCGATTGCAAATCACTTGGTACGGCTGATTTAGCGGCTGAATCATATGCCGCATTCCAGCGCCCATCGTCTTTGGCGCGTTCTATTTCCTTGAGACCGGGTGGTTTCATTTTTCCAGCTTTGATGAGGGCAAGTGCCTTCGCTTTGTTGATTTTTGACCAAGTGCTCTTGGCTGAGCGCGGCGTGAATTTTTGCAGCCAGTACTTTTCGCTGTGTGCTTTCTTCTGTCCATCTATCCACCCGAAGCAGAGCGCCACTTCGATGGCTTCATAGTATGCAACCGACTGAACACCAGCGTCTTTCCTAGCCAGTTGCAACCACACGCCTGAC
>JAJZGH010000346.1 GCA_021798635.1 Planctomycetota bacterium | reverse complement strand
TTGACCTAAGTGGTTCCAGGGAGATTTTATTTTCCTCCTGAACCGCTAAGCTGCCGCATGCGCCCAACCCGCTGCGGAATTCCAGCCCGCCGTCCGGCGTCTCACCAGCCACAGAAAAAATGCCGCCCGTACCTGAAAATCCATCCCACATGCACTTCGCTGACGTGAATTTGCCGGACACCATTGATCACGCGACAGGATAAACCACGCCGTGGCGTTGCCCGCCCGCACCCATTTTGCAAAGGGAAATGTTATGTCCATGTTGCGCAAAGCGTTTGAGGGGCAGCTTATTGAAGTTCAAGCCGGCCGCAGAGAAATCGTGGCGTGCATTTCCACATCCGCGGTGGATCGGGATGGTGATGTGGTATTGCCGGAAGGGCTGGTGCGGAAGAATTATTCCGGCCTGACAGTGTTTTACAATCATGACACCGCCTTGCCGCTGGGGGCTGCCCAATGGGTGAAGAAAAGTGGTGATCGCGTGCTGGCGAAATATCGCTGCACCGATAAGACACAATTTGGCCGCGATATGTTTGCCCTGGCTCAGGACGGCGTATTAAACAGCTACAGCGTCGGCTTTTTGCCCGGAGAATTTTCCAACCCGACGCCGGAAGAAATCGCCCGGCGACCGGAACTTAAAAAGGCCCGGCGCATTTACCGGAAATGGGAATTGCTGGAATTCAGCCTGGTGGGCATACCGGCGAATCCGGAAGCCACGATGCTGGCCATCAGCAAAAAAGTCGCCCCGGAAACCTGGGCGGCGATACAGAAAAACGCTGCGCTTAATGACGTAATGAATAATGAGATACCGCCCGTCGCCGACTTAAAAGCGGAGGAATCGCTACGCTCAAAGCCAACGAATCAGGACGCCGCCTGCGCAGGTACGCCAAGCTTCATCGCCGAAAGATCCGTACGGTTACTGACACGTGATGAAATCGCCCGGCACATCGCGACAAACCTGCGGGTGGTGGATATGAGCCGTCTGATTGATGCGGTCTTTGACCGCCGGGCAGGGTTACTGCGTTAACGAACCTGCCGCCCAAGGCGGAACATAAAAATTACAGGTGGTTGACTTTGCGCACAAGGGCGGGCATTATTGCTACATGGAAAACCTCAATAAAATTATCGGCGAAGGCTTTACTTTTGATGATGTCCTGATGGTGCCAGGGCGTAGTGACTTTGTCCCGTCCGAGGCGGACACGCGCACGCGCCTCACGCGGCGAATTGAGCTTAATTTACCACTCATTTCCGCGCCCATGGACACAGTTACGGAAGCCGCTTTAGCTATTGCGCTGGCCCAGGAAGGGGGGCTGGGGTGTATTCACAAAAACATGTCGATTGAACAACAGTGCACCGAGGTGGAAAAGGTCAAACGGTCCGCCAATGGGATCATCACTGACCCGGTAACCTTACCGCCCGACGCCACGGTGGGCCGCGCCCGGCAGATCATGAAGGAACAGAATATCAGCGGTATACCCATTGTGAACCCTGACAATGAGGGTTTGGTGGGGATATTAACGCGGCGGGATTTAAAGTTTATTGAAGGCGATGACAACAATCCGGTACGCGAATTGATGACCCGCAGCAATCTGATCACCGCGCCGCCGGGCACGTCCCTGGAAAAAGCGGAAATTCTGTTAAATAACGCCCGGGTGGAAAAATTGCTTCTGGTGGATGATCAACGTCGGCTCCGCGGCATGATTACCATGCGGGACATCGACAAAACCCATCAATTTCCCCGCGCCTGCAAAGACAGCCGCGGCCGCCTGCGGGTAGGGGCGGCGGTAGGGGTGAAACAATTTGACCGTGTGACGGCACTGATTGAATCGGGCGTGGATGTATTGGTAGTGGATACCGCCCATGGCCATTCCGCCAATGTGATTGACACGGTGCGCGAGGTTAAACGGAAATTTGACATTGAGGTTATTGCCGGCAATATCGCCACCGCCGAGGCCGCCAAGGATCTTATTGAGGCCGGAGCGGATGCCCTGAAAGTGGGCATTGGCCCCGGCAGCATTTGCACCACGCGGATTGTCAGCGGAGTGGGCGTGCCGCAGATTACAGCAATTATGAACGTTGTTGCCGTTGCCCGCCCCTTGGGAGTCCCGGTGATTGCCGATGGCGGCATACGCCATAGCGGCGACATCACCAAGGCGTTAGCGACCGGGGCCAATGCCGTCATGATGGGATCGCTGTTTGCCGGTCTGGATGAAAGCCCGGGTGAGTTGGTTATTCACCGCGGGCGGCGCTTTAAAAGTTACCGGGGCATGGGCTCCATGGGTGCCATGGTGCAAGGCTCGGCCGATCGTTACGGACAGGCCGGCGTGCGGAAATCCAGCAAGCTTGTGCCGGAAGGTGTCGAGGGGTTGGTCCATTACCGCGGGCCACTGGGAGATTTTGTCTATCAGATGGTCGGCGGTCTGCGGGCAGGCATGGGCTATTGCGGTGCCAGAACAATTGAGGAGTTACAAAACAAGTCACGGTTCGTGCGTGTCACCCATGCCAGCATGGTGGAAAGCCACCCGCATGATATTACCATTACACGGGAAAGTCCGAATTACTACACCGCCAACAGCGGAGCGGATGAGTAAGCTCGAGAAAAGTCTACTGGGCGACGGCGCTTTCGCGCCAGCGGTAGCTTTCGCTCTGGCTCCAAGACGTGAAAATACGGTTAAATATTTCCTCGTCAGCAACGGTGAGCTTCTGCTTGCGGCGTTCCATGACGGTGCGGGCTATTTCGAGAGACTTTTCATAATCCAAATGCTCAATACCCGCATCGGTCACCCAGGCGAAGCTGGGAATAAATTTTGGCGGTCGGCTGGTGAGAATATGACTGGCAAACCCCACGACCGTGCCGGTACTTAGCATGGTGCCTATGCCGATTTTCGCATGATCGCCAATGACCGATCCCATGAATTTCAGGCCCGTAATGCGGTCTTTTCCGCCGATGGGAACGCGCACGATACCGTAGGTATTTTTCAAGTTGCTGGTGGTGGTGCCGGCTCCCAGATTCACCCAGGAACCGACAAAAGTTTGGCCTAAAAAACCATCATGCTGTTTATTGGAATATTCCTGAAAGATGGATCCGATGATTTCACCGCCCACGCGGCATCCGGGACCGAAGGCGCAATCTTCCCGGATATCGGCACCGGTGCGAATGACGCATTCCGGTCCGATGTAAACCGGCCCGGTGATAACACTATTGGCGCGAATCTGCGCGCCGCGTTCGACAATAATGGGTCCGTTGCGGGCATCGAGCACAGCGCCGGGCATAATCTGCACTTCCTGTCCGATGTACATATTTTCACTCTTCAACAAGTGCGCACCGGGCATAGGTTCACTGAGCTTCGCGGCACCGCGGCGTTGGAAGTCATCCAGTAGAATATCGTGCTGGTTTCCCAGAAGATTCCAGGGATAGCGAATCATCACCGCATCGACCAGACCCGCGCTGATCGTGGTGATAAGCTTTTCTAAAATGCGCGATCGGACGATTCGCTTAAGGTCCAGTTCCGCCAGTTTCGCCGGGGATAAATGCACCCATGTGAAATCCTCCCCGGTCATGCCGGCGGTATCAACCGGGGGATAGTCAAAAGGATGGGTCATAAGCCAACGGGCATTGATAAACACCGTGCTGCGTGTCATATCAATTTTCGGGTTGACCGGAATCCGCAGGGTCTCGCGCATTTTGGCTTTAATGGTATCGCGCACGATGATGCCGCTGGGCGGCCGGGGCAAATGCCGCAACATGCGATCCAGCAGGGTCTCCGCCCCGCAGCGTAAAAGCGCAGCGGGCCGAGTATAGGTAAGCGGATAAAGATCCTCCAACCGAAAATCTTCGAGGATATAAATTGGCGGCTGGGAAGATGGCGCGTCCATGGCAAGCCCTGTCGTATTAATTTCATCCAGGCCGGGATTCATTGCCGACCCCACTCTCTTCCATCCATCTTATCGGAAAGAAACCGTCTGTGCCCATAAAAAAACGACGATTAATCCCAGAGGGCCTGTGACAGTTTCTGCCAAAGGGTAAGTGTGTGTAAAATAGGAAGGCACCAATCCACAGGACGTGGCTTGGGATTAATGTCAAGTTTTCAAGGAGGAACAATCATGCCCGCAACCACCACCC
>JAJZGH010000345.1 GCA_021798635.1 Planctomycetota bacterium | reverse complement strand
TTGCAGTAGCCATAATAGTTGTCGGCAATCAGTGTGACCATCACGCCTGCGGCACTGCGGCAGGTAAGCTTAAAAGCGGAACCATTGTTGTAGCGTTCATCCGCGGTTTTCCAGCACATGCCGTCGCGCTTCTGCCGCGCAGTGGCGGCGTCCCAATGGGGCAGGCCGAGCTGTTGCTTGGTGCATTGGGTAAGGTGGGGAGCCAGTATTACGCAGCCGGTGTGGCCGGTCCAGTGTTCCACATCCAAAGCTGCATCATTTTCCGGCAAGGCGGGATCGCCGGCATTGCCAAAAATTGATTCGACAAAATCGAGATTGCTGACCAGACTGCCCGGGGCAAAGAAATGAATTTCCATTCTTTTTTCCGGGCTGACGCCCGGCACTTCCGGCACAACGATGGGCCGCAGCAGCAGAGAGCAGAAGACCGCTACGCCGCCGGGCACATCCACAGTGTAGGGCAGGGTAAGCAGGTCCTGCGGGGGATTAAGAGCGTGTTGAAACAACGTGGCAAAAACCGCGGGGGGTACAGCAATTTTATCCGCGGGTACGGGTAATCCGCAATCGGTTACGTGAAAGGTTCCTTGGGTGGTGCGGCGATCGCTGCGCGGGTTATGCAATACCCCATTGCGCAGGCGATAGCTGGACACGTAGGGGCTTTCAATATGATCGCCGTGACGGGGCAGAGATAGTTCCCGGGCGATGCCGGGGCGATTGAGGCTGAAGGTCAGTGCGGGCAAGCGCAGCGGCCGGGGCAGTGGGCCGAGCTGACGGTTCAAAAACGCTTCTATACGTTGATCCACCGGGACGCGATAGTCTTTGAGCAGTCGGCTTTTCTGCCGGAAATTGGCCAAAATGCCATCGGCTATTTCGTCCAGCGCTCCATCCTGCTGATCTTCATCAATGGACGGCAGGCCCAGGGCTTTCAGCCGGAGACGAATGTATCCAGCCATATTGGCACGGTTCGAGGCGGGAAATAAGTTGGAATCCGATTGGGTTTCCGCGGTCATAGAAATAAGGCCTTTCAATCAACCCTCAGGTCAGGTACTTCTCTACACCGCCAAGGGAATATAGTGCTCCGGGCAGTACCTTGGCAAGTGACGGTAAATTTAATTCAGGTCCTCTGATTCGCCCGGCACTGCGGGCGCAGGAAACGGGCGCGGATAAGAGGGCCAGGATTTTATGCTGCGGCTCAGAGCCGCGGCGCTGCACACGGCCACCAATGTAAACGGAAAGACTACCGCCCAGGGGAAAAGAATACCGGGATGCAGCAAAAGCGGATACATGGATAACGCCACCCCTGGCGGATGGTACAAGCGCAATGCTGATAGCATAACCAGTGTCATTCCCGCAACAATAACCGCGAAGAATGGGCCATGCACTGCCAGCGCGGCACCTGCCCCCAGCGTGGCACCAAGCGTTGACCCCGCAACTACGGGGATCGGCTGTGCGATCGAGGCCGACGGCAGCAGAATTAATATGCTCAATGTGGCGGCGAAGGGCGGCACCAGCCAGATGGTGCGGTGAATGTTGGGGCCTCCAGTCAAAAAATCCAGCCCCGCCATTACGCCCAGCATGGCAATAAACCAGAGGATTGACGCGAGCGTAAGCTCACTATCTGAACGCCAGTGAACTAAGGCTTGTTTGAGTAAATGTTTTTTTCCCATACGGTTCATCATCCTGTAACCCGCAACGTTACCGGGAGCCGAACGTGGCGGTTCGTCGGCCGTCCGCGGCAGTGCAAGGATATTGTAGCAACCCAGCCCGGCGGCAAGCGGCGAGCGGCGGAGGACGGCAATTTAGCCAAACCAGCGGTTATCTGCAATGAAGCGGTATCGGTTATCATAGAGGAGATTCCGGCGATGGTCGGGATGTTGGAAGGTACGTAATTTGGAGAATGTTTATGCCGGAGGGCGCGGCTTCTTTGCCTGATACATACACGGATTCTCGTAAACCGGGGAGAGCCTCGCGATGGTTTTCCAATCTGCGAATCGGTTGGAAAATTCTGCGTGCTCGCATGGCTGATGACCGCACGGGTCAGCAGGCGGCGGCGATGACGTATAACACGCTTTTCAGCCTTTTACCGGTAATGGTGCTGTTACTGGTGGTTATGTCGCTGGTTCTGGCCAAGGATCAAATCCGTCATGAGGAAATGTCGTTTGTCCATCGACTGGGCTTAAGCCAGTTGTCCAACCGGGGGGGGACCGGGGCGACTACCAAACCGCAATTTATTGTTCAAACAATTATTAAGCAGATTGACAAAATGCGAACGGTGCTGCGTTCACCGGGTACCGGCGTGGTGGGGTTTATCACCTTGCTATGGGCGGCAATCAGCTTGATGAACGTCATTGAAAATGCGTTCAACCACATTTACCGCGTAACGGAAAAGCGTCCCTGGCCGCGTAAATTCACTCTGTATTGGTGCGTGCTTTCTCTGGGACCGCTGGCGGTGGCGGCGTCGCTGTTTGCCTCCGCCAAGTTTATTGCGCTGGCGGGATCACTGCATGTCGGTAGTGCGGCATTTACCCCGTTTGGCATTCTGGTCAGTTACGCTGGTGACTGGATACTGATATTTGTTATTTATAAACTGATTCCCAACGCCAAAGTGCGGTGGCGTGCAGCGGCCATTGGCGCTCTGGCGGCGACGTTACTGTGGGAGGCAGGGAAATACGGCTTTGGATTTTATGTCCACGATGTGGCGGGGTATGGCAAATGGTACGGTAATCTGGGCCTGATTCCTCTGTTTATGTTATGGATTTTTCTAACCTGGAATTTTCTGCTTATCGGCTTGGAAGTGGCATTTATCCAGCAATTCTTTCCGGTACTCAAGCGGCGTTTTCTTATGAGTCGGGGGCATACCACGACCTTAACGGATAGCCGCTGGATTTTACCGTTGGCGATATTGATGGTGCACCGGTTTCATGATGGAAAAAAGCTTACTGCGGAAAGTGCCGCCAATGAGTTGGGTCTGGCTTTGGAACCGGCGGAAGAAATGCTGGCATCGCTGGCCAAAGCGGGCTTGATTCTGGCGGTGGGTTCACAGCCCCGGCAATATGTTCTGGCCAAGGCGCCGGAAACAATTACTGTGGAGGAACTTATGCAAGCTGGATCAGACCGTTGCCATACGCTATCCGATTCCATGCTTGGCGCGGACGAATCGCATGTATTGCGCCGTCCGCGGCTTCAGGAGTTTTACGGCTTGGAATCCCAATGGGGAAAAAAGCACACACTGGCCGAGTTGGCGGCCCAGACGTAGGAATCACCCACATGGCGAAATTGCAAGCAATTCCCATCCGCACGGGGTTATATATTGGTTTAATGAGTGGCACGAGCGTGGATGGTATTGACGCGGCGCTGATTCGCTTGCGCAGCAGCGGCGATGAACTCAAGGCTTCCGTGCTGATGCATCATCAACAGGCGTGGCCGCGGGAATTGCGGCGAAGATTGCTGGCGGTGATGGCGCCGGCGAAAGCCGCCACGGCGGAAATTTGCGAACTCAATATGCTTGCGGCGCGGGAATTCGCCGGTGCGGTAAATAATATTTTGCAAAAGGCGGGCGTGGATAAAGCAAAAGTTATCGCCATCGGCAGTCATGGTCAGACGATTTGCCATCTTCCTCCATCACCGCAACGTCGATTCGGCGGGACGCTGCAAATTGGTGACAACACCGTCATTGCCGCCCTGACCGGAATTTGCACGGTGGGAAATTTTCGGCCGGCGGATATGGCTGTTGGCGGGCAGGGTGCGCCGCTGGTGCCGCTGGTGGATAAGCTGCTGCTGACGCACAGCAAACGCACCCGCTGTATTCAGAATCTGGGCGGTATTGCCAATGTGACCTACTTGCCGCCGCGCGGCGCACCGCAGGAAATAATGGCTTTTGACACGGGGCCGGCCAATATGCTCATGGACGCGTTTGTCACGCTCTCAACGGGCGGCAAGATGGCGTATGACCGGGGCGGGCGATTGGCGGCGGCGGGGCGGATTCACAAACCGCTGTTGCACAAGCTGGAAACCATGCCCTATTTTCGTTTACCACCGCCCAAGTCCACAGGTCGTGAACTTTTTGGCGAACCTCTGGCCAGAGCCTTGATGAAGCAATTCCGAAAAGTCAGTTGCCCTGATCTGCTGGCCACGG